>CAIKBD010000454.1 GCA_903825565.1 uncultured Anaerolineales bacterium | reverse complement strand
GGCAAGCGTTGGGTCACACTAACGCCCTTTGCCATTTTGATCGCGTTGCTCGGCGTTGTGAATCTCTATCTGTTTATGTTGCCGATGGCAATGCGAATGTAAATCGAATCAAAAAGGGAGTGGTTGAACACCACTCCCTTTTTTTATTCACTCGCTTAACTTGGTGTGCCTGAGCAACAACGCGTTCACTGCGACGATGAGCGAACTTCCGCTCATCGCAATCGCGCCGATTTCGGGTCGCAGGATCAAACCAAATGCGGGATAGAACACACCCGCCGCGATGGGAAACGCAATCGTGTTGTAGCCTGCCGCCCACCACAAATTCTGCTTCATCTTACTGACGGTCGCTTTCGATAGTTGAATCGCTTTGACGACGTCGAACGGATTGCTCTTCATCAATACCACATCCGCCGCTTCCATCGCAACATCCGTGCCTGCGCCGATCGCGATGCCCACGTCCGCTTGCGCGAGCGCGGGCGCATCGTTGATGCCATCCCCCACCATTGCCACTTGCTTACCCTGGGATTGCAATTCCTTCACCTTGTCCGCTTTTTGTCCAGGCAGAACTTCGGCGAACACGGTTTCGATTCCCAGTTCCTGCGCAATGCGTTCCGCCGTCGTGCGATTATCGCCCGTGAGCATTGCGACTTGAATACCCAGCGCGCGTAATTTTGCAACCGCGGCTTTCGATGTATCGCGCGGGGCATCCGCAATTGCAATCAGTCCCGCGAGCTTTCCATCAATCGCCGCATACACGACCGTGCGCCCTGCGCCTTCCAGCGAATCCGCCGTTTGTGTCAAGCCATCGAATGCGATTTTGTTATCGCTCATCAACTTGCGATTACCGACCAATACACTTTTACCCTCGACGGTTGCCTTTGCGCCATGACCTGGGATCGCATCAAAATTTATCGCTTCGAGCAGAGCCGGGTTTTGCGCTTTCGCCTTGCCCGCTATCGCCTGCGCGAGTGGATGCTCAGACGATTGTTCCACTGACGCAACCAGTTTCAATAGTTCATCCGCTGTAATTGGATTCGAGGCAACCACGATGTCCGTCACTTCGGGTTGTCCGCGCGTTAGCGTTCCAGTTTTGTCGAAAATGATCGCGCTGACCTTTGACGTTTGCTCCAGCGCGGTCGCGTTCTTGAACAGGATGCCGTTCTGTGCGCCGAGTCCCGTGCCGACCATTACTGCGGTTGGTGTTGCTAGACCCAGGGCGTCGGGGCAGGCGATGACGACGACCGTAATTGCGAGTGTCAACGCAAATATGAACGGCGTCGTACCCGCTGGCACAAAACGCGCGCCGAAGAAAAACCACACCAGAAAGGTCAGTGTGCCAAATCCAATCGCAGCAGCGACGAGCCACTGCGCGGCGCGATCCGCCAAGCGTTGTGCAGGCGCTTTCGAGTTCTGCGCGGTCTGGACGAGTTTGACGATTTGCGCGAGCGCGGTGTCCGCCCCCACTTTCGTTGCCTTAAATTTGAACGTTCCTGTTTTGTTGATCGTTGCGCCAATCACCACGTCGCCGTTTTTTTTCGTTACGGGCAACGACTCGCCCGTAATCATCGATTCGTCTACCGACGATGCACCTTCGACGACGACTCCGTCGACAGGAATTTTGTTCCCTGGTCGAATCAGCACGATGTCATTGGCAAGTACATCCGCAGTTGCAATTTCGATTTCTTGACCATTCCGAATGACGGTCGCTTGCGGCGGCGCGAGATTGAGCAACGCTTGAATTGCTTGCGATGCGCTTGACCGCGCGCGCATTTCGAGCCAGTGACCTAGCAAAACAAAGACGAGTAACAATGCGGACGCTTCGTAGAACACTTCACTCTCGAACAGAAAGGTTGCGGCGATGCTAAAGAGATAGCCCGCCAGGACCGAGAGTGCGACGAGCACTGCCATATTCAGCGTTCGATTTTGCAATGCGCGCCACGCGCCGATGTAGAAAATCCATCCGCTGTAAATAATGGGTGGCGCGGCAAGCAGGAACGAAAACAGTTTGTTGCTTGTTCCAAACGGCACAGGTAAAACGATTTTGAAAACATCGGTGAAGAGGGGCGAGTAGAGAAAAATTGGAACTGCAAAAACGAGCGCGACGAGAAAGCGATTTCGCATATCGCGCACCATCGCATCCATCGTCATTCCCGCGCCGTGTCCCATCTCGTGCGCCATGCCCGCCATCTCTCCCGACATATCGTGCTCCGCGTGTTCGGTTTTTTTCGCAGGCGAAGTCGGCATTGGCATCGCGTGTCCTGTGTGCGCCATATGCGCGGTGTGATCCATCGGCATTGTCGCGGCAGGCGGGTCAGTGTCTTTAACGAGATGGCGCGGCATGGATTGCATGCACTCGAATCCATGTTCGTCTAGCATCTTTTTCATCTCGGCGATGGACACTTCAGTTTCGTCGAAATGAACGGTCGCCGTACCGCTCATAAAATTTGCATCGGCATGATGTACGCCGCGCATTTGCATCAAGCAATGTTCGATGCACTGCGCGTCGAGGACCGATTTCCAATTTCCGATTTCCAAGGTTGTTTCTTTCATGTGTGCCTTCAGTGATAATGCAATTGTATCACCGTGTATCGAGAAAAGCGTCCGCCGAACGGCGCATCGTCATTACGCCAACAGGCGGAGGCAACTTGGGGAACAATCCAAGAAACATCTCAACCACGCGTGGGTCAAATTGTGCGCCCGCCAACCGACGAATCTCGGCGAGCGCATCTTCATGCGAGCGCGCTTTGCGATAGGGGCGATCACTCGTCATCGCATCGTACGTGTCGGCGATGGCAAAGATGCGCGCCGCGAGCGGAATTGCCTCGCCTGCGAGTCCGAGCGGATAACCCTTGCCGTCATAGCGTTCGTGGTGATGCCGCACAATATCGAGCGCGGAATGCAAGAATGGAATGTGCTTGAGCATCGCATATCCAATTTCAGAATGCCGTCGCATCTCTGTCCATTCCGCATCATTGAGCGCGCCTGGTTTGCAGAGAATCGCGTCGGACACGCCAATCTTGCCAATGTCGTGAATCAGCGCGCCCCAGCGAACAAATTTCAATGGCTCATCGTCCAAGCCCATTTGTTTCGCGATTTTTACGGCGAGTGCGGTCACGCGCGCGGAATGCCCCGCCGTCTCGCGATCGCGCGCATCCAGCGCGGCGGCAAGCGCGACGAGCGTGGATTGCCATGTTCGCTCTAGTTGTTTCACCATTTGCGCGAGCGACTCGGCTTGACGCGCGTTCTCTTCCGCCAAGCGCGCTTGAGCGGCAAACGCCTTTTCGCGCGACTCGGCAACTGAACCAACGACGAGTGCGGCGACAAACAAAAAGACGCCCTGCATCACAGATTCAGAGATTAGCGTTGGTTCGTAAATCCAGTTGACGCTCAAATCTCCCAAAAGCGACACGAATGCGGCAACGAGTCCAGCGACTAGTCCCAGCCGCACGCTGATGGCAATCACCGTCAAGGTGAAGAGAAACTCCATGTGCGGCATTGCATCTTTGAGCAGATAGTATAGCGCAGTGCTCAACAGCGCCGCAAGGAAAGAAAACATATGGATGACCCAGGTTCGACGGTAGCTTTGCTCTAACCAGCGCAAGCCGAAAACCAGCGCGCCGCCTAATGCGGCGATGACGGTGATCTCTATCCAAATACCTGGCACTTGAAATCCAGCATACAAAACAATCCCAAGCCATACCAACACAATTAGCGCAAACGGATTAGTGCGCCACGATGCACGAGCCATTCATTCAACCTCGTAGGATAAGAATATATTGCCGTTTTCATGATGCGTCGCTTGAACTCGTGAATGACTGGTGGAGCGGAGGAAACATCGCACATTTGCAGTCAATACACAAGCAATCGGGTGGATGGTTCGGCCGGGCGCTGACGCGCGTGCTGTCGCGCCTTCGCCGCATAGAGTCTTTGGTCGGAAATGCTGATGAGCGCAGTCGCCGTGTTGCCGTCCTCTGGAAAAGTTGCGACGCCGAAACTGAGCGAGAGCGGGGCAACCGTCATTGCCGCGCGTAGTCGCGTGACGAGACGCTCGGTGCCATCACGATTGAATTCGGGACAAAAGACGACGAACTCGTCGCCGCCATAGCGCGCGACGGCATCCACTGCGCGCAAGTTGCCCAGGAAGAGTTGCACGATTGTTCGCAATGCTTCGTCTGCCGCGGAATGACCAAACGTATCGTTGTACTCTTTGAGTCCATCCACATCGGCAAGGAGAATGGAAAAGAGTTGCTGGAATTGCTGGGCGTGCTCGAGGGTGGATTTGATGAGTTGTTCAAACCCACGTGGTGCCGGGTTCAAAGATGAAACGATTGCCCGATTGCTCTTTTGCAGCGAAGACAGTGTGCGGCGCACGCGCATCCGTTATCTCCATAAAGACCTGAACGCCGCCCTTGAAGACAAACCGCGCTCAGGATGCGAGCCAGCACTCAACGCGCAGCAGGAAGTGTATTTGATTGCGCTGGCGTGTAGCGAACCGCCCCCCGGGCAGGAACACTGGACCCTGGACCTGCTGGTCC
>CAIKBD010000453.1 GCA_903825565.1 uncultured Anaerolineales bacterium | reverse complement strand
CGCGCTGGTTCGCACAGCGGCAGGCATTTTGATGAACGCTACCGCAACGTTCCCAGCGCGATGTACCCGGCGGTCACGGCGAGCGCGGCGAACAAGATCAGCACGAGCGCGCCCATCACGACGCATCCGCAATTGCTACAGCCGTTGCTCGCCGGCAGTGCGGCGGCGGGCGGCGGCGGTGGCGCGGCGATCCCAGGTTGCGCGTTGACTGCGCCGCCGGGTGGCGGGCTTTCAACCCAGGTTCCGTTTTGCTGGACGAACCATTTGCCGCTGTTCACGCCCAGCGTCCACCAGCGCCCCGCCGTATCTTGCAACATCATTTCTTTCAGCGTGGCTTCAAGTTGCGCGCGGGTGATGCGGCCCGCCGCGAGTTGCCCGCGCAAACGCAAGTACTCGTTCTCGACGTTGCGAAATCGCTCGCCGGTTGGATCGCCGGCGAGTGGCGTGCTGGGTCTGGGTGCGGGCAAACTTGCCGGCGCGGGCGGGCGTTTGAGGAACAGTTGCCGCCAGAGCAGGACGGTGTTGTCGCCGACAGTGATGCCCAGTCCGAACATCAACGTCATCACGCCGACCGCGTGCAGTGCGCTGTCGCCGGTCGCCGTCAACAGCATCGTCAGCACGTACGCCAAGCCCCAAAAAACGAGATAGCCCACGCTGCGTTTGCCGACGATGATCGGTCCGCGATAAGCCAGGCGCGTCATTTGTCCTTCCAGCCCGCCGAGCACAAACCCGCCGGCGGCAAGTGCGCCGGCGAGTGTCCAATTGATCGGCGTGCGGGTGAGCGCGATGTAGGCAAACACCGCGAGCGCGGTAACGGCAATCGTGATCAGCGGCGCGATTTTCGGCACGTAGACTTCTTCGCTCATTTTGCGGATGCTCAACAAAAGCATGATCGCGGCAAACCCAGTGGGCACAAAGGGCGCGAGCGTTTGCAACATTTCGGGTGACATGGGGTCGCCTCCTGTTATGCCGGCTGGTCCGGAAATTCTTTGAGCAATTGCGCGAGGTTGTGTTTTGCGATTTCCAATTCTGCGCCGGCTTGTTGCCACACATGTTGCGCCGCGACGAAATCGCCGCCGCGATCAATGACTTGCTTGAGCGCTGCCGCCGTGGCTTGGTGCGCCTGGGTTTTCTCGGCGACGATTTGCCGCAAGCGTTTCTTTTCCGCTTCGATCCGCCGGCGTTTTTCCACCTCGCCGATTTGTTCCACCAAGCCGTCGGCAATCGTGTCGCGCGAATCGGGGATCGCTTCGACAACTTGTTCGCCGAGTGCATTAATCAGATCGTCCCCCCCGCTGGGCGGTTGCGCGGCGACGCTTGCGGAGGCGCGCGCGCCGCTCAAGGGATTTGGTTCTGGGAGTGCGCGGGTGCGCGCGGCATCTTCGGCGAGCGAACCGGGGCGCGGCTTAGTTGTCGGCTCGTCTGCGTCGGCGAGCGAACCGGGGCGCGGCGCAGTTGTCGGCTCGACTGCGTCGGCGAGCGAACCGGGGCGCGGCGTAGTTGTCGGCTCGCCAGTTTTGGCGAGTGAGGCGGGGCGCGGCGCGGTTGTCGGCTGGCGCGTGAAGAATGAGAGCGAGAACAAGTAATTGGATGCGGCGAGGAGTGTGAGCAAGCCCGCGCCGATGATCGTGGCGATCATTGCGCCGCCCTGATTGGGCGCGGGCGGCGTGGCGGTGCCGGTCAACCATCGGTTCAACTCGGGCAAGAATTGTTGCGGATTGAAATTGTCGAGCGCGGGCGGTGTGGTACGCGTGGCGGGTGCGGGCGTGGCGAGCGGGGCGTTGCTCGTGGACGCGCCGCACTGGAAACTGGGTGCGCCGCTGTTGAGCACCAGTTGCGCGCTGTATACGGCGGTGTCATCTTGCAAAAGCATGTGCAAGACGCCGGTCTGCAATTGTTCGGTCACCAAGCGCTGGGCTTCGGGAGTTGCCTGCGCGCTCTTGTCGCAAGCAACGTCAAGCAGGTTAAGGTTCAAACTTTTGTGAACGCCTTGAAAGCCGCCGTGCAAGCCGACGCACCCGGGCATTTTGCCTTGCCCCCACGCGCACGGTGTGTGGGGCTTGCCCACTGCGACGATGGTCGCGTCCGTGTCTTGGTCTGCGCCGAGCGTGCTCAATGCAATTAACACGACGGCGCTTTTAATTCCGCCCGGCGGCACTTGGTAGCGAAACGAAAAACAGCGCGAGCGATCCGTTTCGGTATTGCCAAATGCAACGCGATTGGTTTCGCAGTTCCACAGTTTGTTGTCGGGATCATTGTCCACCGCATTCACGACAATGCTTTGGGAGAATGGTGCGGCGGTTGTTGCGCGCGGCGCGCGTATGCCGCCGAACAGCAGAACCAATCCCAGCGCGCACACGAGCAAACGAGGTTTCATAACGTCTCCTCCTACCGAATTGCGTTTGGGTGCGGATTGCCTGCGCCTGGGTTGAAAAGCGCAACCGACAGATCGTTGCCGATTCGTCGGTTGGTTGGCGCACGGCATCGTGGCGAAGGTTACACGATTATTCTAAACCGGATTTTGGGCGCGGTCAAGAGTGTGCGTCGAAATTTTGAGCGAACGTCGCCGCCGAAACTTGGACGCAGACAAACGCAGACGAACGCAGATGATTTGTTTCTCCGCGTTCGTCCGCGTCCGATTTTCTGTGGCGCACCCAAAATTTTGACGCCCACCCGACTGTCAAGAGTGTGCGTCGAAATTTTGAGCGAACGTCGCCGCCGAAACTTGGACGCAGACAAACGCAGACGAACGCAGATGATTTGTTTCTCCGCGTTCGT
>CAIKBD010000452.1 GCA_903825565.1 uncultured Anaerolineales bacterium | reverse complement strand
TACGCCGTCAATTTTTTGCACGGGCATCAGCCGCGTCTCGTCCTGCTCGAAGCGTGCCAGGATTTCGAACACAACCTGGTTCTGTTTCAAGACGCGCACACCGGGTTGTATGGTTGCAACGCGCACTCGCGCTGGCAACACCTCGACGGTCGCCCCGCACAGTTCGCCACGATCCGCGCGCTCGCCGAATCGTACCAGCCGTACTATTACAGCGACTGGACGAACGATCCCAACGATCTCACGCTCGTCGGCTATTCCGATCCGTTCGATCTGATCGCCAAGTTCGGCGTGGCGTGGATCGCCGCGCCGGAAATGGTGTGGGACATTTACTATTTGTACGTGGACGCCGCTGTGCGCTTTCACTATCTCTGCGATGATTCGGACGCGACGCACCCGTACCAACTCGTGCGTGCTTTGCGCGAAAACTGGATTCGGATCGATCCGCCCGGCAAATCCAGGGTCAGCGTCGAAGATTTGCCGGCGCGCGCGCAAGAATTGTGGCGCGCGTTCTGGAATACTTTCGAGCGCGCGCAGGTTCGCCCGCGCGGCGCGGCAAAGCAGATCGAACAAGAATTTATGTTGCTCACCGGCACCACGCCGATTGACTTGCAGGACAATGCCGACGACTTGGTGTATTTCCTCGAACGCGGGTATCGCGCCGAACAACTGATTAACCCATGAACCGTTTTTCCATTTCAATTCCCACCGCTACGCGCGCCACGTGCGATCTCTTGATCATCGGCGGCGGCGTGATTGGCGCGGCAACCGCGTTTTATGCGACGCGCGCCGGCTTGCATACCATCGTCGTCGAAAAACGCGCCACGCTCGGCGAGCTGACGACGAGCGCGAGTCTCGCCGCATTTCGCGCGCAATTTTCCGAACGTGTCAACGTCGCGCTGATGCAAGAGTCCATCACGATGTTTGAAAATTTCCGCGAACTGACCGGCGCGGACATTGGCTTGCATCAACCGGGCTATTTGTTCGTGACGACTGCGCCAGACGGATACGCGCAAACGCGCGCGCGCGCCGAATTACAGCGCGCGTGCGGTTTGGACGATGTGGAATTGTTGACGGGGAAGGAAACCCGTGCGCGCTTTCCGTACATCGCGGCGGAAATTACCGGCGCAACGTTTCGTCAACGCGACGGTTGGCTCTCGGCGCACGAATTGACGTACGGCTATGCGCGCGCGAGCGCGGCGCAATTTTTCGTCTCGACCCAGGTTACCGATCTGTTGCGCGCCGGCGACGCGGTGATCGGCGCGCGCACCACGCGCGGCGAGATTCACGCGGCGCGCACGCTCCTGTGCGCGGGACCATTTTCCGGCGCGCTGGCGCAGTTAGCGGGGATCGCATTGCCGCTTGAAAATGTGCGCCGGCAACAACTCACGCTCGGCAAGCACGCACTCATCCCGCGCGCCGCGCCGATGGTGGTGGATGCGGACACCGGCGCGCACTGGCGACCCGAAGGGCAAGGCGCGGTGTTCGGCTGGGCGCGCCCCGAACCGCCGAGTGCGCCGCTCGATGACGTGCCGACCGATTGGGATTTTCCCGCGCACGTGCTCGCCGGCGTGGCACGCGTGACGCCGTTTTGGAATGTAGTGATCGAAACGCTCAAACGCGCCGACCTGGGTCTCGTCGCCGGGCAGTACACTGAAGCGCCCGATCTCAATCCGCTGATCGGCGCGACCCCGCTGGAAGGTTTGTGGCTCAACACGGCGTACGGCGGGCACGGTGTGATGATGAGTCCGGCGGGCGCGCGCCTCTGCGTGGATTTGCTCACCGGCAAACTCGCCGCCGCGGCGAATCCGTTTCGCGCGACGCGTTTCGCGGATGGGAGTTACCAGCCCGGCGAAAAAATGGTGCTGTGAGCGCGCCCGGCTAAACCCCCAACGTCGGCGCAATCGGGTTGAGCGCGGCAATCACGTTGCCGATGTGCTCGGCGAGCGGCACGCCCAATTCCTGCGCGCCGCGCTCAATGTCCGCGCGATTGACGCCGCGCGCGAACGCCTTGTCCTTCCACTTTTTCTGCACCGCAACCACATCCACATCCGCCAATTTTTTCGACGGCCGCACACGCGCGACGGCGATCACCAAGCCGGTCAATTCGTCCACCGCGTACAGCGTTTTCTCGACGAGCCGCGTGCGCGGCAAGTTGAGCGCGTCGCCGTGCGCCCACACGACGCGCACCAAATCATCGGGCCAACCCAACGCGCGCAAAAGCTCGCCATCCTTTTGCGGGTGCTGTTCGGGAAATTTCTCGAATGCGAAATCGTGCACCAGACCCAGGTTGCCCCACAGGTTTTCATCCTCGCCGAATTTGCGCGCGTACCACCGCATCGCCGCTTCGACCGCGAGCATGTGCTTGCGGAGATAATCGGTTTGCGTGTACTCGCACACCAGTTGCCAAACGTCGTCGCGGTTATGCGGATTCATCGGTTGTCCATTTCGGGTGTTCGCGTTCCACCCAAGCGAATTTGCGTTGCAATGCCGTCGTGTACAATTTCTTCCAATCGTAGCCGGCGTAATCGCCCCAAGCTTTGAACACGCGCGGATCAATATAATTTTTGAGCGAGGTGCCCAGGTTGTAATCGCGCGTGCGTTTCGCCAAATCGAATTGCAACGTCGCGCGCGCGACGCGTTCTTCGAAATTGCGCTGCGCGATTTCCGGCGCGCACCGCGCTTTTTCCAGCGCCGCTTGCGCTTGCGCGACGCGTGCGGCGTGCTGGCGCGGTTCGTGCTCCACCGCTTGTTGCGCGCGTTTGAGCGCGGCTTCCGCTTGCTTGAGCCGCGTGCTCACGTTGCGTGTTTTGACGCGCTGGGTTTTCGTCGCCGCCTCCGCCGCTTGCCGCGCGGACGCGATGCGCGCCTTCAAGCGCTTGAGTTTTGCGGCGTGCGTTTTCTTCGTTTCCGCCAACGCTTTGCGCGCCGCGCGCAAACGCTTGGTGTGCGCCGCTAACGCTTTTTTCGGCTTGGGTGGTTTTTTCTTTTCGAGCGCGGCGAGCGCGGCTTGCTTTTTCTGGATTGCCGTTTGCGCGGCGGCTTGCGCTGGTTTCTGCGCCGCGCGCAAATGCGCGAGCGCGGCTTGTTTCTCTGCGCGCGCCGCTTCCAACTTGGGCAGATCGGCGTGTGCCGCGCGCAGTTGCTCCAGCGCATCGGCGCGCGCCTGGAGTTGCGCCTGCAATTTTTCCGGCGTCGGTTGCGTCGCGAGCAAGTGCGCCAACGTTTTTTCGCGCGGCGCGATCTGCGCTTGCAGTTTGCTCACGTCCGGTTTTGCCGCGCGCAGTTTTGCCACTTCGATTTCACGCTTGGCTAAATTCTCTTCCCAGTTTTTGGGCGGTGTGCGCTTGTGGTTGCAGACCGTCGCCGCCTCCAGGTTCGCCAACTTGGCGATGTACTCCTTGCGATAGTTCGGCGCGTCCGCCACGTCCTTGCCCTCGCGCGCGAGATACGCGCGCACGGCGTGCGTCGCGTGGTACGTGCGAAACACTTTGGCGGTCAAGCCCGCGACGATGCTCCCCAGAAATTGGTTGACGTGCGTCGAATCAATCTTGTCGAAAATGGGATCGCCAGGATCATTCGGATCGTTCGGATCGCCGGCGCGTTTGCCGCGCATAAAATCGCGCAGGTTGCGCGCGAGAATTTGCCCAGCGTGATCGAGCGGCAGGTTTTTTTGCCACCGCACACTGTCCTTGCCGAGAAAATCAAATTCGATGTGCGTCTCCGTGATCGCCACGTGCTTGACGCCGAGCGTAGACGCGCCGACGGTGAGCGCCTCTTCCGCTTCGTCCTTTTCGTCGCCGACGCGCATCGCCAGGCGATCAATCAGATAACACACGGCGGCGAGTTGCCGCGTCTTCATTTCGTCCGCATGAATTTTGGTTTCACGCGTGCCCAGTTGCTCCGATTTTTTTTGGAGCGCCGCGAGTTGGTCTTCGATCTTGGCGCGCGTTTCCGCATCGCCCACGGCGGCGGCTTGGGCGAGCCGTTCGTCGAGCGCGTGCCGTTTCGCGGCGAGTTCCGCGCGTTCGCGGTCAAGCTCGGCGCGGCGCGACCGATCTACAAAATCCATTCGCAACGCAATTTCCGCGCGCACCTGTTCGACGTTCTTTTCGAGTTTTGCCGCCTTGAGATATTTTTCCTTGTCGCGTTCCTGCCGCAAATGCGACGAGTCGGCAAGCCAAATGTATTTGCGTTTGGCGGAAAGTTTGTCATACCACGACGCCAGCCACATCGAATCGTGTTCGTGCACGATCTCTTTCCAGTTGCCCGGCGGGATCGGCGCGTCCTCGTCGAGGTTGAGCGTCACGTCTTCGGCGCGCACGCGGTCTTTCCATTTGCCGCGCAACGGGTGTTGCCCGCGCCCCATCAAAATGCCAGGCGGCTCGACCAGATACGCGCCCACTTCGGTTTCGTGCCCGTCAATCAGCGCGACGCCAAATTGCGCTTTGAGTTCTTCGCGCTCGCGCTTGCGTTCGGCGGAGCGGCGCTTTTTCTCGGCGTCGGCAAGGTTCGCGGTTTTCTCGCGGTCGGCAAGCGCGTCTAGTTCGGTAAAATCAATATCGGTCAATTCGATCTGCGTCAAGTGCGCGCCCAGTTTCAGTTTGAGATCGTTCAGGAAATTTTTTTGGAATACCGGATCGAGCACATACGGCGTGTCCTTTTTCTTTGCCCACGCCATCAGCATTTCTTCTTGGTCCGGCGTCAGCGCGACGCGTTCGTTTTGGATGCGAATCGTCAACGCGCGAAAATCATACGGCGGCGGAAAGGCGACACCGTTATGCCGCAAAGTTTGCCACTTCAAAACGTTCCTCCCTGTCAATTCGTCAATCGAACGACGCGGATTATATCCGAAAATCGCGCTCTCGACAAGGCGAAAAATTGACGCGCGCCCGTTCTTGCGTATACTATTTTGTGGGCAGAATCTTTGCCAAATTTACCGAATTGATGGGACGGCAGTATGAGCAACCTCGACCAAGCGCCAGATTTTATCCGCACGATTGTCGCCGAAGAGTTGGCGAACGGCAAATGGCAGGGGCGCGTCATCACGCGCTTTCCGCCCGAGCCGAACGGCTATTTGCACATCGGGCACGCCAAAGCGCTCGCGATTGATTTCGGTCTGCCCGCCGAATTCGGCGGGCGGTGTCACTTGCGTTTCGACGACACCAACCCGACGAAGGAAGAGCAAGAGTACGTGGACCAGATCATGGCGGACATTCGCTGGCTCGGTTTCGAGTGGGGGGCGCACCTGTACTACGCGTCCGATTATTTCGAGCAGTTGTACCAGTGGGCGGTGCAACTGATTCAAGCCGGCAAAGCGTACGTGGATGATCTCACGGCGGAAGAAACGCGCGATTATCGCGGCACGCTCACCGAGCCGGGCAAACCCAGCCCTTGCCGCGAGCGTTCGGTCGCGGAGAATCTCGACTTGTTCGCGCGGATGCGCGCCGGCGAATTTCCCGACGGGGCGAAAACGTTGCGCGCGAAAATTGATATGGCGTCGCCCAATCTCAATCTGCGCGATCCGGTCATGTACCGCATCCGCAAGGCGGCGCACCATCGCACCGGCGACGCGTGGTGCATCTACCCGATGTACGACTGGGCGCACGGGCAATCCGATTCGATTGAAGGCATTACGCACTCGCTCTGCTCGATGGAGTACGAGGATCACCGCCCGCTGTACGATTGGTTCCTCGACGCGCTCGGCATTTATCACCCGCGTCAGATCGAATTTGCGCGCGGCAACTTGAGCCACACGGTGGTGAGCAAGCGCAAGTTGTTGCAACTGGTCAACGAGGGCATCGTCGCCGGCTGGGATGACCCGCGCATGCCCACGCTCGCCGGCTTGCGGCGGCGCGGCTATCCGCCCGAAGCGATCCGCGAATTTTGGAAACGCGTCGGCGTAGGCAAAACGCCGAACCTGATTCAAGTCGGCTTGCTCGAACATTGCGTCCGCGAAGAGTTGAACCAGCGCGCGCCGCGCATGCTCGCGGTTTTGCGACCGCTCAAAATCGTGATTGACAATTATCCCGCCGATCAGGTGGAACAACTGGTCGCGGTGAACAACCCCGAAGACCCGGCGGCGGGCACGCGCCAAATTCCGTTCACGCGCGAACTGTGGATCGAGCAAACGGACTTGATGGAAAATCCGCCAAAGAAATATTTTCGCTTGGCGCCCGGCGCGGAGGTGCGCCTGCGCTACGCGTACCTGATCAAGTGCGTCAGCGTCGTCAAGAATGAGCGCGGCGAAATCGTGGAAGCGCACTGCACGTACGATCCGACGACGCTGAACAGCAACCCGACGGATCGCAAAGTGAAAGGCACGATTCACTGGGTCGCCGTGCCGTTCGCGCGCCCCGCCGAGATTCGGCTGTACGATCACCTGTTCCTGTCGCCCAAGCCGGACGAAGCGGAGGATTGGAAAGCGCAGATCAATCCCCACTCGCTCGAACGGTTGACGAACTGTTACGTCGAGCCGGCGTTGGCGGCGGCGCAACCCGGCGCGCACGTGCAGTTCGAGCGTGCCGGCTATTTTTGCGCGGACACGGACTCGACGCCGACGCAACTCATTTTCAACCGCACCGTCTCCTTGCGCGACACCTGGGGCAAGATCGAAAAAGCGGAAGCGGCGGACAAGTAAAAGAACGAAAAACCCTGGGGGCGCTGTGCTCCCAGGGTTTTTTTATTTGCGCTACCCAACCCTGCCGCGCTTGATCACCGTCTCGATTGGGTTTGCGCCAAAGCGATACGCGAGATGCGTATACTCCGGCACGTTGGCGATCAGCACATCTGCCAGTTTGCCCGGCGCAAGCGAGCCGACGCGATCCGCGATGCCGAGCGCGTACGCCGCGTTGAGCGTCACGCCGACCAACGCCTCGGCGGGCGTCAACTTTTCGTAGCGGCACGCCAGCGCCAGGATGAACGGCATAGATTCGCACCAGCACGTGCCCGGGTTGAAATCGCTGGCGAGCGCGACCGGCACGTTTTCCTCTACGAACGCGCGCCCGTCCGCGAAATTTGTTTTGCCCAAACCGAATGTCGTGCCGGGCAACAGCGTCGCCGTGACATTGGCGCGCGCCAGCGCGCGCATCTCCGCGCGCGGCGTCACCATCAAGTGGTCTGCGCTCGCTGCGCCAAGTTCCGCCGCAAGCGATGCCGCACCCAGGTTTGCAAACTCGTCGGCGTGAACGCGCAAGCCCATTCCCAGGTCCCGCGCGCGCGTCAAAATGTGGCGCGTCTGCGCCAGCGTGAACGCGCCGTCGTCGCAAAAAACGTCGCAAGCCAAATGGCGCGTTGCGAATGGCGCGTTGCGAACGGCGGGTAGCATCTCCTCGATCACCAGCCGCACATAATCGTCCGGTCTGCCGTGAAACTCCGCCGGGACAACGTGCGCGCCGAGAAAGGTCGGCACGAGATCGGGCGCGCGGTCGGCGGCAAGCGCGGCGATCACGGCGAGCATTTTCAACTCGGTCGCCGTCTCCAGCCCGTAACCGGTTTTCACCTCGACGGTCGTCGTGCCGTGCGCGAACATCGCGTCCAGCCGCGCGCGCGTCTCCGCGATCAATGCTTCGCGCGTGGCGGCGCGCGTGGCGCGGACGGTGCTCATGATTCCGCCGCCGGCTTTTTGAATGTCCAGGTACGTCGCGCCGCGCAACCGCGCGTCAAATTCCGACGTGCGGTCGCCGGCGAAAACGACGTGCGTGTGTGCGTCCACAAAACCGGGCAGGACGATTTTGCCGCGCGCGTCAATCTTGCGCGTGCTCGCATCGGCAAGCGCGAGCACGTCGAGCGTGTCGCCGACCGCGATAATTTTTTCGCCGCTGATCGCGACCGCGCCGTGCGGAATGATCGCCAGCTCGCCCTGGGTCTTGCCGCGCTTGGGCGCATCGCCGGCGAGCGTGAGCACTTGATTTGCGGAATGGATGATCAGATCAATCGCCATCGGAATTTCTACTCGCTTGCCAATTTCGTTTCGACGACTTGGGACGGCGACAACGTCGGCAAATGCAACGCCTGCGCCGCGAGTTGCGTCAACGCTTCGAGCGGCACGAGTCCGACCAGTTCACTTTCCAAAACTTGGACGCCGCGTTTTTCCGCTTCGGCGCGCACCGCGAGGAACGCAACCAAAATCCCCGTCACGTTGAAATCGGTGAGGTTCATCGAAACTTGCGCGATATTTTTTGCGCGGAGCATAAACCCGTTTGCCTTGACGGATTTCAGCCCGCCGCCCTTTTCGCGGATGACGCGCGCGATCTCTTTCGCCACGTGCACGTCGCTCGTTTGCAGGTTGACGTTGAACGCGATGAGGTACGGGCGCGCGCCGATCACCGTCGCGCCGGCAGAACCCAGGCGCGCGGGTCCAAAATCCGGTGCGCGGTCCGGGTTGGTTTCGATTTCCTGTTTCAGTCCTTCGTACTCGCCTTTGCGAATGTCGGCGAGATTTTGGCGCGCGGGACGCGTTGCCGCGCGCTCGTAGAGGTACACCGGAATCTCTAACTCGCGTCCGACGCGTTCGCCCAGTCGCTGCGCCATCGCCACGCACGCGTCCATCGTGACGGCGCTGACCGGCACGATGGGCACGACATCGGTTGCGCCGATGCGCGGGTGTTGCCCGCGATGCTGTTCGAGATCGATCAAGCGCGCGGCGGTGGCGATGCCGCGAAACGCCGCCTCCTCGATAATCGCCGGTTCGCCGGCGAGCGTGATGACGCTACGATTGTGATCCGCGTCCATCTCGCGGTCGAGCAGTTTGACGCCGGGCACGCCCTGCGTCATCGCGGAGACAATTTCATCAACGATTTCCGCGCGGCGACCCTCGGAAAAATTCGGGACACATTCGACGATTGGATTCATTTTTCCCCCGTAGGGCAATTTTGAAAATTGCCCTACCCCAGCATCGGAATCTTTACGCCGGCGCGTTTCGCAAATTCAAGCGCTTCGGGATAGCCGGCATCCGCGTGACGAATCACGCCCATTCCGGGATCGCTCGTAAGCACGCGCTCCAACCGCCGCGCCGCTTCGGGCGTGCCATCGGCGACGATGACTTGGCCCGCGTGGATCGAGTAGCCGATGCCGACGCCGCCGCCGTGATGAAGCGAGACCCAGGTTGCGCCGTTCACCGCGTTGATCAGCGCGTTGAGCAGGGGCCAATCCGCAATCGCGTCCGAGCCGTCGCGCATCGCTTCCGTCTCGCGGCGCGGCGACGCGACCGAGCCGGCGTCGAGATGATCGCGCCCGATCACAATCGGCGCGCTCACGATGCCGCGCGCGACGAGATCGTTGAAGAGCAAACCGGCGCGCGCGCGTTCGCCGTAACCGAGCCAGCAGATGCGCGCCGGCAATCCTTGAAACGCGATGCGTTGTTGCGCCATCCGAATCCAGCGCGCGAGCGATTCATTCGCCGGGAATAATTCGAGCAACGCTTCGTCGGTGCGAAAAATATCTTGCGGATCGCCGGAGAGCGCGACCCAGCGAAACGGTCCCTTGCCCTCGCAAAAGAGCGGGCGGATGTACGCCGGCACGAACCCAGGATAATCGAACGCGTTCTGCACGCCGGCGTCGAACGCGCGCTGACGCAAATTGTTGCCGTAATCGAACACAATTGCGCCGCGCTTTTGAAATGCGAGCATCGCCTCGACATGCCGCGCCATCGCTTGCATAGATTGTCGCTGGTACTCCGCGCTATTCGCGGTTCGCAATTCGTTGGCTTGTTCAAGCGGCATTTCGGGCACGTACGAGAGCGGATCGTGCGCGGGGGTTTGATCGGTGACGACATCCGGCACGACGCCGCGCAAAACGAGTTCGGGCAAAATGTCCGCCGCGTTGCCGATCAAACCAATCGAGCGTGGTTCTTTTTTCTGGCGCGCCTCTTCGACGCGCGTCATCGCGTCTTCCAAGTTGTCGGTCAGTTCGTCGAGATAACGCGTGGCGAGCCGGCGCTGCGCGCGGTGCGCGTCCACTTCGACGACGAGCGCGACGCCGCCGTTCATCGTGACGGCGAGCGGTTGCGCGCCGCCCATCCCGCCCAAGCCAGCGGTCAACACAAATTTGCCGGCGAGCGATTGCCAGCCCTGTTGGTGCGCGAGTGACGCAAGCGTTTCGTACGTGCCTTGCACGATCCCTTGCGTGCCGATGTAAATCCACGAGCCGGCGGTCATTTGCCCGTACATCATCAACCCGGCTTTTTCCCACGCGTCGAAATTGTCCTGGGTGGCCCACGCGGGGACGATGTTCGAGTTGGCGATCAACACGCGCGGCGCGTCGGGATGCGAGGTGAACACGCCGACCGGTTTGCCGGATTGCACGAGCAAGGTTTCGTCGTTTTCCAGATCGCGCAACGCGCGGATGATCGCGTCGAAACATTCCCAGTTGCGTGCGGCGCGGCCGCGGCCGCCGTAGACGATCAACTCGTCCGGTTTTTCGGCGACGTCGGGATCGAGGTTGTTCATCAGCATCCGCAGCGGTGCTTCGGTCAACCACGATTTGCAAGTGAGATGCGCGCCGCGCGGCGCGCGAATCGTGCGTGCGGTAGACATGGGCGTTGCTCCTTTTTTGTTTCGGCGCGATTATAGCCCCGCGTGGGTGGCGTGTCAATGCACGGCTTTTCAAAAGTCGCTTGACATCACCCCTCACCCCGCTAGCGCGTCCATAACGCGGCAGAATGCCGCACAGACGACGCGCTATCGCCTCTCCCCAATAGGGGCGAGGGAATTTACCCCTTCTCCCTTTGAGGGAGAAG
>CAIKBD010000451.1 GCA_903825565.1 uncultured Anaerolineales bacterium | reverse complement strand
CTCCCGCCACGTCACAGCCAACGCGCGCGCGCAAGCCCACATCAATTTTGCCGTTCTCGCGCTCGATCAACACCAGCGCGACCTTGGCGTCTTCGACGCTGAGCAGTTGATTGATGATGCCGCCGGTGCCGTTGCCGTTCAGTCCCAACTCGCGCAACAATTTGTAGGGCACTTCTGCCCACAAGATTGCGCCGTCCATTTTCGCTTCGCTGAACAGTTTGCCGCGCAAGCGCAAACTGGCGAGCGGCACTTGGTTGAACGCGTGCTCGATCACTTCGGGGATCGAGCCGCCGGCTTCCATCAACGCCGTCGCCGTCTTGAGCGTTTCGACCGTCGTGTTCGACGTGCGAAAGCCGAGCGTGTCGGTCACAATGCCGGTGAGCAGGCATTGGGCAATCGTGCGATCACATGCCACGCCGAACGCGCGCACGAATCGAAAAATGATTTCGGCGGTAGACGCCGCGCGCGTGTCGATAAAATTGAACGGCGCGAATTTATCGTTGGTGATGTGATGATCGATCACCAACACCGGCCTGCCGTTGAACAGTTGGGGATCATACGCCGCGCCGAACCGATCCGCCGAACTGCCGTCCACGAACACGAGCAACGTTTCGTCGGCGGGCACACGCGCGCCCAGTTCGGCGAAACCGGGCAAGTATTTGAAAGTGTTGGAGACGTGATCGTTGCACGTCACCGTGACGGTCTTGCCCAGTTTGCGTAACGCCCACGTCAAGCCGAGCGCCGAGCCGAGCGCGTCGCCGTCCGGCATGATGTGCGCGGCGACAAAAATTTTGGCGTGATCGTGAAACAGATCAACGGCTTCTTCAAAAGCGAGAACAGTTCCCATAATCTATCTTTCGAGCGCGCGAACGAAACGTGCACAAACCGGTTGCGCGCGCTACTCGTCCGCGTGTTGCGGTCCTTTCTCTGTTTGTGCGCGTTGCTGTGCTTCCGACCGCACCGCTTCGAGCGCGCGCAAAAAGCGTTCGCCCTTTTCCACGGCGGGATCGAGCACAAAGCGCACTTCGGGCGCAAAGCGCAAATCTAAACTGGCGGCAATGCTGCGCCGAAAATAACTCGTCGCGCGTTGCAACGCCTCCATCATCGCGGCGGTTTCCGCCGCATCGCCGAGCGGTGCGATGAAAATTTTAGCGGCGCGCAGATCACCAGTCACTTCAACGCGTGTGACATTCGCGCTCGCCAGCCGCGGGTCGCTCACCTCACGCTCGAACAGTAGCGTGACGAAATGCTGAATCTCTTGGCTGATGCGCGCGGCGCGATAACTAGCCATTGCCTAACTCACTTTCACCTTTTGATAAAACTCGATCTGATCGCCTTCCTGGAAATCGGTGAACCCTTCCAGCGCCAGACCGCACTCATAGCCCTCGTTCACTTCTTTCACATCGTCGGTGAATCGCTTGAGCGAAGAAATCGCGCCCTTGAACACTTCGGCGTTGCCACGCAAAACGCGCACCGTGCCGCTCCGCGCGAGTTTGCCTTGCGTCACGCGCAACCCGGCGACCGCGCTCTTTTTGACGCGGAACACTTGCAACACATTCGCGCGCCCCATCAAGCGATCCTCAAACACCGGTTCGAGCATCCCCTTGAGCGCCTTGTCAATGTCTTCGATCAATTTGTAAATGATATTGTACTGCCGCACGTCAATCCCTTCGCTTTCGGCGAGCGATTGCGCGGTCGTTTCGACGTTCGTGTTAAACCCGATCAGAATCCCTTGCGACGCCACCGCCAGCATCACGTCCGAGCGCGTCAGCGTGCCGATGCCTTGATGAATGATCTTGACCTTGATCTTTTCGTCGCCCAGTTTTTCGAGCGAGGAGACAATCGGTTCGAGCGAACCTTGCACGTCGGCTTTGACGATCAGGTTCAATTCCTTGACGTTGCCGGCTTGGAACTGCGCGAAGAGATCGTTGAGACTGACGGCGCGCGTCACTTTTTGCTCGGCTTGGCGTTTGGCAAGCGCGGCAACTTCGGCGCGGCTCCGCGCTTCGCGTTCGTCGGCGCGCACGGCGAATTTTTCGCCGGCGGGCGGCACCTCGGACAAACCGGTAACCGCGACCGGATCGGCGGGCCCGGCTTCTTTCACCGCTTCGCCGCGCCCGTTGAACATTGCGCGAATCTTGCCCCACACGCTGCCGATCAACACGGCATCGCCGACGTGGAGCGTGCCTTCTTGCACGAGCAGGGTCGCCATCGCGCCTTGCTGTTTGTCGAGTTTGGATTCGATCACGACGCCCGCCGCCAGTTTGCGCGGATCGGCGCGCAGGTCGGCAAGTTCGGATACGAGCAAAATATTTTCGAGCAGATCGTCCACGCCGATTTTTTGTTTCGCGGACATGGGCACGACGGTTACTTCGTCCTTGCCACCGTACACCGCCAGCCCCATGTCGGACAATTGTTGTTTGACGCGTTCGGGGTTGGCGTTCATCTTGTCCACTTTGTTCAGCGCGATGATGATCGGCACGTGCGCCGCGCGCGCGTGCGCGATGGCTTCGCGCGTTTGCGGCATCACGCCGTCATCCGCTGCGACGACAATGATCGCAATGTCGGTGGCTTGCGCGCCGCGCGCGCGCATCTCGGTAAATGCTTCGTGACCCGGCGTATCGAGGAACGTGATGATTTTGTTAGCGTGCACGATTTGGTACGCGCCGATGTGCTGGGTGATACCGCCGGCTTCGCCACCCGCTACATCCGCGTGGCGGATCGCGTCGAGGATCGAAGTCTTGCCGTGATCCACGTGCCCCATCACCGTGACAACGGGCGGACGCAAAACCAGGTGCGCGGCTTCGGCTTCGGTGTATTCGTGCTTTTTGGGAATACTCGTCAACGTGACCGGCTCCGGCTCGACAATCACCGGCTTTTGTTCGACCACTTCAAAACCCAATTCGCCGGCGACGAGCGCGGCGGTGTCGAAATCAATCGGCTGATTGATATTTGCCATGATGCCGTTCGCCATCAACTTTTTGATGATGTCAATCGGACCTACTTGGAGCGCGGCGGCAAGATCGCGCACGGTTAAATTGTCCGGCAACTCGACTGGCGGTTTGGGTTGTGGCGGCGGCGCAGGTTTGGGTTGCGCCACACTGGGCGCGGCGGATGGGCGCGCGCCGGGCGCGCTTGGGCGTTGCGCGCTTGGGTGCGCTGGACGCGCCCCGCCGCCTGATCTGTTTGACGCATTGACGCCCGGTCTATTCGGCGCACCCCCGCCCGGTCTGTGCGGCGCACCGCTGGGACGCGCGGGCATGCTGGGGCGCGCTGACCCAGGTTTCGGCGCGGCGGGTCTTGCGCCCGGCATAGCGGGACGCGGCGGAACGGACGGACTGCCGGGTCTGGGTGCACTAGGCGTGCCGGGGCGCGCTGGCACAACGGGGCGCGGCGCATTCGAACGTGGCGCATTGGGCGCACTGGGGCGCGCGGGCGCGGGTTGGCTCGGGCGCGCCGGCGCAGACGCCGGTTTCGCGCCGGGTGTCGCCGGTTTCAGCGGCGTGCCCGGCGACGTGCTCTTTACGGGTGCGGGGGCAGGCGGTTTGGGTGCGGCTGGCTTGGGCAAGGCGGTAGACGGCGCTCTGGGTTCAACGGGTTTAACCTTTTTCGGCTCGTTCGCGTTGACCGGCAACTTGGTTTCAGGCATAGCACACTCCTTTCCAATCCACACCCCGTTCGTTGACTCCAGACAGCAAAAAGGGGATCGCTAGGCGATCTGATTGGAATAATCTAGTTGGCACAATCGGTCGGGGCGAGTGCGCGTGAAGAAACTCCAACGCGACGCGAGCATCCAAGCGATGCCGCGCGCGTAAGCGCGGATGCGAGGCAGACGTGCGGGGCAGAACTCGAATAAACGCGGTCTAGGCGTTCATCTTCCTACTCCCTTTTGCCTCGACGAATGATCGCGCACCAAACCTGCGCGCCTCGTCCCTGCCCGGCAAAATGTGCCGGGCGCTGTGCGATTGCGTTCATTTTGTTTCGTTGATCGGCGTTGCAATTACGCTATCACGCGGCGGCAACGTCGCCGCAAATTCGCGCAAAAGCGCGAGATCTTCTAAACGGATTGCTACTTCTAACTTGAGCGCGTGCTCCAAGCGACCGCGCGCGCTTAAAACGATTTCCCAACATTCCCGTGCCCGGCACAGGTACGCGCCGCGCCCGGCTTTTTTCCCGGTGGCATCGGCTTCGACCCGATCCGCCGGCGTGTGCACAACGCGCACCAGTTCACGTTTTGCGCGTACGGCGCGGCACACAATGCATGTGCGTTGAGGAATATGTTTCAGTGCCATCGTTGATCAATACACGGCGATAAGCCCGGCGTGACCAGTCACCGGATCGCCGCGTGGTCTACTCCGGTTCTTCTTCCCAGCCGCGCGCGCGTCCGCTTTTGCGCTTGCGCTTGGCGACGACGCGGCCCAGCGTTTCGTCGAACACCAACGTTTGGCGTTTGCGTTTGTCTGCTTTGCGTTTGAGCATTTCTTCGGGCGACAATTCTTCTTCTTCGGTCGCAAACTCCGCCCACGCTTGCTCGAAGGTTTGATCGGCGGGCGGTGTTTCTTCGCCTGCCTCTGTCGCTTCGTCCGGCGTTGCCGCCACTTCCTCCGCTGAAACGGTCTCTGCGATCACCGCTGCGGGTGCGGCGGGCGCTTGGGCGCTCGGCGTTGCCTCCGTCACGGCTTGCGTTTCGACAACCTGGGTTTCGGCTTCGGGTTGAACGGGTGCGATTTCGACGATCTCGCTTACCGGTTCTTCTGCCGCAATGGCGGCAAGTTCCGCGACAGCGGCTTGCTCGACGGCGATTTCTTCCGGCGTCAATGCGGCTTGGCGTTCGGCGGCAACTTGCGCGCGCCGTTCAATTTCTTCGGCGATCTGGGTCTCACTCTTGATGTCAATTCGCCAGCCGGTTAACTTGGCGGCGAGCCGCGCATTCTGCCCTTCTTTGCCGATGGCGAGCGAGAGTTGCTTGTCGTCCACCGTCACGTTGGCGACCTTGTCGCCGTTTTCGTCTTCGGCAAGTTGCACGCCCATCACTTTGGCAGGACTCAGCGAGTTGGCAATGAATTTCGCCGTGTCGCTACTCCACTCGACGACATCAATGCGTTCGCCGTTCAATTCGTTGACGATGGCTTGGATGCGGATGCCGCGTTGCCCCACGCACGCGCCAACGGGATCGATGCCGTCCTGCACTGCGGCGACGGCAATCTTGGAGCGCGAACCCGGCTCGCGCGCGATGCCCTTGATCTCGACCAAACCGTTGAAAATTTCCGGCACTTCGAGTTCGAACAAGCGGCGCAACATGTTGCGATGCGTGCGCGACAAGACAACCTGGGGACCGCGCGAGGTCTTGTTCACTTCGGCGATATACGCGCGCAATTTTTGATTGTGACGATAACGTTCACTGGGAATTTGCTCGTTGCGTGGCAAGATGGCTTCGAGTTTGCCAAGACTGACTGTAATGTTTTGCGAATCAATGTTGTGGACAGTGCCAAGCACGATTTCGCCTTCGCGGTCGGCGAACTGGGCGTAGAGCGTGTCGCGTTCGGCTTCACGGATGCGTTGCAGGATGACTTGTTTGGCAGTTTGCGCGGCGATCCGCCCAAAATCGTCCGGCGTGGATTCGATCTGCACGGTGCCGCCAACTTGCGCCATCGGATCGTATGCGCGCGCATCGGCGAGTGAAATTTCATCGCGGCGATCTTGCACTTGGTCCACGACGGTTTTCAGCGCAAAGATTTTGACTTTGCCGCTCGCCGCGTCAATTTGCGCGGTGATATTTTGGCTACCGCCAAAGTTGCGTTTGTACGCCGACACGAGCGCTTGCTCGACGGCAGTGATCACAACTTCTTTCGCCAAGCCGCGATCGTTGCACAGTTGCGTGATCGCGACGAGAAAATCGTTCTTCATCTGCGCGAGACCTCAATCCTTCCACAAAACATTGGGCAAATAAATTCCGCTAGATAACAAGAAAAGTGGGGGATGCCCACTTTTCTGAAGAGATCGAGCGGAGGTTGAACAGGCACAATATAGCACAATTCCGTAAATCGCGCAAGTCGTTTGACACACAACGGCGCGCGGTGTATGATGCGTCCAACCCGTCTCGTCACTCGACGCGTGCGGTGCGCGTGTACACGCCGTCGGCGTGCGCCAGCCATTTCAGCCGGACTAGTTCGGCGCGCAACGTCGCCCAATCAGAGTGAAACATTTTGAGCATTTCATGGACGCGTTTTTCGGTGTAGCGTTTGCCCGGCTCGAACGTCTCGGCAATGTGCCGTAACACAATTTCCCGTTTTTGGATTGGGCTGGGCAACGCGCGCAGTTTGCCATGGATGAAATATTCGTCCAGCACGCGCGCGGCGTAAGCGTTCGGTTGCACCAGCGGGGCAACCGTCGCGAGATGCTCGCCGGCAAGCAACCGCTCCAACATCGTTTGCATCACCATCGGACGCAACGCGTAGACGTTATAGTACTGGCGGACACGCGCCTCCACCAAGTCGGCGGCTTGCAAGCGTTGCAAGTGATGGGATACGGTTGCCGAACTGACACCGAGGTTCGCCGCAAGTTCTTCGACCGATTGCGGCTGGCGTGCGAGCAAGCCGACGATCTTGAGCCGGTTAGCGTCGGCAAGAGCTTTGAAGAAAATCACGAATGTTTCCAAATCTTCGCTCATGGCGGTTTCCCAAATTTAATTTGATGTTTGCCAAATCGATTATAGCGCGCGCCCCCCGGCGCGTCAAATGGATTGTGGTGCCGGTGTTGCTCGTCGGCATCGGCGGTCTCGCGCAATTGTATCAACAGGTGGATGCGCGGGCGCGCGTGGATGGCGCACGGCGCGCCGACGCGATCATCGTGCTCGGCTCAGCGGTGTGGGCGAACGAGCGCCCCAGCCCGGCAATGCGCGCACGCACGCAACATGCGATTGGGCTGTACCAAGCCGGTTTTGCGCCGTATGTAATTTTGGCGGGCGGCGTCGGCAAATTTCCACCGAGCGAAGCCGAGGTGATGCGGCGACTCGCGGCAAGCGCGGGCGTGCCCGCCGAGGCGCTCCTGCTCGAAGACCAATCGCGCTCAACCGAAGAAAACTTGGCGAACGCCCAAACGCTGATGGCGCAACACGGCTTGCAAACGGCGATCATCGTCAGCGATCCGTTTCACCTCTATCGCGCCGAACTGATCGCGCATAACCTGGGGATGGAGGCGACCGGTTCGGGCGCGCGCAACAGCCCGATGTATACGCTGTGGTTCAATCGTGTGTGGTACACGACCCGCGAAACGTTCGCGCTCGTCTGGTACTCGGTCACGCGTGTCACCGGCGAACCGGCATGGTTGTACGGCATTCTGAAAGGCAAGTTCTAATTGCAAAATGACAAATGAACAATGACAAATGACAAATTTTGTTCATTGGCTCATTTGTCCCTGTGAGGAAAATTATGGACAGAGGCGTTCCGTCGTCGGCAAACGAAGACATTGAACTGTACATGCGGACGTACTATTCACTCTTGCGGTCGAGCGGCGAGATTCAGATCAAATCACTCATCGAAACACACGCGCAGATGGATTCGTCGCTGCACCTGCATGCCCGCGACGAGTTTCCCGATATGTCGGCGTTTGTCTACGCAACGCTCCGCTTGCCCGAATGCATCAAGCAAACACGGCTTGTATTGCTGGGACAGTCGGACGAAGTGTTCGACAAAGCCGGCTTTCCCGATGTGGAAAATTGGCAGGAGGTGAGCGCGGCGGGGCGGCGGCGGAAAATGTTTTTCGACGGGCGCGAAACACTCGCCGCATTCATCGCCAGCGCGTCGGACATTGACGATCTGATTCCAATTCTCGCCGCGTACGAGATCGAGTGGAACAAACTGCACGATCTCATCAATCAAGCCGGCGGCATCACGCGCTTCGATGCCGCGACGCGCGAAGAGTTGGCAAACACACTGCGAATCAGTCTCGCCGATCTGGGCACGCTCAACAATATTTGGGGCGGCAAGTTGATCGCCAACTTGCAAACGATTGGCGCGACGACCAAGCAATTCGCATTACGCCTGCTCGCCGGCTCGTTGCTCGATTATCACAAGGCAACCCAACGCTGGTGGGACAATATCGCGCAGGTTGCCGCACCCTTGCTCGCCGGTCGCCCGATTTATCTGGTGTCGTCGAACTTGCACAGTCTCGCCAATTTGATCACCGGGCACGCGCTG
>CAIKBD010000450.1 GCA_903825565.1 uncultured Anaerolineales bacterium | reverse complement strand
GAGATTCGCGCCGCGCGCGAGAAATGTTTTGAGCGATGGTTGTGGGGACATACCGCTTCCTCCAGAAAACTACCGTGAGGCAAATTTCCAAATTTGCCCTACGGGTTAGCGCGCGCGAAACTCAAACTCGCGTTCGCCAATCCGAATCCGGTCGCCGTCCTGCAACACTGCGCCGGAAATTTTGCGCCCGTTGACGTACGTGCCGTTGCCGCTCCCCTGGTCTTGAATGAACCACCGCCCTTGCGCGTGCCGGATCGTTGCGTGGCGGCGCGAAACCGCAACGTCGGTCAGACTCACATCGCACGCCGGGTCGCGCCCCAGCGTGAACCGATCACGCAACGCGAACGCGCGCGCCGAGCCGTCCACCGCGCGGAGCGTCGCCGCGGAAATCGGGGCGGCGGTTCGGCGTGTGCGTTGCGTGATTGCGACGAACGCGACGAGCAACCCCGCCGCCAGCGCAAGCACGACGACCACCATGCCATCGCCGCCGCCCGCGCCGGTCGTTGTCGAAGCGACGAGTTGGAACTGTTCGCCGGCGGGTGGCACATCTCTGCCGAATGCGGCGGCTTGCCACGCGCCGCTCTTGGGGTTGGCGATGACGGCGTGCACCAGATTGCTCCGCGTTTCGATTTTTGCGCCGGGATAATTCGCGTCCACCTTGCGCCCGTCCGGATCGGTCAACAGCAAATCCAGGGTACTGCCATCCCACCAGAATGAAATGCTCAACGACGATACGCCAAACGACACGTTGAAAGTCCAAGTGCGACTTTGCGCGCCCAGCATCACGCACCCAGTCACGCGCGCGATGGTGTTGCCGGCGGAACGGTGACGAATCTGCGCGTAGATATTTTCCAGATCGGCGCGGCTCGTCGCGTAAAAATATCTGCCGCACCCGCTGGCGTTGGCAAGTTGTTGCAAAAACGGTTGGTCGAGATCGTTCGGCTCGCCAAAGCCGATGGTGTAAATGCACGCGCCTTGCGCGATGGCGGCTTGCGCCGGTCCCGCCAGAATTTGCGCGTTCGTCAGTCCCGCCGTGCGTTTGCCGTCGCTCAACAAAACGATGATGCGTTTGCGATTGCCGGCATCTTGTTCGAGCGCTTGATGCGCCGCGCTCAACCCGCCGCCGATGTTCGTGTTGCCGCTCGCGCGGAGGCCGGCGACTGCGGCGCGCAAGCCGGCGTAATCCGCGTTCAGTTTCGCGGCGACGGTCGCGCCATCGTTAAACGCGACGATTGCCGCTTGATGCGCCGTGCCCTGCGCGCCGCTTTCCTGCTCGATGATTTCGAGGATCGTGCTTGCCGCTTGCTTGGCAGATTCGATCTTGACGCCGCCGCGCCACTTGTCGTTCATACTGTTCGAAACGT
This sequence comes from uncultured Anaerolineales bacterium, assembly GCA_903825565.1. Lineage (GTDB taxonomy): Bacteria > Chloroflexota > Anaerolineae > UBA4142 > UBA4142 > CAIKBD01. The sequence continues at coordinate 1,786 of CAIKBD010000450.1, read as the reverse complement.
CCAGCACCAACGCCGTCGCGGTCGTGTCGTGCGTGACCAGCTTGCCATCTTGAATTTCAATCACTTCGTACTCGAGTCTGCCGACGCTGTCCGTTGCCACCACGCGTAAAACGTGGCGACCGGGTGACACGGATATTTCGTAGAGTTTCTGAAAGACGGCGAGCGGCGGATCGCTCGTGCCCAACAAAACGGCGTGTTCTTTGCCGTCGAGGTAAACGATGACGGAGGTGATTTTGTTGATCACGGCATCCGGGAAGTTGGGATTGGGCGAACACCGCGCATACGGCGTCTCGGTCACTTGAATGTCAATCTTGATCGGATTGCCGGTTGTCTGCGGTTCCAAACGAACTTGCAGATCGGTATCGAGCGGATCGGGGATGCCGTTGTGATCGGCATCGCGCCAGCCGATGGCGTCGTTCAGCGCGGGGTGGATGCGGCGGTCACGATACGCGCGCCGTGCGTAATCATAGCCGCGCATCAAACTGTTTTCGACGCATCCCGTTCGGCACGTTTCGATATGATTCGAGTTCGGAACGTTGAGGTAGCCGCCCTTGGCATCGGGCGGATGCACACCGCCGCGATATTCATCCACCGCGCCAAAGATGTGCGCGACTTCGTGCGCGACATCCGTTTCGAGTTGGTTGACGCCATCGGGGTTTTGCCAAAGATGTTCATACAGCAGCCAGACCACACCCACGTATGGCGGTTGCCAATAAGGCGCGGCAGATTCGCGCAACCGATCCGAAACTTGGCGCGAGTACCCGGGCAAAGTCGCATCGCGCGCGACGATGATCGCAAACGCCGAATCGTATTTGCCATTCTCGCGGAGGAGGTGGTTGTATTGGAAATTCGGATCGTTCGCACGATCACACCCGGCAGGCGCGGTTGGAGGTTGTTTGCCGTCCATCGCGGCTTGTGGCACCTGCGCCAGGATTTGGGCATTCGAATCTGTTGGACCTGGGTTGGCAACCGTCACGGTGGGCGTGCTCACAATGTTAAACCGCATCTGTCCTTTGGCAAATTGGCTATCCCAACGGTCTTCCCACCAGTTGAGTCCGTTTTTAATTCGGGTGAGCACTTGATTTCGCTCATCGTTCGTCCATTCTGTTTGCGCCCCGGCTTCTTTCGGAAAAATCACGGACACGGCAATCTTGCCCGCCATAAACGGGTGCGGACTTGTGCACTCAATTTGAGCCGGCGTCGGCGCTTGCGCGCGCACGCGCGATGCCGGCGCGAACTGGATCGCGAGGCACAGGATCGCGCCCATCAGCGCGAACCGGCTGATTCGTACGAATGTTTGCATGTCGGGTCTCCTTCCGCAAATAGGTTGGTCGCGCGCTTGCCCAAAGGGAACATCCGTGGCCCAAGTCGTCGGGTGTGCGTCACAGTTTTGGGCGCGAGGTTGAAATCGGTTTCAACCGATTCGCTTCGCGCAACTCGGTTCACCGAGTTTTCATCTAAAGCCGTCGGGTGTGCGTCACGATTTTGGATAGACGCGGAACGCAGCGGCGGGCGTTTTGACAAACGCCCCTACACGTATCGGTAGGGCTGTTTGTCAAAACATCCTGTTTGTCAAAATATAGCCCGATCCAAAATTTTGCCGCACACCCAAAGCCGCACGGCTTTTCAAAAGTCGCTTGACATCACCCCTCACCCCGATAGCGCGTCCATAACGCGGCAGAATGCCGCACAGACGACGCGCTATCGCCTCTCCCCAATAGGGGCGAGGGAATTTACCCCTTCTCCCTTTGAGGGAGAAGGTTGGGATGAGGGTCGCCTGACTTTT
>CAIKBD010000449.1 GCA_903825565.1 uncultured Anaerolineales bacterium | reverse complement strand
GGTGCGTTTCGTGCCGATAGTATTCGATCATCTCGCGCATCCACTTGGTGTCGGTGCCCGCCGTGGTGGAGGTGCAAACGGTGTTGCCGGTGATCGCTTCGAAATCTTTCACATAGTTGAGGTAATTCGGATTGTCGTGCGGCTCGGTGCCATAGTAGAGCAAAGTCATGCTGGCTTGGTCTTTGCCGAACAAGTCCACGCACGTCTGCGTAATCTGGCGAAAGTAATCCGCGCTCTCGGCATAATCCAGATTCTTGGTGAGTTTGCGCGCGGCGAACGCGCAGAACCAACAGCCGACGCTGCACCCATCACCCAGTTCAAACGCGAGAATGGGGTGATCGATAAAATGCCCAAAGAAACCCAGTTCGCTCCGCACGGCGGCGATGCGGCGCATCCGCCACGCGTCGAAGACGGGATTTTGCGGCACGCAAAAAATTTGTTTGCGGAGATCGCGATAGATGGTGTTTTTGCGCGAGCTAAAGCGCGCCCACAATTCGAGCAACGGGTAACGTTTAACGGCGGCGACGCTTTCTTCGGAAATGGTTGCCGGGACGGTGCAGCCACAGCCGCATTGCGTGAGGTACTGCTTGGCGAGTTCGGGCGATTCCCAGAGTAGCGCTAATTCTTCCGGCTCGAACATCACGCCGATGCGTTTGAGGCGCGCGCGATATTCTGGCGACAAGTTCCCCGTGTCCACGCTTTTGCTAAAATCCGGATCGCCTTGCGCCCATTCGAAAAAGCGTTTGAGTTGGCTGATCTGATCCAGTTCCGTTTCGGAAAACGGTTCCAAGACTGTAATATAGTGGTGGATGGGCGTCGTTTTATCTGTCATTGGATTTCCCCAGAATCGCAAAGGATGTACAGTCCAGGGGAATGGTCCCCTGGACTGTAGTCGTCGAATTCGTAAGGTCGCGTTTACTGGCGACGAAGCGCGCTACCAGTTCCGCGACGACTCGCTACCAACCGCAACGCCGATGCTTACCGCACCCGCCGCCGCGCCAACTGCGCCGGCGACCGCACCGACCAATGCCGCGGTGGTGGTGAACACGCCACCCGCGACTTGTTCGAGTTGCGCATCGCTCAACTCATTCGAGGTTGCGCCGGCTTGCTTCGCCAGACTGGTCACATCGGCGACGGAAAATTCCAAGCCCAGCGTTTTGGCGTAGGCAATTTGCCCGGCGAGGTTGTTCATACCAATCGTCTTGGCTTGCGTGCGCACTTCCTCGCGCTCGGCGATCATCTGCCCGTACTTTTTGAAATCTGCGACACTCATACATTTCTCCTTTCGAAAAATGGGTAGCAAGTTACCAGTTGCGCGAAGCCGAAGCTTGAGCGGCGATCCCCTGCGTCATCTGGTAGATGGGACCCACAGTTGCCGCGATCACAGCGGTTATCGTGCTCGTCCCCCCAGCGACTTGCTCGAGTTGCGCTTCGCTCAGTTCATTCGAGGAGGCACCGGCTTGCTTTGCCAATTCGGTCATGTCTGCGGCGCTAAATTCCAAGCCGAGAGTTTTGGCATAGGCGATCTGCCCTGCCAAATCGTTCATGCCGATGGCTTTGGCTTGCGCGCGCACATCCGAACGTTCGGCAATCAGTTGCCCGTACTTTTTGAAATCCGCAACACTCACATTGCCCTCCTTGAATCCGCAATGCCAAAAAAATTTACCAGCGGCGCGAGGCTTCGCTACCGACTTGCACGCCGACCCCTGCCACACCAACGACCGCCCCAACCACGCCGACTACTGCAGCGATGGTGGACAAACAGCCGCCTGCGACCTGTTCCAATTGTTCTTCACTCAGTTCGTTGCCAGCGACGCCCGCTTCCTTTGCCAGGGCTTTGATGTCATCGGCGTTAAATTCCAATCCCAACGTTTTGGCATAGGCAACCTGACCTTCGAGGTTAGTCATGCCAAGTTCCTTTGCCTTTTGTCGAACCACTGGGTCTTCGGCGCACAATTGTCCGAACTTTTTCAGATCTTGCACACTCATGGGATCCTCCCTTGGATATGAATCGTTCCATCCCCCGATTGGGATGAAAGCACACCACGCGGCGTTCGGCTTGCATCAGCCCGGGCGCAACGCACCTGAGCAAGGCAAAACCGAATGGGCACGAACCTGGGTATATAATTCCTGAATCGGTCGCGGCAAAGTTTCGAGCGTATGTTCGCGGCACGTCCAATGGACGTGTTCCGCGCCATAAAAATCGTGGAGGATTACTTCAAGGTCGGCTCGGGCACGGGGCTGTTCGAGCCAAGCGAGTAAGGAGGAAAAAACCGGAAGCGGGTTTGCCGTAAAGGCGTCGAAATCAAAGATATAGACCGGACACTGTTTTGCGCTGGCGAAGAAACGCTGGGTATACGTCTGCCACAGTTCCAACCCTTGCGCCAGCGAAAGCGCGTAGCGGCGCTGCATAGACTGGGCTACGGCGAGTGGATGGCGCAAACAAAAAACGATTCGGCGGAGGGCAGTCCAATGGCTTTGCCAAAACGGCAAGGTTAGGCAAAACAAGGGGTCTTTGCACAAGTTGCCATCGAACTTGCGGAGAAAGAGGCGGAAATAGTGTTCTCGCTGTGCGGCAAGGTCTTGCATCGCCTTCGCCTCTGGCACGTGCCAGATCGTCCAAGTGTCACCGGGAACTTCAATCAGCAAACGCTCGTTGATGGCGTAAAGCAAATCATGTTCAAAATGACCTTTGGGGTTGAATGGGGTTTCATCGCGGAGGACACGAATATTTTGTCCCAAGTTAAAACCACATTGTTCTAACAAGCCGGTTACACAACTGGTGCCGCTACGCATTGGTCCGGTCACCACGGTAACTGGGAACGCAGAATTTTGCATATGAATTCAGTGAAGACTACTCAGCACGTTATGATCGTTTGATCCTATTATAACACAATACTCCGATCTAACCAAATGCCCGCGTGTCGGAGGGTGTCCGTCACGATTTTGCGTGATGCCGTAGGGAACGCTCGCCGGAGCGTTCGAGTTCCACCAGCACGGAACGGCGTCCGTGCGTTACAACGATGATGCAAAACTTTGACGCCCACCCCGTGTCGGGTCGGGTGTGCGGCAAAATTTTGGATCGGGATATTGGGGCAAGCAAGACGTTTTTGACAAACATCCCTACCGGCGCGCGGAGGGACGTTTGTCAAAACGCCCGCTTCTGCGTGACGATCACCCCAATTTTCATGTAGCGGCTTATATGGTATAATTGATGCGGTGGTTGAGTAAATCCCGGCTCAACGTGTTCGCCGTGCGCCAGTCGCTTGAAAATTTGCGGGCGCGCCGAATTTGCTTTATTCTTCCAATCAGCATCTATAACGTTTGGCTCCAAAGGAGAAGATCACTATGGCGAAAATTATTTCGGTCCATTCGTTTCGCGGTGGCACGGGAAAATCGAACACGACGGCAAATCTCGCCGCACTGTTAGCCATCGCCGGCAATCGCGTTGGGGTGATTGACACGGACATTCAATCGCCCGGCATTCACGTGCTCTTTGGGGTTGAAGAAGATCAAATGCCTTTTTCGTTGAACGATTACTTGTGGGGCAAATGCGAAATTCGGCAAACTGCCCAAGACGTTACCGCCAAACTGGGCGTCCCCTGCAAGGGTCAAGTGTTTCTCGTGCCTTCCAGCATCAAAGCCGGCGAAATCGCTCGCGTGTTGCGCGAAGGGTACGATGTGGGTTTGCTCAACGAGGGCTTTCGCGATTTGATTGATTCGCTCGAACTCGATGTGTTGATGATTGACACGCACCCCGGTCTCAACGAAGAAACCTTGCTCTCGATTGCCTTCTCGGATGTCTTGGTCATCATCCTTCGCCCCGATCAGCAAGACTATCAGGGCACCGGGGTAACCGTCGAAGTGGCGCGCAAACTCAACGTGCCCAACTTGATGTTGCTCGTCAATAAAGTCCCCAGTGTGTTCTCTGCCGCCGACGTTCGGGCGCGCGTGGAAAAAGCGTACAATGCGCCGGTTGCCGCCGTGATTCCCCACTCGGACGAAATGATGACGCTGGCAAGCGCCGGGCTATTCGCTCTGCGCTATCCCGACCATCCGATTGCCGCGTTGTACAAACAGGTCGCCGAACAGGTCATGAAATAATCCCAGCCAACGCGACTAGCCCAAGCCCAACACAATCTATTGGACGCGGACAAACGCAGATCGGCAAATCATCCGCATCCAATAGATTTTTGCGCTGGGCAGACACTTTTCACACGGGGCTGTTCACCCCGCGCCGCGCGCAAAAGCGCTCTCGTTTTTTTTGCGCGCGGCAAAGAATTCGATGGAGGCGCTTGTGCTTGATCTCTTCCGCCGTTTGATCGGCTGGTTTGGAATCGTGCTGGGTGTGCTCGCGCTAACCGCCTGCGCGCCACAAAAGACCGTCGTCAACTTTGTCTTTATGCGCACGAGCGATCAAACCCAGCCCTACTGGCAACAAGTGATCGCCGATTTTGAAGCGGCGAACCCAAGCATCCGCGTCAATCTCAACGTCTTTACCTGGGACGAGGGTCGTCAGCGCATTGATGAAATGATCAGCCAGGGCAAGCCGCCCAACCTCGCGCGCGTCGCCACCCGGTGGATTCCCGAGTACGTCGCCGCCGGCTTGGTCGAGCCGGTAGATACGTATCTGACCGACCAATTCCGCGCCGAGTTTATTCCCCGCCTGATCCAACAGGGCGCGCAATATCAAGGGCGCACCTTCGGTCTGCCGATTACCGTTTCAGCGCGCGCGTTGTATTACAACAAGGATTTGTTCCGGCGCGCCGGCATCAGCGCGCCGCCCAAAACCTGGGACGAGTTACGAACAGCCGCGCTAAAACTCAGCCAACAAAACGGCGTAACTGGTTTTGGATTGCAAGGAGGCGTGGGCACCACGCCCGAAGTGCAAACCTACTTTTACTATTTCCTCTGGGGCAACGGCGGCGACGTACTCACGCCCGATGGCATCCGCACCGCATTTGATAGCCCGGCGGGCGTCGAAGCCCTGACCTATCTAAGCGAGTTGATCCAAAGCGGGGCGACCCAACCCGATCCGACGGTGGATGATCGCAAGTCTCTCGAAACCGGCTTCGTGCTCGGCAAGTTCGGCATGGTGATCACGGGACCCTGGCTCGCGACGCGGCTCGCGGCGGAAGCGCCCAACCTGGCGTATGGCGTCGCACCCATCCCCAACCGCTCCGCGCCGGCAACGCTGGCGGCGGAGGACACCTTGATCGTCTTCAAGCAAGCCGACAACAAAGCCGCCGCGTGGAAGTTTGTCGAATTTTTGTATCAGGATAAATATCGGCTCGACTATGCTTTGCGTGAAGGCGTGTTGCCGGAAAAAATTTCTGTCGCCAATGATCCCAAATTCAAAAATAATACCGTCACCGCTTTTTTCACCGAGCAACTATCTACCGCGCGGTTTGAGCCGTTGAACACGCAAAGCGGAAATATCGCCAACCTGGTGACCCAAGCCGTCCAACCGGTTTACCAAGGCAAACAGAAACCGCTGGATGCACTCCGCGCCGCCGCCGCCAAAGCCAATGAACTGCTCGCTTATTCGGCAACCTCCTGGTGAAGGACGTGATGCCGAACAAGGTAAACCCCGCTCAATGGCGGCGCATCTCGCAGGCGCACTTTGCGCGCGTCGCGCCGGGCTATGATGCGGGGCGCACGTTCGAGCAAGGCGAGTTTTGGGCGCGGGAACTCGCCACGCGCGTACCGCTGGGAACGGGGGAACGACTTTTGGACGTGGGCTGTGGCACTGGCTTGTTTGCAACCTCGTTCGCGCAAGCTTTGCCGTGCACGATTGTCGGCATAGACCTATCGCCCGCGATGTTGGCAGCCGCCCAAGCCAAAACGCGCGCCATCCATTTCGCCCAAGGTCGCGGTGAAGCCCTCTGCTTTGTCGATCAATCTTTTCAAGCGATCTTTTTGTCCCAGGTCTGGCATCACCTTGAAAACAGCGCGCAAGCCGCCCGCGAATTTTATCGCACGCTTAAACCCGGCGGCGGCTTGTTCATCAAAACATTCTCGCACGCCCAACTGCGCGCCCGCTGGGATCTGATCCAGGTTTTTCCAGAACTCTTGACGTTTATGCTCGACATTTATCCCGACGTGGCGGAGTTGGAAGCTTTGCTCAGCGGATTGGGTTTTGCAACGACCGGTCATCAAACCTACAGCAAAGATGAAACCCTGCGCCCCTCTGCGTTGTTGCAAATCGCCACCGCCAAACTGTGGTCTATGTTTGCCTATCTCGGCGATGCAGAACTGGAACGCGGCACAACCTATCTGCGCGAATTGATTGCCGCAACTCACGACGCACCTATTTCCTACCCAGAATATCATTGTCTCGTCTACGCCTTGAAATAAGGATGGACTCAACCGGTAGAGGCATTTATGCGCAAGTGGCTAACTTCGAATCTCCTGAGGCGGATTTTGTTGGCGATGCTCATCGTCTCGTTGATCCCTCTCGGCATTATCGCAAATTTTTCGCTCCGCAGTTACACAGCAACTAAAAGCGATGTGGTTGATCAAAGCCGCGTAGACCTCGATCAAAAATCGTTGGAGGGTTTACAAGCGCGCACCCTTTCAGTTGCCAACACCGTCAGTGCGTTTCTGCGCGAACGGGAGAACGATGTGCGTCAACTCGCCGTTCTGCCACGCACCGCCGGCGAATATCTAACCTTTGCTCGTTCAAACCAGGCGCGCATTTGGACGATCACCGGCGAGGAGAAAGAGGTGACCTTTGAGCTCCCGCTGTACCGCCAAATCGCTTTCATCGGCACCGATGGCAAACCCGTGATCCTCGTGAGTAACGAGTGCGTGCAATATCCATTTTCGTGCACGCCGGTTGTATCCAACTATTTATTGGATATGAGAATTCCGGCGAACAATCTCTACCAAGACACAACTTATTTAACCGAAACGCTCAAATTGGAGCCGGGACAAATTTACATCGGCAAACCCATCGGCGGCTATGTACCGTACGAGCGCGCTTATGCGGGGGCGCAGAATCGTGGGGGCGAACGGTATCGCGGCATTTTGCATTTCGCCATGCCGGTGTTTGACAGTGAAAACGGCAAGCGGTTGGGAATTGTCGTCGCCTCGCTGGAACTGTTGCACCTCATCGAGTTGACCGCGCACGTCGCCCCCGCCAATCCGAACCTGCTCGCCGAGATTGATCCGCGCGAAACCGATTTTGCCTACCTGGTTGATCCGCGCGGCTCGGTGCTCGCGCACCCGCGCCACTATAACATTGCAGGGGTTGATCTCAACGGAATTGCCCAGCCCCCCATTCAAGAACAGGACCGCACCGATCCTAACAACTTGTACCGTCCCGGCAACCTCGCACAGATGGGTTTTATTGACGCCAGTTTTCCGACGATGGTCGAACAAAACCAAACGGGCGTCGCGCGCACCGGCAAAACCTTGTTCGCGCATCCCTGGGGCGGACGCGAGCGCGCCCTAGCGTATGCCACCGTGCCGTACTATGCGGGGCAATACAATACCCCAGCCGGGTTTGGAATGCTCGTCATGAGCACGGATGGGTTGCGCTTTCACCTCGAAGCGCAATTGCTCGGCAAGCAAATCGAAAATCGGATCGGCGATCTGATTATCCAATTGCAGATCGTCGGTGGCATCACTCTTGTCGCAACGCTCCTCTTGTCCGCCCTCTTGTCGCGCGGGGTTGCCTGGCCCATCTTGCGTTTGACCGACGCGGCGCGCTTGATCGAAAAAGGCGAATGGGAAAGCACCGACTTGGCAACGCTCGCCAAAACCAAAGGGAGCGATGAGATCGCCAGTCTCGCGCGCGTGTTCGCCGCGATGGCGACCCAGGTGCACACGCGCGAGTTGGAGTATCGCCGCCAAGTGCAACAGCTCCAAATTGTCATTGACGAAACCAAACGCGAGCGCGCCGTCGCCGAAATTACCGACACGGACTTTTTCCAGGACTTGACGGAGAAAGCACAAAAGATGCGCCGCCAACGCCACAGCCATCCTAATCCAACGACGCCCAATGAACCTCCATCTGCTTAAATCCGCCGCAAATTTTTTAACGCGTCTCTTGGCTATTCGCGCGGGCGAAGAAAAAAAGACGCTGTTGCTCTACACCCTGCATCTGCTTTTTTATCTCGGCTTGATGTGGGGTGAATTTGCAAGCGAAACGCTCTTTCTGCAAGCGTGGGGGGCGGACAGTTTGGCGTGGATGTTCGTCGGCAACGCGCTGATCGCTCTGGCGCTGGCGCTGGTTTACGCATTGTTTGTAGATTGGTTCAGCAATCAGCGTTTACTGTTCCTCATCATTTATGGAATGATCGGGTGGCTCTTGTCCGTGCGCCTGCTGTTGATGACGCACGGCGGCGAGCACGGCGCAGTGTATCCGTACTTTTATCTCGCGTATGGCGCGTTGCGCGATCTTTCCACGTTGCACATTTTGAATTATATCAACGATTTTTACGATACCCGCGCGGCAAAAACCGCCCTACCCTTGATGCTCTCCGCCGGCATTGTTGGCGGCACGCTTGCCGGGCTAACTAGTCCACTCCTCAGCCAAACCATCGGTATCGAAAACGTCACGCTGGCGTGGGCGTTGTGTCTGGCGGGCGTCTTGAGCTGGCTATTGGTGATTCGCCGCGAACTCCGCCCCGAACTGCGCGCCATTCGCAACGCCGTGCGCGCACAACGCGCGACCGCCACGGCGGGCACACGCACGTTGGAAAATTTGCACGCGGGCTGGCGGTTTGTTGTCGGGTCGAGCCAATTGCGCTGGCTTGCCGTCGCCACGTTTGCAATGGTCGCATTGATGAAACTGCTCACGTTTCAATCGTCGCAAGTTTTCATCGCGCAATTTCAAAACGACCCACAGGGCTTGTTCAACTTTTACGGTTTGCTGGGCGGGTTTTCCGCCGCGCTGGGCTTGGCATTGCAAACCCTATTCCTCGGACGCATCATTGATCGGCTGGGCGTAGGCGCCGCCAACTTGATCTTTCCTGCGCTCACTTTCGTCTCAATCGGCGCGCTCAACTTCGCCCCCAACCTCGCCACGGCGATCCTGGGTCGGCTCGACCTTTCGATGTTCAAACAGGCGATCCGCAATCCACTCGACGCGATGCTCTACAACAGCGTCCCGCTCCATATCAAGGGCCGCGCCAAAGCGTTTGTCAACGCGCTCGTCGTGCCCCTGGGCACATTGATCGCCGGCGTCGGCTTGCTCGGCGTGCAAGCCAGCGCCTCGCCAACCTGGGTGATCGCCGGGCTGGGCAGCGCCACCGCCGCGCTCTATATGCTCGCGGCGTGGCGCGTCCGAACTGCCTACAGCCACGCGTTGGGCGAACTGCTTGCCGGCGACGAAATCAATATCTTTCGCCTGAGCCAGGACGAATTTGCCCAACCCGATCCGGCAACACTGAAATTTCTCGAACGCCGGTTTCAGGACAGCACGAATGACGAGATGACCATTTTCCTCGCGGAAATGCTCGCCGACCTAGAAGGACGCGCGATTATTCCGCGCCTGGCTGAAGACGCCACCCAACGTAGCCCGCGCGTGCGGGCGGGCATCATCCAAACGTTAGGCACGGCTTGGATCAACGAAACGAGCGTTCGCAGTTTGTGTTTGCAAGGCATTGTCGATCGTGACGCCGCCGTGCGCCAAGCCGCGGCATCGGCGCTTGCCGCCGCGCCCGACGCAATCAAGAACAAGGACTGGCTCGATCTGTTTCTCGGCTTGCTGAACGATCCCGACGAGCGAGTGCGCGCCGCGGTGTTGCCGCCCTTGATTAGCGTGACCCGCATGGAGTACACCGCGCCCGCCAGCACGCTCGCCGCACAGTGGTTGCACGACGCCGCCAACGCCGAGCATCGTATCCTGGGTCTACATGCTTTGGCGCGGACGCGCGACGAACGGTGGATCAACACGGTACGCGATTATCTACGCGACCGCGAGTCCACCGTGCGCGTCGTCGCCGCCCAAGTGTTGACCCGGATGCTCGATCACACGCGCGCCGAAAGCGCGCGCCGCGGCGCGCTGGCTTCGTTTATTCGCGCGGTGAGTGACGAGGACGAACTAGTACGGCTTGCCGCGATGGATGGGCTTGCCAGCATCAACACACTTGCCGCGAGCCGCGGGCTATTGCCCGCATTGAACGAAACGTCGTTTGTGACGCGTCGCCACGCCTGCGCGGTTATGATCGCGCTACCCGATCCCGGCTTGGAATTCGACAGCGCGCTCACACCCGAAAATTATTATGCGGTCGAAAGCGCGATCCTGATCCAGGCAACCCGCAAGCACCCGCGCGCGCGGCGGCGCGCACTCGAACAGATGGATGATCTGATCGTCAATGTGTACGCGTTGCAGATACACGCGCACACGTTGGAACGCTGGCACACAGCGAGCGCACGCTTGACCCAGGCGCTCTATCGTGAATATGCGACCGCTTTGCTCGACCGTGTCTTTTGGATCGCGGGCGCACGCGGCAACGAAACGCACACGCTGACGATTCGGCGCGCGCTCGCCGCCGACGATGCGCGGACGCGCGCCAACGCGGCAGAGGCGCTCGAAGCGATCACATCGCCGCACCTCGCGCGCCGCATCATTCCGTTGTTCGATGCGATCTCGCCCGCGGAGCTGGCACGGATCGCCGGCGAAAAACTCGGCGCGCCAACCGTGACCGCCACAGCGCCATTCGGATTTCTGTGGCAACAACTTGCCGCCGAAACCCAGGTTGCGCGCCCAGGTCTCGCCGTCGAACTGCTCATTGCAGATGGCTGGGCTACGGCGATAGCGATTCACGCGCAATTGGAAAATTTGGACACGCCGCAGGCAACCATCGTGCGCGCCGCGCTACAGGCAACACTGGATGATCCGCGGCCAATCGTGCGCAACACGGCGCAGTGGGGTTTGGATCGGTTAAACAACCAGAGGGGAGAAACCATGCTCACACCTATTGCCCAAGTCGTTTTTCTCAAAGAAGTTTCGTTCTTCCAAGGAATGACTATCGAGCAATTGCGCGTGCTGACCAGCATTAGCGAAGAAGCAATGTACGAGCCGCAACAAACGATCATTGCGCAAGGCGAACGCAGCGAAACGCTGTACGTGATCGTCAGCGGTCGCGTTTCGGTGCAGGCGCGGGGGAAACGACGCGATTCCGTCGCCCGCCTGGCAACTCTGGGACCCAAAGATTGCTTTGGCGAAACGGCGTTCTTTAGCGAGGAACCCCACTCGGCAGATGTCGTTACACTTGAACCGACGCATTTATTGCTCGTGCGGCAAGCGCCTTTTACCGCCCTCATCCGGCAGCATCCCGATTTGGCGATCAGTCTGCTCAAGGTGCTGAGTTTGCGGCTACGCGAGGCGCACACCGCGCTGGCGGAGAAAACCCAATCCAAGCCGCGCGAATTGCAGAACCTCTACGATAAACTGGGTTAGCGCCTCGCTCAAACATTCCGCGACACGAAAATCCTCTTGCCCATTGCCGCGCGAAAAAAAACCTGGTCGGTTTTGCCAAACCGGCCAGGTCTCGCTTCTATCATCTGCTTTGCAAGAACTTGAGCTTCTCCGCAACTTGGTGAATGCCACCGCCATCGTGCAAGTTGTATTCGTACACCTTGATCTGCTTTTCGCCGGCGTAATGATTGTACGCGGCGAACACCGTCGAGGGCGGACAAATATTGTCCATCAACGCCGTCGAGAATAGCGCCGGCGCGTGCGCCCGCGTCGCAAAATTCACACCGTCAAAGTACGCCAGCGTGTGAAACACGCGGTCAATCTGATCGCGGTGCGCGCGACAGTACCGCACAATTTCTTGGTACGGCTCGCTGTCCACGATGTGCGTTGCGCGGCGATAATGACAGAGAAAGGGCACGTCCGGCAATGCGAATTGGATCGCATTGGGCAGCAGCCCCGCAACGGCAAGCGTAATGCCGCCGCCCTGACTCGTGCCGGTGATCGCGATCCGGCGCGCGTCTACCGCCGGGTGACTTGCCGCCGCTTCAACCGCGCGCACCGCATCGGTAAACACCCGCCGATAATAGTACGTTTTCGGATCGAGCACACCGCGCGTCATAAATCCGGGCGTCTGCGGATTGTCGCCCTCCGCCAAATCCGGCGTGTCGCCGTGCAACCACACACTCCCCTGCCCACGCGTGTCCATCACAAAATGTGCCAAGCCCGCGCTCGCCCAGATCAACCAGTTGTACGGATAGCCCCGCCCGCCACCATAACCCAGGTACTCGACGAGACACGGCAGTTTGCCGGCACGTTCGCGCGGCAACAGCAACCAACCCTTGATCGACTGTCCATTGTAACCGTTAAACGTCACGTCGAACACGTCGAGCGTTTTCAATCCAAAATCGGCGGGCATGAATTGTGCATCGAGCGCAAACGCGCGCGCGGCGTCAAGCGTGTCACGCCAGAACGCATCGAAATCCGCCGGCTCGACACGCGACGGTTTGTACGTTTGCAACTGCTCAAGCGAGAAATCAAAAAAAGCCATAGTGTCTCCTGTACATTTTTGGGTATTGGGTAAGCAATGCGCGACGCGTATTGCGTGTTACGTATGGCGTGTTGCCGGGAGTGCGTAATGCGTTTTAATCACACTCAAGATCGGCGACCGAGTTGACGATACGCGTCGGACGATATGGAAAGCGTTCCGCCATTTCGCGCGTCGTCACGCCGGTCAACACGAGAATCGTCTCCATCCCGGATTCGGTGCCGATGCGAATGTCCGTGTCCATTCGGTCGCCCACCATAATCGCATTTTCGGAATGTTCGTCGAGATAGCGTAAGGCGGTTCGCATCATCAACGGATTCGGTTTGCCGATAAAGTACGGGTGCACCCCCGTCGCCGCTTCGAGCAACGCGGCAATTGCGCCGCACGCCGGAACAATTCCCTCCTCCGTCGGCGCACTGGAATCGGGACTCGTAGCGATGAACCGCGCGCCGGCTTTGATCAGCCGCGCGGCTTGCGCGAACGTCGCAAAGTTGTACGCGTTCGTCTCGCCCACCACCACATAGTCCGGCTCGTGATCCGTCAACACATAATCCACCTGATGCAACGCCTCCGTCAACCCCGATTCACCCAGCACGAACGCGGTGCCGTTCGGTTTTTGCGTTTTGAGAAACGCGGCAGTCGCCAACGCCGATGTGTAGAGGTGGTCGGGCGTAATCTGAATGCCCATCCGCAACAAACGATGCGTGAGATCATTCGGTGTATAGAGCGGATTATTCGTCAAGATCACAAATTTGTTACCGCGCTGATGCAAACGCGCAATAAACGCCTCCGCCCCGGAAATCAATTCCTTGCCACGCACAATCACACCGTCCATATCAATGAAATAACTTTTGGGCATATCCCCCCCCGTTAAATTTTCAACCGCGCGCATTATATCCGATTCAACTCGAAACGAAAAACGCGCGCGGCGCGCATTTTTTCCTGCGCTTTTTCCCCTTTGACACGCGCCCCGACTCATGGTATAATTAGTGCACTAATGCACTATTTGATCGTTCAACGGAGAACGCGTGTGGCTACCCCTCGATTCACCCCGTACTATCGTTGGCTCGGCGAAATGTTGCGCGCCGAGATTACGCAAGGCGCGTACAAACCCGGCGACGCATTGCCGACCGAGTACGAACTGATGCGCCGCTATGATTTGAGCAGTACCACCGTCCGCCGTGCCGTGCATGACCTCGTTCACGAGGGTTTGGTCTATCGCAAAGCCGGCAAAGGCACCTTCGTCAAACGCTCCAAGATCGAAGAAAACCTTTTGCGCCTCACCTCCTTTGCGGAAGAAATGCAAACGCGCAACATCCAAGCCGCCTTTCGCTTGGTGCGCGCGCAACGCGTTGCCGCTTCCGCCGAAATCGCACGCATATTACAATTGGAAACTGCCGCTCCCGTTTTTTTGCTCGAACGCGTGCAACTGGCAAACACCGAACCGATTGCGCTCGCGCAAGGTTTCTGGCGTTGCGATGTTGGCGAGCAACTTGCCGAACACGATCTCAACACCGTGGGCTTGTACGACGCCGTTGAGCGCGATCTGCATATTCCACTCGTCGAGGCGGACGAAGCAATTAGCGCGACGATAGCGAATGCCGAAATGGCGCGCAAGTTGAAAATCAAACGTAACGCGCCGTTGCTCGTCCGCCGACGGCTCACCTACACAACCGAAATGCGCCCCATCGAATACACGATCACTTTTTACCGCGCCGATCAGTACGAATACAAAATCCGGCTGTCGCGGCGCGGAGCGTAAACGAGGAACTCTAGTGACCGTTCGCATTGGCATGATTGGCGCAGGCAGAATGGCGAACACCCACGCCGATTGCCTCGCCCAAATCGCCCAAGCCCGCATCGTCGCCGTCGCCGATGTGTTGCCAGATCGCGCGCAGACGCTCGCCGCACGTTCGGGCGCAACCGGCTACACCGATTATCGCACGATGCTCGCCCGTGAAAAACTCGACGCGGTGTACATTTGCACGCCGACCGGCGAACACGCGCAACCGGCAATTGACACAGCCGAACACGGCTTGCCCTTCTTCATCGAAAAACCCCTCACGCTGACGATGCGTGACGCATGGCGCGTGGCGCGCGCGGTCGAACGCGCGAACGTGATGACCTGCGTGTGTTATCACTGGCGCTACACGCACGCCGCACTCAAGGCGCAAGAAATCCTGGGTGATCGCCCGGTCGCCTTGACCGCCGCCGAATGGTGGTGGACCTTGCCGCCGATTCCCTGGTTGCGCGACAAGGACCTGGGCGGGGGCCAAGTCGTGGATCAAACAACGCACCTCACCGACTTGTGCCAACTTTTCGCCGGCGAGGTGACCGAAGTGTACGCGGCGTACTCGCACAACGCGTACCGCGACGCCGAGTTTCATAACTGGGACGGCTACGCGCTTGCGTTCAAACACGCCAGCGGCGCAGTCGGCAGTTTACGTTGCACCTACGCCTTGTTCAAAGAGATCGCCGAGTTTCAAGTGCCCCGCGTCGAACTCATCGCGCGCGAAATGTTTTTGCGAATTACCCCGACCGGGTTGATCGTCGTCACTCCGCAGGGGCGGCAAGAGTTTGCCAACACCGGCGCGCATCATTTCGGCGCGAACCACGCATTCATATCTGCGGTCGTCACCGGTGACGCGTCGTACATTCGCTCGTCCGTCCCAGCCACGCTTCGCAGTCTCGCGCTCACGCTCGCCGCGAACGAATCGGCGCAAACCGGCAAACCGATCAACCTGGCGGAATTTATGCGCGCGGCAGAATAATTCACCGTCGCCCGCCGCAAATGACATTCGATAGAAAGGAGGAGACTCGCCACAGACAACATCCGCTCCTAGTTTCAAGCCAACCGCACCGAGTTGTGCGTCCAAATCACTTTTCAGAGAGGAGAAGAAAAACATGTCTCAGAAATTAACCCGTCGTGAATTTTTGCGCGCCGCCGTGATCAGCACCGCCGCGTTTGCCGCTTCCTGCGCGCCCGCGCCGACACCTGCGCCGACCGCTGCGCCGCCAACCAAAGCGCCGGCTGCCGCGCCGACCACCGCGCCTGCCGCTAAAGCCCCAACCACCATCGAGTTTCTCGCGTGGGGCGACACGACCGACGCGCCCGCCTGGGAAAAATTGAAACCGGCATACGAAGCGAAATTCGCCGGGCAAAAAGTAAACGTCACGCCCGTCGCCGATCCCAACAACAATTTTTACACCAAACTGCAAACGATGTTCGCCGGCGGCACCCCGCCCGACCTCGCCTCGTTCCAAGGTTGGGAATGGCAATTCTACGCCGACAAGAACTTGCTCGCGCCGGTAGATGATTACGTCTCGCGCGACAAAGCAACCTCGGCGTATCCGCAAGGTTTCGTCAGCGTCGAGCAGAGCACCAAGTGGAAGAACAAGACGTATCTCGTCCCGCTCCAAATGGGCGTGATGATCATGTTCTACGCCAAAAAAGTGTTCGACGAAGCCGGCGTCGCGTACCCGAAAGATGATTGGACGTTCGATCAATTCGTCGAACTGGCGAAGAAATTGACGAACGCCGACAAGAAAAAATTCGGTTATCAGCCGAACGGCAACTGGTACCGCGACATTGGCTGGATCGTCCTGACCGGCAAGCGCGAATTCGACAACATCATTGATCCCAAGAAATCGCAATTCGGCAACGCGGATGTCGCCAAGATGTTGCAGACCGTCGCGTTCGATATGCCGCACGTCCAAAAGACCGCGCCGAACCCGACCGACACATCGGGCGCGTTCACGATCAACACCGGCGCGTGCGGTATGAAGTACGAAGGACCTTGGTTCTTGCCACAACTCAACACGCCGCAACTGCGCGAGCAAAAAAAGGAAGTCGTGTTCGACGTGGTGCGGATGCCCAAAGCCGCCGGCTCGGGTCGCCCGCATCGTGGTTGGGGCGAAGGCGTGTGCGTGGTCAAGACGCCGAAAGCCGACGCCGCGTGGGAATTCGCCAAGTACTTGATCAGCGAAGAGGGCAACAAGATGTACTCGGAAGTGACCGGGCGCATTCCGTCCAACTTGCAAATCGCCGAATCGTGGTGGGTGCCGCGCTCGAAAGAACTCTACGGCATCGAAAACGGCAAGGCGTTCATCGAAGCGTTCAAGGAAGGGCAGATTGATGTCGTGAGCGCCGGCGTGCCGCGCAACAAGATGTGGTCCGAGGTCGTCAAGCCGACGGCGTGGGATGTGATCAACAACGGCACCGGCAAACCGACGGATGTGCTGCCGAAGGTGGACGAGAAACTGAACAAGATGCTTGACGATTACTGGAAGACGCGCTAGTAGTGCGTTAGTGACCTAGTGCGATAGCGCGATAGTTAATCCATCTACTATCGCGCTATCGCACCAACCAACTATTGCACTCTTGGAGGCAGGCATGGCGATTGTCACACGCTCCAAAGAACGAATCACATGGATGCGCGCGCGCGAGTGGATCGAAGGGTATTTGTTCGCGGGTCCATTTCTCGTTGGCTTTTTCGCGTTCGTCGCATTCCCGATGCTCTTTTCGATTTGGTTGATGTTTCAAAAGTGGGACTTGCTCGGCGAACCCACGTTCGTCGGCTTGCGCAACATTGAGCGCGCGCTGACGGATGAACTTGCGCTCAAATCACTCTACAACAGCGCGTTCTACACGATCTTGGCGGTGCCGTTTCAACTCGTCATCTCGTTCACGCTCGCGCTCGCGCTGACGCAAGCGATCAAGTTCCGCAGTATTTATCGCGCCGGCTTTTATCTGCCGATCATCATTCCCGTCGTGGCAACCGCCGTCGTGTGGCAACGCGTCTTTCATCCCGACTTTGGCATCTTGAACGAGGTGCTGGGGATTTTCGGCGTGCCGCCGCAGAAATGGTTGCTCGAACCGCACCTGGCAAAACCGGCGTTTATCTTCATGTCGTTCTGGATGATCGGCAGGCAGATGGTCATTTTCATCGCCGGGCTGGGCAACATCCCCGTGCAACTGATGGAGGCGGCGCAAATTGACGGCGCCGGCAAGTTGCGCTCATTGTTCAACATCACGATTCCGCTGATGACACCGCTGATCTTTTACAACATGGTCATCGCGATCATCAATTCGTTTCAAACCTTTGTGCCCTCGCTGATTATGACGGACGGCGGGCCCCAAAACGAAACGGCGTTTGTCGTATTGAACATTTACCGCAACGGCTTTCAGTTTTTCAATATGGGTTACGCCTCTGCGCTCGCGTGGGAATTGTTCATCATCGTCGTCGGTTTCACCATCGTCCAGTTCTACGTGTCGAACCGCTGGGTTTATTACGAGAGTTAGGAGCGAACCATGACTACCCTCGATCATACCGCCATTCACCAACAAGCCATCGCCCGGCGTTCCCGCCAAGAAACGATCCGCCGCACCTGGCTGATCATTCTCCAGATCATCATGACCTTTGTGCTCATCACGTTCTTGGGACCCACTCTCTGGATGGTTTCTTCGTCGCTCAAAGCGCGCACCGAAATTTTCGCGATCCCGATGGTATGGATTCCCGAAAATCCGCAATGGGGCAACTATACGCAAGCCATGACGATGTTGCCATTCGCCAAATTCGCGATCAATACATTTGCCATCTGCATCCTAACCGTGATTGGCACGATCATTTCGTGCTCGATGGTCGCGTACGCGTTTTCGCGTTTGAAATGGCCCGGACGCGATTTGTTTTTTTCGCTGTTGCTCGGCACGATGATGTTACCGGAAATCGTCACGCTCATCCCCATGTTCATCGAATTTCGCACACTGGGTTGGACGAAGCCGGGCACCGTGTTCGGCGTCCTGCCGCTCAATTTTTTGCCGCTCGTCGTACCGTATTGGCTCGCGCTCGCCCCGCTCTACGTGTTCTTGATGCGCCAATTCTTCAAAAGCATTCCGATAGAGTTGGAGGAAGCCGCATTGATTGACGGCGCAAACCGCCTGCAAATCTTGTTCCGCATCATCTTGCCGCTGTCCAAACCGGTCATTGCAACCGTCGCCGTATTTTCCTTCTTGCAAAGTTACAATGACTTTTTACAGCCGCTGATCTATTTGAACGGGCAAGACAACTGGACACTCGCGCTCGGCTTGCGCGCGATGAACGATGTGCAACAAACCGGACAGTGGGAATTACTCTTCGCCGCCTCGACCGTCGTCTTGATTCCCGTGTTGCTCATCTTTATTTTCGCGCAACGCTATTTCGTGCAAGGCATTGCGACAACCGGGTTTGGCGGACGATAACCCGACGGAAACACACGCCACGTAAAACGCAATACGAAATACTGCGTATTGCGTTTTACGTATTGTCTATTGCGTAAGAGGATTGAAGAGTGAAGATCGGAATTCAGACCAATATCTGGTCGCAAGAACGCCACACCCAAGATTTGGACGGACTGCTCGCCGAAGCGAAACTCGCCGGCTATGCCGGCATCGAAATCGGCGCGCATCGCATTGACCTGGGTCAGCCCGCCGCGTTTCGCGCTCTGCTCGCCAAGCACGACTTGCAAGTCTCCGCGTTGCACATTCACGGCGATCTCGCCGATGCCGCGCAAAGCGACGCACTTGTCGCGCGCGCAAGCCAAGTGAGCACGTTTGCCGCTCAAATCGGCACGCCGTTTGTCGCACTTAGCGGCAAGGCGCGCGACCGCAAGACCGAAAGCGATCTCGCGCAACAAGCGCAGACGCTCAATCGCGCGGGCACAGCGTGTCACGCAAACGCCATCCGCCTGATCTATCACAACCACTATTGGGAAATCGCCGACGAGTACCGCGAACTGCGTTACCTCGTCGAACACACCGACGCGGCGCGCGTTTCGCTACTGCTCGACGTGGGCTGGGTCAATCACGCGAAACAAAAACCGGCGCAAGCGGTGGACTTGTTTCGCGCCCGCATCGCTTGCTTTCACATCAAGGACACGCTCGCCGATTGGTTCACCGAACTGGGGCACGGCACACTCGATTTCGCCGCGCTCAAGCCGGCAATCATCGGCAAGTACGACGGCTGGCTCATCCACGAACGCGACACCGCGTTACCAAACGCGTTCGAAAGCGCGCGCGCGAGCCGCGAATTTCTGAAAACGAGCTGGGGTGTATAACCCCAACTGGGGTTTGTCATTTCGAGCGGAGCGAGAAATCTCCAACTTGTTGAGAGATTTCTCCTCGCTTCGCTCGTCGAAATGACACTGTATCACACCACTAAACATGTCCACCGACTCACGCGCGCGACGCATCAGCGTCACTCTTTACGCCGCCGCCGTTTTCTTTTTTTGGATGTCGCAGTACGTTTACATGCCAACCCTGCCGACGTACGTACAAAGCAAAACAACGAACCTCTCGCAAGTCGGGTTCGTCCTTTCGATGTACGGACTGTGGCAAGCGATTGTGCGCGTGCCGTTGAGCATCGCCGCCGATTGGCTGGGTCGCCGCAAGTGGTTGATGCTTGCCGGTCTTGCGCTCGGCGTCATCGGCGCGTGGTTGATGGGCGTCGCGGACAACGCCGAGTGGCTCGCGGTGGGGCGCGCGATTACCGGCGCGGCAGGCGGTAGCTGGACGTTGATGGTCGTCGGCTTTAGCGATTTGTTTTTGCCGAGCGAGGCGGTGCGCGCGACTGCGCTCGTCTCACTCGTCAACACAGTCGGGCGCGTGATTGCCACCGCGTCCACCGGTTGGTTGAATCAAGCCGGCGGTTATCCGCTCGCTTTTTTTGTCGCCGCCGCCGTGGGCGCGCTCGCAGTCGTGTCCGGTTTAGTGATTCGCGAAACGCCGCGCCCGGCAAAACAGCCAACCGTCAAAAGCGTTGGCGCATTACTCGTGCGGCGCGATGTGTTGATGTCGTCGCTCACAAGTGGCGTGTCGCAGTACGCCAACTGGGCATTCAGTTTCGGTTTTACGCCGGTGCTCGCGAAACAAATGGGCGGCGATGTCGTCGCGCAAAGCATGGTCGCAACCTGGCATCTCATCGTGTTCGCGTTCGCAAATTTTGCCGCGTCGAAACTCACGCAACACTTGAGCGAACGCACGATGGTCTACGCGAGTTTCATCGCAATTTGTTTCGGTACGACAGTTGCCGCGTTCGCATCGTCACTGGCGTGGGTGTTTGTCGCACAAGGATTTATCGGACTCGGCGTCGGCATCAATTTCCCGGTGCTGATGGGCGTGAGCATCAAAAACATCACGGCAACGGAACGCACAACCGCGATGGGAATTCATCAAACGATTTTTGCGATTGGCATGTCGCTCGGTCCTGCGTTCAGCGGCGTCGTTGCAGACGCGATTGGCTTGCAACCGATGTTCGGCGTGACCGGCGTCGTCTGCCTCGCGCTCGGCTGGCTCGGCACGCGCCTCATCAAATAACAAGATTGGAGTCTTATGCCCGTTCCGCACCTCACGCACGGCGAACCCGCCACACGCGCACTCAAGCGCGGATTCGACCAAATGATGAACCTGCTTGCGGTGACGCTGGGTCCCACCCAGGGTGTCGTCCTGGCGCAACACGCCACGCACGCCGAGCCGGAAATTTTGAACGATGCGGCGACGATTGCACGCCGCCTGATCGCTTTGCCGGATCGTGCCGAAGATGTCGGCGCAATGCTCGCGCGCAATCTCGTGTGGCGACAGCACATCCGCGCGGGTGACGGGTGCGCGACGACGGCGGTGATCGCGCAGGCGATTCTCGATCACGCGGCGCGGTACATCGCCGCGGGCGGCAACGCGATGATGGTGCGCCGCGGCATTGATCGCGCGGCGCGGGTTGCCGGTGAAGCGCTTGGCGCGCAAGCGCAACCGCCGCACGCCGACGCGTTGATCCAGATCGCCGAAACAATCACCGGCGATCCCAGGTTGAGCGAAATCCTCGCCGAAATTTTCGGCAAGCTAGGCGTGGACGCGCAGGTGACGGTCGAAGAGTATCTCGCGCCGTACCTCGAACGCCAGTATTACGAGGGCGGACGTTGGAACGGCGCGCTCGTCTCGCCGTACCTGATCACCGAGCCGGCGACGCGGCGCGCGATCCTGACCGATTGTCATGTCGCGCTGTACGCCGGCGATGTGACGAGCGTGGACGACGTTGCGCCTTTGCTCGAAATCGTTGCCAAAACGGACTGGCATCAAGTTGCGCTGATCGCGCACGACATCGCCGGCGGCGCGCTCACGACGCTCGTGTTGAATCATCGGCAGGGCAAACTGAAAATTCTGGCGGCGAAACTCGGCGAACGCGAATCGAAACGGCAAAGCGATTTTGACGATCTCGCCGCGCTCACTGGGGCAACGGTGATTTCGCCCGACCGCGGCCGCACGCTCCGCGAAATCGAGCCGACCGATCTGGGTGCCGCGCCGCGCGTGGAAGCGGACGCCGAGCAGGTAATCGTCAGCGGCGGCGAAGGCGAGCCAGAGGCGTTGCAAACCCAGATCGCATTTTGGCGCGCGCGGATGGCAACGCTTGAAGAAAACGATAGCGAATATGCCGATGCGCGTTTTCGCGTCGCGCGGTTGCAGGGACAGATCGCCAAACTGATGATCGGCGCGCACACCGAAGCCGAACGCAAGGTCATTCATCAAAACGCCGAAAAGGCAATCCGCGCCATGCCGCTGGCAATGCGCGAAGGTGTGGTGCCCGGCGGCGGCGTCGCGTTTTTGAATTGCATCGCGGCGGTCAACGCGCTGCCGGCGAGCGGCGATGAAAAATTCGGCGTCCAGGTTGTCGCGCGCGCGCTCGAAGAGCCGTTTCGCCGCATCGCCGCGAACGCCGGCTGGGACGCCCCCGCCCGCTTGATCGCCGAAGCGCAACGGCGCGGCGCGGATTTCGGTTGCGACGTATTGTCTGGCGAAATCGTTTCGATGCGCGCCGCAGGGATTCTCGATTCTGCCGGGGTGGCGCGCGAGGCATTGCAAACGGCGGTCAGCGGCGCGGTGATGGCGCTCACCACCGGCGCAATCGTGTTGCATCAAAATCCAGAAACCGGCTTTGAGCCATAACGCTTTGCCGCACGTGGAGAAATTATGAATCCGGGCTTTTTGTCTTTGCTCCTCAGTCTTGGCATCGTGCTGTTCCAAACCGCGCTCATCTACTTGCAGCATTTCACGCCGTTCGAGCGCGAGATGAATTTGCGCGCGGTGCTGTGGGGCGCGAAACCTGGGACGCGCTACTGGGCGGTCCTCGCGCTCGATGCGCTCACCGGCTTGCTTGTCGCGCTTCTCGTCTTGTCGCTCGTGCCCATGTCGCCGCGCGATGAGCCGCTGGCGCGCGCGTTGCGTTTTATTTTGGCGTGGATCGTCGTCTCGCTCCTCGCGGCGATCTTGCACAGCCGCCTGACCGATGCGCTCATTCGTTTTCCGAATTACGGAATGATGGCGCGCAAACTGGCGTTCGTCGTGGTGACGAGCGTCGTCGTCGTCGTAGCGGCATTGTGGATGATGAGCGTCGCGCTCACCACCGATTACAGCGTCGCACTCCATTTCAGTCTGCGCCTGGGAGCCCAAGTCTTCGCTCCGGCATTTTTGATCGCGCTTGGCATTTTCGGGTTGCGCGCATTTGCGTTTCCCCTGCGAACGATTCCGCTCATCGGCTCGTTTTTGCACGCGGCAGTTTCGACACTCGCGCTCGTGTGGGCAACGAACCAGTTTACCCGGCTGTTGATGACGAACGCGGACGAGGGTTGGCTTTGGCAGGCGCGTGGTTTCACGGGCATTGAGAATTTGGTGTACGCGATTGCCGCACTTACATTCATCGCGCTCATCGCCGCGTGGCAACTCAAGCCGGCGCAGAATACTGACGCGGTCGAGCCGCCAGCCCTGGTCGTGAGCGAACCGATGCCGATCAAGCCGAGCATCACGATCAGCGATTCGCGCGCGAGCATCGCGACGGATCAGGTGCGCGTCGAAATCGCGCACGACCAATTTGCGTTTCGCGTGTCCAACGCGCGCGGCGAGGTTTTGCTCGACGTGCCGGCAAATGGGTTGACGCGCGATTGGCTCGCGCAAAAAATCACCGCAATTCCGTTTCTCTACACCGGCAATACGATGAAGATGAAATGGCGCGCGCTCAGTGCGCCGATCAATCGCGTCACCCGCGTCGAGGCGCGCGACCACGCGCTCATCGTCCATTTTGCCGATGCGACTTTGCGTTTCACATTTCATGATTCAGATATTTTGCGAATCGAGTTTGAGCACGCCTCACGCCTCACGTCTCACACTTCGCTCACCTTCAACCTCACCGACGACGCGCACATCCTGGGGCTGGGGCAACGGTTCAACAAGGTTGACCAACGCGGCGAGGAAGCGTACTTCCTTGTCGAAGAGGGTGGCGTGGGGTACGCGTGGCTGAAACAGCGCGCGCCTTGGTTTTATCCGATTGCAAAACGTTGGTTCGGCGCGCGCGGCTCCTTTCCAAATGGCGAGCAATGCACCGGTTTTCCGGTTCCCTTCGCGCTCATCGCGCGCGAGCACGGCGCGAGCGCCGGCTTGTTTTGGAATACGTACCAGCCATCGTGGTTTAAATCAGACCGCCGACCACCGACGGCGGACGGCGGTCGGCGGTCGTCCGTCGTTCGTCTGTCCGTTCTCGACAACCATCTCGATCTCTTCCTCTGCGCGGGACCGTCGCCGCTCGACGCGATTCGCCAATACACGGCGCTCACCGGGCGTAGCGAAACGCCGCCCGCGTGGTCGTTCCTGCCGTGGAAAACAAACACCGGCGCAGTCGTCGAAGAGGATGTACGGACAGACATTCGCAAATTTCGGGAACTGGAGATCCCGCTCGCGCAAGTTGGAATTGAACATTGGCAAGAGGTGCGCGGCTCGTACGAGTTTTCCAAACAGTGGTGGCCCCGCATTGACGATCTGATCAAGACGGCGAATGTCAACGGTTACAAGGTTCACGTCTGGCATTTCCCGTACATGAACCTGGGATCGGCAACGCACCGCGAAGGGACGCGCAACGGCTATTTCATTCGCAACCGCTTGGGCTTGCCCTACCAACAACGAATTTTTCACGGCATCGCGTGCGTCGTGGATTATACGAATCCGCGCGCGTCGGCGTGGCATCAAGAGATCGTCGCGCGAACTTT
>CAIKBD010000448.1 GCA_903825565.1 uncultured Anaerolineales bacterium | reverse complement strand
AGCGAACCAATTTGCGCCGCGAGCTTTTGTAGATTTTGCTTGGGACTGGTTCCGCCATGATGTTTGACCTCGGACAGGATGAACCCAGCATAAAGGAAAGTTGTTAAAATGCAAGTTATGGACGTTCCTAAGCGGAACAAAAACGATATGGTTCAAAGTTCAGAAAATGGCTGGGCGGTGCCTTTTTTCATCAGCCCAGGGCAACCCTATGTGGTTGCCCTTGTTCGGGTTGCCCATCCGCGCCAGGGCGACCACCCAGGGTCGCCCCTACGTCATCGCGTTCGGTCAACTCGCCGCGAAACGCGGAGGCGAGGACGGATTGGCGGAAGCGTTTGAGCAATGCGGGCACGCGTTCCAGCGCGTCGCGTGCGGTGCGGCTCTCTGCGAACGAGGATTCGATGCGCGCGACGATGCGTTGTTGTTCGGGGAGTGGTGGGAGAGGAAAAGTAACGTTTCCCAGTACCTGCGCGTTCGCGTTTGGTTGAGCATTACCTCGCGTAACAAGATTGTCCCAGTAATCTTTCGAGTTGAAAAACGCATAAAGATAATCAGGCAAAACTTCGGACGACGTTTGAACTCGAATGAGATACGATGCAAATACGGATTTGGGACAATCCTTGATGAGAAAACTTTTTCCAGCGGTTGCGCCTGAACGTGCAAAAACAATGTCGCCAGGTTTAAGCAAATATTTCGCAATATCTTCTTTTGCAATTTCGCATCGCGGAACAGAATCCCAATCAACCTTGCCGCTTTGAATGTCGGTGATTCTCAAATAATACGGACCATCGAAATCCTGGGATGACGTTGCTGTATAACCATATTGAATCGAGTTCGCGATCTGGCGAACTGTTGTCCATCGCCACCCATCGGGCAACTCGTATAATTCGTCGGTCACAAAATTTTCCCCAATCAATTTTCGTAGGGGCGACCCTGCGTGGTCGCCCTTTTGGCGGTCAAGAATTCACGCACACCAGGGGCAACCACATAGGGTTGCCCCTACAATCGCCGCTACCGTTTTCCATTCCCCAACTGCGCCGCGAGTTCGTTCAACGCATCGAGCGCGGTTTCCAATTGCGTCACCGCATCGCTCACCAAATCCTCTGGCTCGGGCAAATTGTCCGCATCGTCCAGCGAATCGTCCTTCAACCAAAAAACATCCAGGTTGTCGTCGCGGTCGGCAATCTGTTCGCGCGTGAAACTGTGAAAGCGTTCCGACTCGCGCCGCGTTTTATAGTTGTAGCATTTTTCAAAATCGGCAAAATAATTTTCGTCGAGCGGATGCCGCTTGGTCACCTTGTCCGTGTTCGTTCGCAAATCGTAAATCCACACGCGCTCGGTCGGCGCGCCTTTGCGGAAAAAGAGGACGTTCGCTTTGACGCCCGCCGAGTACGGCGTGAACGTGCCAATCGGCAAACGCAAAATCGTGTGCAGGTCGCAATCCTTCATCAAGATTTGCCGCACGTCGCGCCCCGCGTGTTCCTCGAACAACACATTGTCGGGCAAGACCATCGCCGCGCGTCCCCCAGGTTTCAGAATCGTCAACACGTGTTGGATGAAATTCAATTGCTTGTTCGATGTGGCGACGGTAAAATCGCCGCGATTCGGAATCTCGCCCGCGCCTTTCGTGCCGAACGGTGGATTCGTCAGGATGCAATTGTATTGCGTCGCCGCGCCCTCGGCAATCGAATCGCCGTAATGAATTTGCGCCTCGATGTTGTGCAAATACAAATTCATCAGCGCGAGTCGTCGCGTTTCGAGCACGAGTTCGCCGCCCGAATAGACGCGCGATTGCAAACGCACCTGGTCTTCGCGCGAAAGTTTGCCGCCCGTCTCTCTGAGCAACCATTCCGCCGCGCCGATAAGAAAACCGCCTGTGCCGCACGCGGGGTCGTGAATCGTGAAATCCCGTAAGGGGTCGCGAATGTCGGGACGCACGCAACGGACGATGGCGCGAATCGCTTCACGCGGCGTAAAATATTGCCCCGCGCCCTTTTGCTCCGCCGCATATTTTTGCAACAGACCTTCGTACGCTTGCCCTTTCAAATCCACGTCGAGTTCCGCCCATTCCGTTTCGTCAATCAGGTTGATGAGTTTTTTCAGATTGACTGGCTCGCGGAATTTCGACAACGCGCCCGCAAAAATATCGCCGAGGATGCCTTTCTTTTTTCCGAGTTCGACCAACAGCGCGAGGTAATGTTCGAGTAAATCCGTGCCCGATTTTTCGCGCAGAGACGACCAATCGAATTTCCTGGGAACGTCCACGCCTTTTTCGTCCGCGAGTTTGAGGAACAACAAATACGTCAACTGCTCGATGTAATCGCCATAGTTGATGCCATCGTGCCGCAGCGTATTGCAAAAGCCCCAGAGTTTAGAGACAACGTCGGTCATTGATTCTTCCTCGTAGGGGCGACCCTATGTGGTCGCCCGTTGGTAGGCAACCACGCAGGGTTGCCCGTACAAATCGTATCGTAGGGATAACCCTATGTGGTTATCCTGGGCGGGGCAACACATAGGGTCGCCCCTACAAAATCATCGTAGGGACAACCCTATGTGGTTATCCTCAATCGTGGGCAACACGCAGGGTTGCCCCAACGCAGGTTGCCCCAACGCAGATTGCCCCTACAATATTCCCACATCCCGCAAATAATCGCCAACAATCTTCGGCGATTGTAATTGGCGCACGTTTTTTAAATTGTCCATATCCGCCGCCCAATTCGCGGGATTGTTCTCGATATATTCACGAATCGCGTTCAATTCACGTTCATTGCGAACAATGTGCTCGTAATAATTGCGTTGAAATACTCGTTTGTCAAATGGTTTCCATCCCAATTGTTTGACGCCGCGAATATATTCATTCGTCGCCATCGTTTTGAACCATTCGATGATGTCACCTAATGTCGGGGCAGCCCTATGTGGCTGTCCATCATCAGGATGACCACGTAAGGTCATCCCTACATCAACAATGACGATGATGCAATGAATATGATTCGGCATTACGACAAACGCATCGGGTTCAAAGGTCATGAATTTGTTCGACAATTCATTCCACCATCGCACAATCATCTTGCCTGCGTCATTCAATTGCATTTCGCCGTTGACGATTTCGCCAAACAGACATTCGCGATTCTGCGCGCAAATCGTAACAAAATATGCGCCCGCCTGGGAATAATCATACCCTTTTAATCGAATCGAACGCCGATGATGTTTGAATGGGTCGTATGGCATAATCAAATTTCCGTTGGGGCAACCCTATGTGGTTGCCCTGATTGGATGACCACGCAAATGGCGACCACGCAGGGTCGCCCCTACACCGCCGCGACTGCTTGATTGATTTGTCGAATCACATCAGGCAACTTGCCGCCGAAATCCCGATTCACGCGCGACCACGTGCCGCCCGCATTCTGAATCACAACCAGGTTGAAATCATCCTGCCCAATCGAAAGATTTCCAATCAAATGTTGGCGAATCAACTCCAACCATTTCTCTTGTTGCGGCGTGAACTGATTTTTTGAGCGAACCTGTTTCAACGCTTGATCCACTCGCTCGTCTGCGGTGAGCAACGGTTCGCGCCGCGCCGCGTGATGCACAATCGAAATAATATCTGCCAGCGCGTGTTGATACGCCACGCGCAACCGCGCTTCGGTAAACTGTTCGGGACGAGTCGCCAGTTTGTCGCGCAATTCTTTCAGCGCATCCGTGTTCCAATCGGCGGGGCGTTCCAACAAAATGCGAATCGCTTCGACGTGTTCGGGATTCTCGCGCACAAACTTTTCAAACTCGGTAATGTAATCCTTCGGCTTGAGTGTGCGTCCATCCGCTGTCTTGAACACCAATTCCGATGTCACCACGTCCGTCGCTGATTCCGCGATGATAAATGGGTCGCGTTCGCGCGGATAGTTGTCGAGCAAATCTATAAAAGTTGGGTTGTGCAAAATGTTGATGGTATAACCCCAGTTATTTTCGAGCGCATCGGGCAAATCACTCGCCCACCCAGCAATATCTTCCGTGCCAGTGAATTGCTGGAACATTCCACGCCCCTGCCCCGAAATATTCTTTGCCATTCTCTGCAATCGGCGCACGAGCACGCGCGTGTTGTACTCGCGGTCGCGGTTGTTGTAAATATCCTCGATGATTTCGTTGTTCTTGCGCGTCGGCTTGCTCGGCGGGTCGCTTGTAAAGCCAGTGACGTTTTGAAAATATTCAAGCAAGCCCGCCGCGTCAAAAA
This sequence comes from uncultured Anaerolineales bacterium, assembly GCA_903825565.1. Lineage (GTDB taxonomy): Bacteria > Chloroflexota > Anaerolineae > UBA4142 > UBA4142 > CAIKBD01. The sequence continues at coordinate 5,675 of CAIKBD010000448.1, read as the reverse complement.
CGGTGAAATGCGTCTTGTTGATAGCTTCGCATCGCCGCGTCCCGCGTCCCAGGATTTGCTCGAACAAAATACGCGATTTGATTTCGCGCAACAGCACAATATTTTCGAGCGCGGGAATGTCTACGCCCGTTGAAAGCAAATCAACCGTTACAGCAATCCCAGTTTCAGGACGATTGCGAAATTCGCGGATGCGTTGCAAGGGTCGGTCAACCGATGGACTGCCCGTTATCTTTTTGACGAATTCATCGCCCTGTCCAAATTCCTCACGCAACAATTCGACGAGTTGATCGGCGTGCGACGTGTGCGGCAAATCGTTACACGCAAAAAAGAGCGTCTTGGGGAAATGTCCCAGTTCCTTTTCTTGCTGGCGAATATAATTGGCAACCTCGCGCACAATTTTTCGATTCGTGTCGGGCGCGGTCCAGTCGCGCTCGTTCGTCGTCTTGGACAATTCGCGTTCGTCTTCGAGCAAATCGAATTTGAGTTGTCCCGTCTGCCGATCTTTCAAGCCAACCTCTTCACCTGGCTTGAGGAACACGCCATTCTGTTTGATTGTCGAATCAATCCTGATCGGATCGTAATCAACGAGATACCCTTCGCGTACAGCGCGGTCGTACTCGTAGCGATAAACCACCTCGCGGAAATATGCCGTCGTGTGCGCGGCGGGCGTCGCGGTTAAACCGATGCGAATGCCATCAAAGTGATCGAGCACTTCGCGCCACTTGCTCTCTTCGCTCGCCGTATACCCGCGATGACATTCATCCGCAATAATCAAATCGAACGCGTGGATTGGAATATCAATTTTGCTTGCATCGCTTTCGTCGTCAGCCTCATCGCCACCCCAGGCTTCGGGCTTGCCAAACAGATTGATCCGCATCCGTTGAATCGTGCTGACGTAGACAAAGGCGTGTTGTGATTGTGGATTCGTAAGATATTCCGTTGGCAAAATTTTGGGATCGAATGTATCGTTTTCCAAATCCTCGCGGCGAAAACGTTGACTATAAACCTCGTACGTCTTGCTAAATTTCAACCCAGGTTCGGCGTTGAACTTGTTCATCTCGGTCACAGCTTGTGCCGCCAGCGCGCGGCGATCAACTAAAAAGAGAACACGTTTTGCCAGTCCCGATTTCATCAAACGATAAATCAGCGAAATAATCGTGAAGGTTTTGCCTGTGCCCGTCGCCATTGCCACCAGCATTCGACGCTTGCCTGCGAGCGTCGCTTTTTCAACTTCTTGAATCGCTTTGATTTGATAAGGTCGCAGTCCTTCAATGGTGTTGGGTGTCTCGCGCAACCAATGCGTCGCCGCGCTCGTGTCGCGCGTTAGCATCTCGCGCAAAGCGGATGGAGTATGAAACGCGACAACCTCACGTGAATAACTAGTACGCTCGCGCAAATCTTGGAAAAAGAATTTTGTTCCGTTCGTGGAATAGATAAAGGGAACGCGAAAGCCGTTAAAGTTGAACGAGGAGCCGGTCACGCCGTGCGCATAGCGTTGCGCTTGTTGCAAAACATTTTGAGGACCCGTGCCCAGTTTCTTGGCTTCGACAAGCGCAATCAAATCGCCATTTTCAAACAGGGCGTAATCGGCTGGACCATTAGCAGTCGGATATTCTCTGACCGCACCGTGGTGGTAGGTTGCCCCTTCGCGGAAATTAACGATGGGATTCCAACCGGCGGATTCGAGTGCCTTATCAATCAGTTGTTTGCGTGTGGTGCGTTCGTCAAATTGCATCTTGTTGCTCCACCAACCAAAGGCAATGCCCGCTCAAGTCCAAAACCTGAGCGGGCACCTAAACACGAACTCGAACTCTGGGGTGTCCGCTTCGGCACCTGAGCAGTCTATCGAGCAAAACGTGCGTTGCCAATCCCAACCCGTGAGACAAAAAACGATTTGCGGATTTAGTATATCACAATGCTCTTCGTTTGCCAAAGATATCAGAGAGCATTTTGATGCTCGGGCTTTTGTGTGAAAAAACTTTACGCCTACTTTTCTGCGCCTTTTGCAATCGAAAGTCCGCCTGCAATATTTTTTCAAAACACTCTCTCAAGCCAGCTGGTGTTGCGGTATCCGTATGGCGTACCTGCAATGGCAGTGGCGGATGCGACTAGCGCTTGGGGACAAACGTTTCACCGCCGCAAGTTTATCCTTTTTGTGTCGCCTGTGCATCTTGAATTTTGACCAAATCGACCATTTACAGACAGCGGCAAATGGGTTAATATGTTACCGATACCATATGGTATCGGTAACATACAGGAGGCGTTGTGTGAGTTCCGCTAAACTCAAAGCCACTATTCACGATGTCGCCCGCGCCGCCGGCGTGTCCGCTATCACCGTCTCGCGCGTCTTGTCGGGTAACGGCTATGCGAGCGAAACCACGCGCCAGCAGGTCGCCCGCGCGGCGGAGAAACTGGGCTATGTGCCCAACCGCATCGCCAGTAGTCTCTCCAGTGGGCGCACCCAGACGATTGGCATGGTCATCCCCGACATCGCGTCCGTCCACTTTGCCGAGATTGCGCTCGGCGCGGAAAATGCGGCGACGCGCGCGGGCTATCACCTCATCCTCTCCAACACCATCGGCAACCGCGACCACGAAAAACACGTTCTCGCGTTTTTGCATCAAACGCGCGTGGATGGCGTCATCCTCGCCGGCGCGCGCTTGCCCGACGACGACCTCATGCACGCGCTCGCACCGCATCGCGCTTTTGTTTCGATCAATCATCCACTCGCCGCTCCCAATGGTGGTAACATCGTTTCGGAACACGCCAAGGGCATGATGCTTGCCGTCGCACACACGGTTTCAAGTCAGCGGCGTGTGATTGCCTTTATCGCCGGACCGAAACATTCGTACAGCGCGCGCGAACGCTTGCGTGGTTTTCGCGCCGCGATGAAAAAATTCGAGCGCCCCATTCGCGCGGATTTGATCGTCGGCTACGAAACCAATTACGGCGAAGAGTTTCCCTCGCAATGGGAATGGTTCAATGCCGCCGATGTGGGTTCGACGCAATGGAACGAGCGGCGCGCATCGTTCGGTTCGCGCGGCGCGCGCACGATGCTCGCGGCGCATCCTGAGGTGGACGCTGTTGTGTGCTTTGACGATCAAATCGCGTTCGGCGTGCTGCAAGCGTGCGCCGAACTGGGTCGCCGCGTGCCGGACGATGTTGCCGTCATCGGTTGCAACGACATTCCGCTCGCGCTCCAAGCCACGCCGCAATTGACCACGCAACGCATCGAGCGTTATCAAATGGGTAAGCGCGCCGTCGAAATGTTGATCGAGCAATTGAATGGCACGCCGCATCCCGACTCGGTCGTTTTTCCGCACACGTTGATAGTGCGCGCGAGTGCGCCCTAAATTTTGTTTGACGATTCACTGTCGAGTCACCTGTTTCGATTCCAAAGAAGGAGAAGAACAAATGAACACCAACACGATCACGCGCCGCGAATTTTTGCGGTTGCTGGCACTGGGTTCGGCGGGCACGGTGCTTGCCGCGTGCGCGCCCCAAGCCGCGCCGACGGTTGCACCCACTGCCGCACCCGCCGTCAAAGCGACGGTCGCGGCAACGGTTGCCGCCGGTCCTGAACCGCTGACCTTACCCATCGTCAAAGAACCATTGACCTTGAGTTACTGGGTCGGCAACACGGCGAACGTCGCGGCGACGCGCAAGTCGTTCGGCGAAATGACGTGCTACACCGAATTGGAAAAACGCACCGGCATTCACATTGATTTCCAACATCCGCCCATCGGTCAGGAAAATGATCAGTTCAATCTCGTCATCGCGTCCGGCAAATATCCCGACATCATCGAACGCGATTGGACAAATGCGCCCGGCGGACCCGCCAAGTACATCAAGGACGGCGTGATTGTGCGCTTGAACGATCACATTGACAAGTACGCGCCGAATTTCAAAAAGGTGCTCACCGAGCATCCCGATTGGCGGCGCATGATCATGACCGACGAAGGCGACATTTATTGTTTCCCATTTTTGCGGAGCGATCCGTACTTGCAAACTTTTGCCGGCTTGACCTTGCGCGGCGATTGGCTAGACAAACTGGGTCTCAAGATGCCGACGACGATTGACGAGTGGCACGATGTGCTCGTCGCTTTCAAAACCAAAGACCCGAACGGAAATGGCAAAGCCGATGAGATCGGTTTCAATCCCTGGAAAGACAACAGTCCACGCGGTAGCTTTAACATGCAAGCGTTCGTCGGCGCATGGGGCATTACGATGCAGTGGTTCCAGGACAAGGGCGTGGTCAAATATGGTCCGCTCCAACCCGAATTCAAAGAATTTCTCAAGGTGATGGCGCAGTGGTTCAAAGAAGGTTTGATTGACCCCGACTATATCACGACCAATCTCGCCGGTCTCGATGCCAAGGTCACGAACAATCAACTGGGCGTGGCGATGATCAACACCGGCAGTGGCATTGGCAAGTACGTCCCGTTGATGCAACCCAAGGATCCGAAATTCAAAATGTCCGCCGCGCCGTACCCGGTGCTCAAAGCCGGCGAGAAATCCCAATTGGGTCAACGCGATAATGTATACGCCGGGCAAGGTTCCGCGGCAATCACGACCGCGAACAAGCGCATCGCCGAAACCGTCAAACTACTCGACTATGCGTACGGACCTGAAGGGCACATGCTGTTCAACTTTGGCGTCGAAGGTTTGACGTACAAGATGGAGAACGGCTATCCCAAGTACACCGAAGAGATCACCGCCAACGCGCAAAAACTGCCGATGAACCAGGCGATGGGCAAACATTTCCGCTCGGTCTTTAACGGTCCCTTCCTGCAAGACAAGCGTTACATCGAACAGTTCGCCGGGATGCCGGAACAACAAGAGGCGATCAAGATTTGGAGCCAGCCCGCGAACGACAAACTGTTGCCGCCCGTCACGCCGACTCAGGACGAGAGCAAAAAATTCTCGACGATCATGGCGGATGTGACGACGCGCTTTGACGAAGGGTTCAACAAAATCTTGCAAGGGCAGTTGCCAATTGATGGCTGGGATCAAGTCGTCAAGGACATCAAGACGATGGGCATTGACGATGCGGTCAAGATTCAACAAGCCGCGCTCGACCGGTACAACAAACGTCCGTAATTCCAATTGGAGTAGGGGCGGGGTTATCCCGCCCCTACTTTGCAAGGAGTCCCTATGGCAATCGCGCAACGCATTGACGCTCGCCACGCCGCCAAGACGTCACGGCGCAGTTTCCGCGAACGCTTGCTCCAAGACCTCGCGCGCAACAAGTACATCTATCTGATGCTTGTGCCGGTCGTCGCGTACTATCTCATCTTTCACTATGGTCCGATGTACGGCGCGCTGATGGCGTTCCAGGATTACACGCCGACCAAAGGCATCTGGGGCAGTCGTTGGATCGGCTTCGAAAATTTCACCACGTTCTTTGACAGCGTGTACTTTCAACGCCTGATTCGCAACACGCTTGCGATCAACGTCATCGAATTGTTCTTTGCATTTCCCGCGCCGATCATCCTCGCGCTGTTGCTCAACGAGATCACTTCGCCGGCATTCAAGCGCACCGTGCAGACGATCACGTATCTGCCACATTTTGTTTCGCTCGTCGTCGTCGTCGGCATGATGGTGGATTTTCTCGCGCGCGATGGGCTGATCAACAATGTGCTCACGCCGTTGGGAATTCCGCCGACCCAGTTTTT
>CAIKBD010000447.1 GCA_903825565.1 uncultured Anaerolineales bacterium | reverse complement strand
GGCATTTTGCTTAAAGTGCAAACGAGCTGTCATCATCCAACACCCGCGACGGATTACCCACAAGTCGGGCGTTCAATTGCTAAAAGGCAAATGTCCAACCTGTGGCACCACGGTCAATCGAGGCGTGAAGCGTGATTAACTAGTTCTTGTCGGAAAATTCAAAACTGAGCGTGATTTGCGCTGGGACCCCAAGGGAATAAGATGGAAGTTGCTGAACAACCTCTTACCCCTTGGAGTCCAAGATGATTATAGACCGATATATCCGTCCTGCCAATTTTCCCGAATGCAAAACCAGCGATCCAATCTTGCAGGAATTGGATTGGATTCTGGATGATCCAGTACTGTTCGACTTAGTTCGCTGCGACTTCGCCCGGCACTACAAACCGTCGTGTAAAGGACGCCGTCCGATTGCCGTGGAGGTGGTCTTGCGAATGACCGTCCTGCGCCGCCGCAAGAAGTGGCCCTATCGCCAAGTCGAACAGGAAGTTCGCGACAGTCCAACGTATCGGGGCTGGGTCCGGGTCTACAACGAACCGGTGCCTGACCATACCACCTTGAATGATCTGGAGCGCGTGATCCAACCCAACACGTTACATCGCCTCACTGATCGGATGATCGCGCTGGCACAGGACTACCATCTCACGCGGGGCTATCGCCTGCGCGTGGACAGCAGTGTAACCGAGAGCCACATTCATCATCCCACGGACAGTGCGTTACTCTATGATGGCGTGCGTATCTTGAGTCGGTGGCTGAAACGCACCCGGTCGTTATTGCCGGCGCGCTTGAATGGCGCGCGCCTCTGCCAGAGTCATAACCGCAGTGCCCGCCGACGGATGCAACAGATTGCGCGATGGTCGCGCGCCAATCGCACCGCCAAGCGCGCCACGGCGAAAAAAAAGCCGCCAATCGAGCGTATGCTGAACTTTTAGCCATTGCCCGCACTACGGTGACCCAAAGTCGTGCAGTCACGGAAGCCTTGCGCGATTCTTCCACGGCATCTGCACAACGCTTGCAGCAACAGTTCGCTGCGATGCTCCCGTTGGTTGAGCAGGTGATCGCACAAACCGAACGCCGCGTGCTGAAAGGTGAAAGCGTACCTGCCGCTGACAAAGTCGTCAGTCTCGTTGAGCCACACACGCAGATCATATGTCGAGGCAAAGCCCCGCCGCATGACACCGAGTTCGGTCACAAGGTGGACTATGCCGAAGCGGATGGCGGCTTGATTATTGCTTGGAAAGTGATCGCGCTGGGCAATCCGCCGGATGAGTCCTGGCTTGTGCCAGCACTGCGCGAACATCAACGTGTGTTCCATCATGCGCCGCATGTCTTGGCAGGAGATCGTGCCTTCGGCTCGCCGGACAACAAACGCAGAGCACGCCAAGTGGGCGTAAAACAATTCGCGATCCCACAAACGGGTCATCTGACGAAGCGGCAACGTCAGCGTGAAAAGCAACCTTGGTTCAAACAAGGACAACGTTTTCGCAACGGGATCGAAGGTCGCATCAGTGTTATTCGACGGACGGTGCAATTGACTCGCTGTCCTAATCACGGTCTCGACGGTTTCGAGCGGTGGATTGGTTGGGGCATCATCGTTGCCAACTTGGTGGTAATCGCCCGAAAAATCCGCAACCGTCGCCGTGGCTCGAAACGTCAAGCGAAATGAATTTTCCGACAAGAACTAGATACGGTTGGCGAATTCCGTCGGGCGTTAAAAACGTCCGCCTAACTCAGGTGTAAACTCGGTAAACCGAGTTGCGTCAATCGGCTTGAGCCGATTTGCACTTGCTCAGCGGCGATTTC
>CAIKBD010000446.1 GCA_903825565.1 uncultured Anaerolineales bacterium | reverse complement strand
TGCGGCGAAGGATGCGATAACGCTTGCCGCTGGGAAGCAAGTGATGCGCGGCGCAGATTCAGAACCAAAAAGGAGAAATGAAAATGAAAAAACAAACGACGAAAAACAACTGCGCGTGCGAACCCAGGTGCAAGCAGGATGTTTGGATCGGTGCGGTTGCAAGTATGAAGAATGTCGGAAAACAAAATCCAAGTTTGCCTGTGAAAACGAATTGTGGGATGACAAGGGATGCCGATATCTTTTCTCGAACTAATGTGATTGGCAGATACACCCACACCACACGGCGCGTGGCACCAACTTGCCGCGCCGTGCGGTGTAGGGTCCAGAAATAAAAAAGGAAAAGCAAGAATGAAAAAACAAGTAATGAACAAACAACTGCACGTGCGGACGCAAATCAAAACCGGTTTTGATAACCAATTCGATTGCGGCGAAGGATGCGATAACGCCTGCCGCTGGGAGGCATTATTTGGAACACTCGCATTTTTCAAGTTACGCAAGGATATGAACTCGGAGGAACTGGCAAAACTCAATGCGTGTTCCAACCGATGCTATGACCAGTCTTGCAAAAAGTTGAAATGAGCATCGCGTCGTGCCAAAAATTGATTCCCAGGTTTTAGTTTTGCCAAGCGTTGCTTATTCGCCTGCGGCGCATTCGTAGACCAATAAATATTGTCGGCAGTCGGCGGTCGTATTTTCAAGAGAGGTAAAAATGTTTCGTCGTTTGAGCATGGTGAGCATTCTGCTTGCTGTGATGATGATCGTGTTAGCAAATTTAGTTGGCGCGCAAGGCGCGGACACCAAAATCAAAATTGTCGTGACCCAGGTTTTGGGCGCGCAATCGTCCAAATTTGTGGCGGGCAAGGACACGGTGATTCGCGTGTTCCTCAGCGAGCCAGTCGCGGTGGACGCAACCAACCAAGCGGTGGTGGTCAAACGCGGCGGCGCGACCATCGCCACGTTGCGACCATCGCCGGAAGCCGAACCGACCCAGGTTGTTGATTTCGCCTGTCCCAATCGCGCGGCGTGCGGCGATTGGCAAGCCGGCGATTACACGTTCGAGGCAACCATCGGCAAACTCAAAGCCACGACCACCGCAAAATTTCAAGAGCGGCGCGCGTTGCGGATTTTGGCGGTGGGCGTCAAAGCGAATTATGGACCCGGCGATGTGCGCGCGCCGGTAGGCAAATGGAAAAAGCTCGGCGAGTTTATGAAACAGGTTTATCCGATTGCGCCCGCGAATTTTCGCTGGGTCAATGGGCAAGACCTGGATTTGTCCGCCGACGAATACAATTTGAAAACCGAAGAAGGACAGTTGGCAACCTGGGAAGCGCTGGCGAAATTGCAACCGCACGAATGCACCGCCAATCCTGCCGCGCCGAAATGTTATGACTTGATCGTTGGCTTTGTGCGGGATCGCCAGGGCGCGGATGGGACGACCCAGGGTTTCACGTTTGGCGCGCCGGCGAACATCGTGACCGAAACGGATGAGGATGCGCCAGCCACCGTCGCGCACGAAGTGGGGCACGTGTTCAAACTCGGCGACGAGTATGATCAGATGAACGGCGTGTTCAATTGCGCGATCAATCCGCCGCCTGCCGGTTTTGTGGGGCGCGATTGGGACAATATGGAAAACACCGGGTTCAAGTGCGGCAAATCGGACGCGCAAGAATTTTCGAGCGGCTCGGGCAGTTTGGTTTCAGCGGACACGGAGTTTCCGTACGAAGTGGGCGGACGCGGCGCACTGCCGGACATGATAGGCTATATGGGTTCGGGCGCGCCGCAGGAATCGTACTGGACAACGCCGCGCTATTGGACGCACTTGTTCGATCAACTTGCGCCCGGCGCAAAAATCTCGTCCGCGCCACGCCTCGCGAAACTGGTCAACCCGACGCGCTATGTGGCGGCATTCGGCACAATCAGCAAAGAGGGCAAGGTCACACTCGAACCATGGTACAGTTTTACCGAGTCCACAACCCTCGCCGAAACGACCGGCAAGTACAGCATCCAAGCCGTGGACGCGAGCGGCAAGGTGTTGGCATCGCGCGCGTTCAACGTGTCATTCACCACTACCGCGAATCCACCGCGCACACTCGCGCGCGTGCCCTTTGATCTCACCGTGCCATTCCCGGAAAAAACGGTCGCGTTCAACATTATGAATGGCACGACCTTGCTTCAAGCGGTCAAGGTGTTGCCGAATGCGCCCGAAATAACCATCCTTGCGCCCAAGGCGGGCGACAAGGTGGATGGCATGTACACAATCAAATGGCAAGGCAAGCACAAGGATGGCGCGGCGTTGCTCTACTCGGTCGAGTACAGCAATGACGGCGAAGACTGGGTTGAACTGGCAAGCGAAATTACGGCGACGACCTGGGAAGATGATTTCGCCACGCTCCCAGGGAATGCTCAACCGCAGAGCCGCATCCGCATCACTGCGACCGATGGCGTGAATGCGACCCAGGTCGAGAGCAGCTGGTTTAGCGTATCGCCCCAAGCGCCGGAGGTGTACATCGAAGAGCCGGAAGGCGAAATCACAATCAAGGTCGGTCAAGACCTGGATTTGCTGGGGAGCGCGTACGATCTGCAAGATGAATGGCTCGTCGAGGATAATGAACTGGTGTGGTCGTCCGATTTGCAAGGCGCGCTGGGGAATGGCGAGTTGATCAATGTCAGTAATCTCAAGCCCGGCAAACACACGATCACGTTGACGGCGACCAATTCGTTCAAACTGTCGGGCAAGGCGACCGTGATCGTGAACGTCAAATAAAAAGACAGCGCGGCATAAATTAAAGGGGTTGTTCATTCGCCATACGGCGCACCCGTAGACGGAGCGCAAGCGAATTGAAACCACGAATCGCGCGAACGCTTCGCGCCACTAATTTTTCTATTCGTGTAGATTCGTGTTCATTCGTGGTTTATTTTCAGAGGAGAAACAAAAATGAAAACGAAACAACTGTTAGTCAAGACGAATGTGCGAACCGGGGCGGTGCCTTGCACACGCAACACCCACCCGTATTTCCTATGCTACGTTGGCAGGCAGATGGAAGGCGCGTTAAAGCCACAGCGCGAATCAGTGAATATGTCTGTGGGCAATTGCCTGGACACGCTCAAACTTGCGCCTTCTGAAGATTATGCCTGCTATGTCGCCTAGCCCAATTTCTTGGCACAATGCAAAATCAAAACAAGGAGAAGATGAAATGAAAAAGAAAATGACGGCGACGAAAAAACAATTGCGCGTGCGGGCGCGTGTGCGCGCGGGTATGGCACCCGATGGCGACGGGCAACGTCGGAGCGGAGCATAGCCATTCACGACGCTGGGCGCGCCGAACGAATATTCGTTCGGCGCGTTTTTTTCGCGCTCACGGCGTCCAATGGACCCTTTTCAAACTAGTAAAAATGCTAGGCATAGTCTAGCAAAAAAAACGATGCGGGTTGCCGCTGAATGCGGTAAATTATGAGAGGAACACACCATTTTTCAGAGTGGAACAAGATGCCCGCGTTTCAGCCCCGTCTATCATTGGTCGGTGATACGTGATGTGCTTCACTGGGTCGAGTGAGTTGAACGGATACCAAAACAAAAAAAGGAGATGCACGAATGAAAAAGCAAACGGCGACGATGAAAACACAACTGCGCGTGCGAGCTAGAATGGAATCACGCCAATTCAGTAATCCGTCCAGCGAGCGACGGATAACCGCGCGCGGCATCCGCGTGAAATCTCAGGTGCGGGCAGGTAAAAATCGTTGGGGCGATAAATGTAAGAACTGTAAAAATAATTGCCAATCCAAACCGGACAGCTTTAAATGTTTGTCGGAATGTGATTTGATTTGCTGAGAGGTAATCAATGTCCAGCACTGAAATGCGCCTCAACAATTCATCCCAGGAGGATACCATGAACAACCCGCTAAAGAAAACGCACCTATGCGTCCGCACCCAGGTACGGGTCGGCGGCAGGCAATGTCTCGTGGACGAATTTGCGCGAGACCCCAAGGTTTGTTGTAACGGGCTGGTTGGACAGCGGCAGAATAATTGTCAGCAGTGCATCCAGGAAGCAAAAGATGGCTCGGGGGGAACCCCCAGCGTATTCCTGGATAATGCTCTGATATCTGGCTGTCTCAATGGCTGGGACGACTGGCGGTTTTAAATGTTTGTCGGAATGCGATTTGGTCTGCTGATTAGGAGAAATCAATAATGCAAAAGCACACTCGATTACGTGTCCGCACCCAACTGCGCGCCGGCGAATTTTCGGTGATGAGTTGCGGCAACTCCGCCGCGCGCTGTCCCACGATGGAATGTCGCGGTGAAGCATCGCCGTACCGCATTAATCAGAATTATGTGCGCTGTCTCACGCCCGATTTGCTGGGCTGTCTTGCGAATCCTGGCTCGGGCTATTGCGAAACGCGCGGCGAATGCGAATCGTTGTGCAATGCCAACTTGAGCGGCGCACCGCTCAAGGCGTGTCTCGGCGTGTGCGCGTCAGGTTTTTAATGCCGCCCAATCGTCTCAAAAAATAGACGCATCCAAATTCAAAACAAGGAGAATCTTATGAACCAACCAACCAAGCAATCTCATCTGCAAGTGCGTACCCAACTGCGTGTCGGCGAAGATAAAGGGTTTAGCCAGTGTAAGCGTTTCGGTGGAATGGAAAAATGCTTATGTGAGTTTGAGGTGCGCGGCGGTAAGCGCGTGGAATATCAAGCTAACCTTGCCGAGCTGAGACAATGTGAGAACACTGTTTGACAACACGGATTGAATAGAAATCACGCGTCTCGAAAAAATGTCACTAGTCTGCGGATGCGTTACCGCATTCAGCGCAATGGTATGACGTAAATCGAAATCGTCGCACATCCGCGTGAGGCGCGATACAAAATCAAACAAGGAGCTGAACGAATGAAAAAGCAAAAACCTGCCGTGCCTCTGCGCGTAACCGCGCACGGCATCCGCGTGAAATCCCAGGTGCAAGCAGGATACAATCATTTCGACTGGAAATGTGTCAAGTGCTATGGAAATTGCGACCTCCATAAGGATAAATATTTTTGCCAGTCTCAATGTGATTTGGTCTGCTGAGAGGAAAAATGTCCATCACCTTTTCGCGCGCGAATCGCGCCATCACCAATGATTCGTTTCGTCCGTCGCTCGTGGGCTTGGGTCTCACTGTGCTCGTGCTTGCCGCGTGGGGCGCGTGGTTTGTGTTCGCGCGTGTGCCGCTTTACACGGTTAGCGCGGAGACGCAACAAACCCGCGAGGGCGTCATCGCCAAGTTTGCGCCCGAACAAATTGCGCGCATTCGTGCGGGACAATCCGCCAGCGTCACGTTCGGCGCGCAAACATACGACGCCCAGGTGATGGAGATTGCAAATTTCGCGCAGAATCGAATGACGCCGAACACGGTGCGGCTGGCGGTCTATGCGAGCGCGCCGCTCACCGATGCGCCGACGCGCGCGCAAATCGAAATCGAGCGCGTGGGTCCGTTGGAATATATTCTAAAAAATATCGGCACGGTTCCGCCAAACGGCGCGACAACCCAGCCGTGAATTGAGGAGTGAGTATGAAAATAGCCACAACCCGTAAGCGACTGCAAGTGCGAACGCAGGTGCGTGGAGGAAAAAGTTGCGATGAGACTTGTCTAGCACAAGATATAGACCGAGTTAAGAACAAGGGATGGTTGGGCATGGCTAGCACTAGCGAATGGGAAAAATGCAAGTGTAGTTGCGGTCATCAAAAATATTGCCAGCAAATCTGATAACACTGGGTCTGACATTGTGCGGGGGACAACACTCATTTTGATGACTGTGCCGATGCGCGATACCCATTCAAACCACAAGGAGTCGAACGAATGAAAAAACAAATGACGACGACGAAAACGCAACTGCGCGTGCGAACCAAAACCCAGGTCGGCATTTCGGGGTGGTGCGGCGTGATTTGCAATAATGGCACGCCCGAACAGCGGGAATGGTGCTATCAGAAAAATAACTGCAAGTAATTTTTCCAGAGGAGCAGAATCAAAAATGAAAACACAATCAACGAAAAAACAGTTGCGCGTCAAAACCCAGGTTCACGTTGGCTATGGCAAGCCGCCGATTGACCCCAAGATGTTCAAATCCAATGGGTAAGGTGTGAACACAATGAAAAAGCAAATCACGATGCGCCATCTGCGCGTGCGCGCGCAAGTTCGCGTCGGCAAAAAAATCGGCATTGACGAGGATTTGTGTAAAACGCATTGCCTCGATAAATGCGAAGGGAAATCTGTCCCTTTGAAGGGACAGTGTAGATTGAATTGTATTAACTCGCATCCGCTTTGCCGCGATTAAATCTCAGCGGCGATTTTCAAGAGGAGCAATGAAATGAAAAAACAATTGCGCGCGCGAACCCAGGTGCGTAGCGGTTCGATTGATGTGGACAAGTGTAAAATTTGCAATCTGGGATGCAATTTCTTGACGGGCAAGAAACGCCAAGAATGTGCCAATAGTTGTAACGCGACGGTGTGCAGTAGCGTAGACGGTCATAATGACCAACCCTGGGACTCGCCCAAATTGTGACCCGCGTCGCGCGTCTCCCAGATTTACGCAGTCTCGGAGACTTGATTTGGGAACGTAAATTCCCCCCATCCACAAGGAGAATCCACAATGGAAACGACGACAGTAGAAAAAAAGTGTTTTGCCTGTCAAAGCCAAAATCTACGCCACGGTAGCATCGGAATGACGCGGCACACGTTTTTGCCAACCAACAAAAAGATGTGGTCGGGCTATACGGTGCTTGCTTTTGTCTGCCTCGATTGTGGGAATGTGGGCTATTACGTGGGCGATTCCGATATTCTCGAGTTGCGAAAACTTGATAACGCTTAACGGATGTAGCAAATCGTGACAACCAGTACTGCGCCCCGTTTTTTTGTGCCCGAGGTCGTGCAAACGTCCGAGATGGATTGCGGTCCCGCATCGCTCAAAGCGTTGCTGGAAGGATTCGGCATCCAGGTTAGTTACGGACGTTTGCGCGAAGCGTGCCAGACCCAGGTGGACGGCACTTCGATTGACACCATCGAAGATGTTGCCAACCAACTGGGACTCGCCGCCGAGCAAATAATGTTGCCCGCCGACCATTTGGCATTGCCCGAAGCCGATGCGCTCCCCGCGCTCGTCGTCGTGCTGATGCCGAACGGGTTGACGCATTTTGTCGTCGTGTGGAATCTGGTCGGTCCGTTCGTGCAATTGATGGACCCAGGTCGCGGACGCCGCTGGACAACCTGGGAACAATTCGCGCGCGATTTATTTTTGCATCGCTTTCCGATTGCCGCAACCACCTGGCGCGAATGGGCAAGCACCGATGGTTTTCTCGCGCCGCTTCGCCGCCGAATGCGCGACCTGGGTCTCGCGCCCGCGCTCGTCGAATCACTCGTCGCGCGCGCGGGTGCAGTGGAAGCGTGGCACGCGCTCGCCGCGCTCGATGCGTCGGTGCGAATGATGGAGACGATTGTGCGCGCGGGCGGCGTGGCGCGCGGCACACCCGCCGCCGAGGTCGTCACGGTTTTGTTTGAACGCGGCGGCGCCGATGTGCCAGCAATGTTTTGGTTCGTCACACCGTCCGAAAATCCTGGCGAAGAAGAAACGCTCACGATGCGCGGCGCGTTGGCGATTCACGTCGCGCAAGCGCAACCGTCCACCGCGCCAAGCGCAACTGAATCCGAGGAAATCGCGCGCGCCGAATTATCGCCCGAACTCGTCGCCGCGCTCAGCGAGCCGCCACTGCAACCCGAACGCAAAATCTGGGACGCGCTCAAGCAAGATGGCTGGCTCGCGCCGAGCATCATCATCGTCGCATTGCTGATGGCGACCCTGGGTGTCTCGATTGAAGGGCTGATGTTGCAAGCGTTGATGCGCGCTGGCGCCGACCTGGTTTTGCTCGAACAACGAATCTCCGCCGCCGCGCTCGTGCTCGTGTTTATCATCGCATTGTTCGCGTTGGAAATTCCCTTGTCCGCCGCGATTCAACGCCTGGGTCGCCGCATCGAAGCGCGTTTGCGAATTGAATTTCTCGAAAAAATTCCGCGCCTCGGCGACCGCTATTTTCACAGTCGCCTCACGTCGGATATGGCGAATCGCGCGCACTCGCTCGCGTCTCTGCGCGGCTTGCCCAATCTCGCCATTAGTTTTTTGCGCCAGGTTTTTCAACTTGTCCTCACGAGTGTCGGCGTCTTGTATCTCGACCCCGATAATGCCTGGCTCGCGATTTTGTTCAGCGGCTTGTTCATCGCCATCACGTCCATCACGAATCCGATTTTGGAAGAGAACAGTATGCGCGTCGGCACACTCAGCGGCGCGTTGTCGCGTTTCTATCTCGATGCGCTCCTGGGATTGATTCCGTTGAAAACGCACGGCGCGGAACGCGCGTTGCGCCGCGAACACGAAGGACTGGTGAGCGAGTGGATGAGCGCGTCGCTCGATGCGGCGCGTGTGGCGATGTACATTCAATCGGCGAGCGCGTTGCTGTACGCGGGCTTTGCGATTGCGATGGTATTTAATGTCGTCGCGCGCGGCGGCTCGACCCAGGGTGTGTTGCTCTTGTTTTACTGGACGCTCAACTTGCCAATGCTCGCGCAATCGGTCGCGCAAACGATTCAACAATACCCCGACATTCGCAACAACTTGCTCCGCGTGCTCGAACCACTCGGCGCGCCCGATGAAAGCGAATTTGCAAATGAGAGCGCACCCAGTTCTCCACCAGAGCAGAGTGCATCGCGCGGCGTGGCAATCGAATTTTCCCAGGTTACGGTGCAAGCGGGCGGACATACCATCTTGTCCGAGGTGGATTTGAAAATCGCGGCGGGCGAACACGTTGCGATTGTTGGAGCATCGGGCGCGGGCAAGTCGTCGTTGGTGGGATTGTTGCTGGGTTGGCACAAGGTCGCGCAAGGA
Organism: uncultured Anaerolineales bacterium; assembly: GCA_903825565.1. Taxonomy (GTDB): domain Bacteria; phylum Chloroflexota; class Anaerolineae; order UBA4142; family UBA4142; genus CAIKBD01. The sequence goes on along the minus strand of CAIKBD010000446.1, from coordinate 4,269 downwards.
AAAATTTTGGTGGATGGCGATGTGCTCGACGGCAATCGCCTGCGCGCCTTGCGAATGGAAACTGCCTGGGTTGACCCAGCGGTTCAGTTGTGGAATCATTCGTTGTTGGAAAATTTGGAATACGGCAACACTGAAACGCAAACGCTCGCGCCGCTCATCGCGCAAGCCGAGTTGTACGATGTGCTCACGCGCTTGCCCGATGGTTTGCAAACCGACCTGGGAGAAAGCGGCGGCTTGGTGTCGGGCGGCGAAGGGCAACGCGTGCGCCTGGGTCGCGCGATGAATCGTCGTCACGCGCGGCTCGTCATTCTCGACGAGCCACTGCGCGGACTAGACCGCGCGATGCGGCGCACTCTGCTGGCGCGCGCGCGCGAATTGTGGCGCGATGCCACGCTCATTTGCATCACGCACGATGTCGGCGAGACGCAAACGTTCGACCGCGTGCTCGTGGTGCAAGACGGAAAAATTATCGAGGACGCGAAACCCAGCACACTCGCGCGGCGCAAAAAATCGCGTTACCGCGATTTGCTGGCGGGCGACACCCAGGTTCGCCGCGATTTGTGGCAAGGCACGGTGTGGCGTCAGGTGCGCGTCACGGATGGTGTGGTGAGCGAGGAAGAAAGCAAACGGATGACGGTGGAATAATCTCACGTGGTTGTTCGAACCAGGAAAAGGGAGCTGACACCGTAAATCGAAAAGGAAATTTTTTCTAGTGTTTAGAACGAGCCATATGGTCAAGTCAAAAATTTTTCTAGCGTCTGCCCATCAGAATCTAAATGCAAGTCATATTGTAGATATCCGCTTGTTCTTGGGGGATAGGGGATCATGAATTATACACCGTACATTTGGCCCTCGATTATTTGTACCCTGCTTTTGACTGCGCTGGCATTGTATTTGCGCCGTTTTCAAAATGTCTCCAGCGTGCGTTATTTCAATCTGCTCATTCTGGTTCTCGTCACCTGGGTTGCCATCGGAATCTTGGACATTTCGACGGTGACCATGCCGTTGAAAACGATTTGGTTCGTCGGACAGTACGGCGTCTCGCCTCTGATTGGTCCCACCACTCTCGCTTTGGTGCTGGAATTTTTGGGATATCGTCACCGGCTCTCGCGCCTGAGTTGGCTGGGTATTCTAGCGATTCCGCTTATCACCGTTGCCTTGTTGCCTTTCTCGTTTTACGATTCGTTCTTTCTGCACGATTTTAAAATTAACCTGGATGGTCCAACTTCCAGCATGATCGTCTCACGAGGTTGGTGGTACTGGATTTATGCCGGCTATTCCTATGTGCTGATCGTCGCTGATTGCGCGATTTTGCTCACCGGGGTGCGCCAGCGGACGATGCAAATTCAAAATGCTTTGCTCATGGCGATTTGCATCATCGCACCAATGATGACGAATGTTTTTTACAATCTCGATTTCACCCCGTTTGATTGGTCGCCGACCATGCTGATTTTTTCGACCGCGTTTTTTGCCTTTGCCCTCTTTCGTTCGCCGCCCTTTAGTATCGCGCCGGTCGCGCGCAGTATCGTTGTAGACGCGCTCGAAGATTTGGTGATCGTGCTGGATGCTCAGGATCGGATCGTAGATTTTAATCACGCGGCGCAACACGCGTGCGGCTTTTCGGCAAACATGATTGGCGCAGGACTGGACAAACTCCCCATGCGGTGGGCAGAGGTGTTGCGCCGTTATTCCGGGCAGACTAACGCCCGCGACCAAATTGTTCTGGACGGAAACTATCACGCACACACTTTTGATTTAACAATTTCGCCGATCCAAGAATCCTCTCTGCGCCAAGCCGGTCGTTTATTCTTGTTGCACGACATTACCCCGCTCAAGCAAACCGAACAAGCATTGCGCGCAAGTGAACGCTATGCGCGCAACATCATTGATTCGTCGGTGGATATGATTATCACGACCGACCCAGAACGCCGCATTGTCGAGTTCAACCCCGCCGCGCAAAAAGCGTTTGGCTACCAACGCGACGAGGTTTTGGGTAAGCATATTAATTTGCTCTACGCCGATCCGCAGGTTGGCGATCGGGTGCATGACATAGCGATGACCCAGGGCTTGGCTGGCTATGAAATGATGAATCGCCGCAAGAATGGCGAGTTGTTTCCCTCGTTGCTTTCGACCGCGGCATTGCAAGATGCGCATGGCCGGTTCCTGGGCATCGTCGGTGTGTCGCGCGATATTTCCGATCGCCTCCGCGCCGAACAAGCCTTGCGCGCGAGTGAAGAACAGTACCGGCAATTGCTTGAAAACGTGCCTATCGCTGTTGCCATTTATGCGCTGGATCATCCCAATATGCCGATTCTGTACGCGAACCAGGTCACGCGCGCGCTGTGGCAAACTTTTGCGGACGATGTGCCACTCATTGGGTTGCCAGCAATGCAATTCATTCCGCTGGATGAAAAGGCAATGGTGACCGACGTGATCAAGCAATTGAGTACAGGCAAAACCTGGCACTCACTGGAAGAACATCTGGTCGCGCCCAAGGGAGCCGAGATCAATATCTTGGCGTCCTCGATCTTGACCACGTACGAAAACCATGTGGCGTGCCTGATTGTGTTCAACGATATTACCGAACTGAAACGCTCGCAAGCCGAATTGGTCGCACAGCAACAGACATTGTCCGCCTTGCAAGAACGCGAACGCCTCGCGCGCGAATTGCACGATGGGCTGGGTCAGACCCTGGGGTATCTCAATGCACAGGCGCAGGCAAGCCAGACCTTGATTACCAGCGGCCAAGTGCTTGCCGCGCAAGTGAACCTGCAACAGATGGCACTCGTCGCGCAAAACACGCAAGCCGATCTGCGTAATCACATTCTGGGTCTACGCACGATGAATGCCCAGCCAGGCACCCTCGCGCAAACGCTCGAAAGCACGCTCCAACAATTTACGCAAGCGACGAACATTCCCGCTACGTTGAGTATGCCGACGAATGGGCCGACGACCTGGTTTGCGCCAGCGGTCGAAGAGCAAGTGTTGCGGATCATCCAGGAAGCGTTGGCGAATGTCCGCAAACATGCGAGCGCGCATAAAGTCGAAGTGATTTTTAGTTTCACGACGACCCAGGTTCATGTGGTTGTAGCTGATGATGGCGCGGGATTTGAGACGACGACCGCGAGCGATGCGACGATGCCGCATTTTGGTTTGGCGATGATGCGCGAACGCGCTGAGCAATTCGGTGGTCGGCTCGAAGTGCGAAGCCAAGCCGATCAAGGAACCCAGGTTTTGATTTTCGTGCCGCGTTTGATGGCGGGCACAGTGTTGCCTCTGCCGGATGATTTGTCGGTCGTGCAGAGTCTACGCATTTTGCTCGTGGACGACCATCCGCTGTTTCTCGATGGTATTCGCAACCTGCTTGCCGCGCGCGGCGTCACCATCGTGGGCACCGCGCAGGATGGTGTCGAAGCGCAAACCCAAGCCCGCGCATTACATCCGGATGTGATTGTGATGGATGTCGAGATGCCGCGCTGTAATGGCATCCAAGCCACCAAGTTAATCAAGGCCGAGTTTCCCGAAATCAAAATTGTCATGCTCACCATGTCGGATGCGGAGGACCATTTGTTTGCGGCACTGCGAAATGGCGCATCCGGTTATCTGCTGAAAAATCTGGATGCGAACGAATTTTGCCAACTGCTTGCCGATGTGATGCGCGGCGAGATACCCTTGCCACCGGGACTCGCCGCGCGTGTCTTGTCGGCATTCACCCAACACCCCGCCGATGCGTCCGTCGGGCGCGCCACTGACGAGGCACTATCGCCACGCCAGTGGGAAATTCTCAAGATGGTCGCGCAGGGCAAACTCTACAAAGAGATTGCGTCCGAGTTTAATATCAGCGAAAAAACGATCAAGTACCACATGGGTCAAATCCTCAACCATCTGCATTTGCAAACGCGCGAGCAAGCGATTGCCTATGCGCGCCGCGTCCAAAAACTCTGATTTGCCCGTCCAGAATCCTCTACGCCACCGTGATTTTATCGTCACGGCGGCTTTTTTTGCGCGATTCACGTACTAGACCTCGACTAGACCTGGACTAGACCTCAAGTCCAGTGATTTGTGCTGGTAAATCGGCTATGCTGTCCCCAGAAATCTGGCGCCATAGAAAAATTCCAATCCAACATCTGAGGGGGATGGCACTAGTGCTTTAACAATTTAATCTTGCGGGGTTGGGTAATACTTGGCGAAGACGCGGCGAGCATCTTCCTTGGTGAACTTCCAACGAATTGTCACCCTCGCGTCATTGCGCGGCTTTTCCCACGCCAC
>CAIKBD010000445.1 GCA_903825565.1 uncultured Anaerolineales bacterium | reverse complement strand
TGTCAAAAATTAGCCGCCTGGGCCGCGCACACCGCAATTCGGTACACGCTCCTGCAAGCCGTCTTGAGCGGGCAATACGTTGTGTCTGTGCGCGACGACGGTGAGCCGGCATACAAAGGTAAAAGACGCGCTTCAACGTAACCCCTACGCTTTTGCGGGCGTGGCGCGTTCAACCCAGTTTTTATACGCGCGTACAAAATTCGCCAGCGGGATTGCGACCCAGGGGAACGCGCCCAACGATTTTCTACGCGCGTACAAACACGCGGGCGGCGTGCGGTCGAGCGCGTGCGGTCTACGCGCGGCGACACGGTAAACCTTAAAAAATTCGCACACCTGGCTCAAGCCATTCCCAAAACCCTTGCCCCGCTACACGGCGTGGCGTAGAATGACGGGCAAGGAGGAAACCGAAAATGTTAAAGCATCTCGTCAGTCAAGACGTTCTGAGCGGCAAGCGGCGCATTGCGCCGCTCGGCTGCGTCGTTCTGTGCATCGGTGTATTGTTCATCGGCGCGTGCATCCTGGGTTGGTACGCCCTGCTCACGAGTAACGTCACCCGTTTGGCGGAACCGGCGGCGGTCGCCGCCGCCGTCGCGACGGAGACATCCACGCCAATCCCGCCGACACTTACGCTCACGCCGACGCGCATCGCCGCGAGTCCGACGCCGTCGCCGATCAGCGGGAGCGCGCGCGTGACCGCGACGATGACCGCCTTGGCGAGCGCCAGGACGACGCCGAGCCGAACGCCGACCAAAACCGTCACGAGCGTGGCGAAACCGAACGCGTCGGTCGCCGCGACCCAAGGCATCACGTGGACGGTGCGGCCAATCCCAGGTCGCGTCGATCCATCGGGCACGCCAGTCTACGATGCTCCGCCCGAAATCAAAGCCTGGGTCGTGAAAGATTTTTTGACGTTCTTGAATTGGTGGCGCGATCACATGTTCGAAAAAGATTATTTACTGGCGAACATACATCTCTACACCACTGGCAAACTCCTGGCACAGTGGAAAACGGCGATCCCGCAAGAGTTTGCCTCTAATCGCATATCAGCTTCGCTTTTGGATATGCGCCGCAGTGCACCGTACGATCAACCGCGCGTCTCGCAATTTTTTCTGGATGGGCGACGCGCGGCATTGGAAGATTACACTCGCGCCGGTGAATACAAATTTTACGATACACGGACACGCCAACCCTTACCTGGGTTTCAGGGCGTGAACTGTACCTGGGTCTACCAAATGGATTTTAGTTCGGCAGACAAGCGGTGGAAGGTCGAGCGCATTCTGATGACGCTCAACACGGATACACTAGAGGTAATCGCGAAAGACAGTAATCCGTAAACGGCGAGCGAGAATGCACATGTTACAGAGAACACGATAGCCGGCTCTCTCGAACATCCTGGGTCTTGGACAGATTGAATAGGCGAATCATGCGACGATTACGTAAGGCGGGACTGACGATATATCTGGGAATAGGCTTGCTGATGGTTAGCGGCGCGGTCATTTTGGCACAAGCCGGACCGTGCGGCGTCACTATATGGAACACCTTCTTTTGCCAACCGGGGGGTGGAATTCCCAAGCCGCCGCCACAGCAACCGCCATCCCAGCCGCCGCCCGGCGGCGGCTCGCAACCGCCCGCGCCCAGCGGTCCAACGCGACCAGCACCAACCCCGCGCCCGACGGCCGATCCTTGGAGTTCCGGCTACCTGGTCATGCATTGCCTGCCGGTGTACGAAGGCGCACCCGGCGGCGGCGATACCCAGGTCGGTTATATCTGGGTCATTTACCAATTGGTAAATGGCGTCTGGATGCAATCGATCGGCGGCTTCGAACCGCCGGGCGCGTGCACGGGCGACAGCTCGCAGCCGCCATCGCCGCCCAAGCCGTTACCCTGTCCGCCGGGTTGGTCAGATGACGGCGTGTGGTGTAGCTGGGAACGCTACGTCGAGGCGCGCATCCCGCCGTTGCCGGTCACGTACACGCCGTACCCGCGCGGGATTGTCGTCGATCGGATGCGTTTCATGGTCGGCGCGCTCATCACACAACCCTGGAATTGCAGCGCGCCGGTGAATGAATGGAGTCCCTATCCCTGGGGCTACCACCCGGACTATCGCAACCTGGTGCTCTGTTTGCGCTGGCGGCAGGTCAGGTATCCCGAACCGGGCAGCGATCCCGCACCCGGCTGGATTCGCTGGGTCTGGGATGAACGCGCCTGGGGCACTCCCAAGGATTTTGTTTCACGCGCCGCGATGACTGAGCATGTGTACGTGACATCCTCGGCGCAAAAAACCGAGAACGGTCCCGGCAGCTTGCCGGCGTATCAGGTCGAAGCGCACTCATTTTGGGTGGTGGACTGGCAAATGTCCTGGGAGCGCCGCGTGCGTTGGTACACCTGCGAAGCGGGCGACAAGGACGATACCTGCGATGGCGAGGCGCGCCGCCGCGAGCAATGGCACGAACGGTGGGATCCCGGCAGTGATGCCGGCACCGCCGATTTGCGAACGTATGGACGGCCGCATTTCTACGCCGACAGCACGAAAATCATCGTGCCCGACGGTCGCACGATGCACGTATTGCCCGTGCCAGTGATCGAGGTGCAAGGCGTGATCGGCACGCCGCCGTAGGGCTGCGGGTGGGTCGTTGCGCGAAGCGGCTGCGCGAAGCGGTTCGCTGGTTGGCTGGCTTGACTACCCAACTATTCGACTATCGGGAGGTCACTCCATGGCTAAACATTTTGCGTATCTCATGTTTCCCGTGTTGGCGGTGTGGTTGCTGTTCGGCGCTGGGTGCAATGCGTTGGCCCCTACTACTCTGCCGCTACGCTCCAGTCCGACGAGCGCGCCGACACCCAGTCTCGCGCCGTCGCCCGCGCCGGTTGCGCCCACATTGTGGCGCGTGGTCGCGCGCGCGGCAACGGCGACCCCGGAACCGGCGCAACCGTTTGCGCCACAACGCGGTACGTGGCTGGGACGCGGCGCGCTCATCACGCCGAATGGCGAGGAACGCAAATTTTCCATTGCGTTTACCGTCAGCGATGACGGCACGCAACTCACGACCGCGCTCGTGCTGTACACCCTGGGTGCGAACTATGTCAATCGCGGACTGATGTGGCCCACCGCGCAGGCGCTAGGACAGAATCGGTTCACGCGT
>CAIKBD010000444.1 GCA_903825565.1 uncultured Anaerolineales bacterium | reverse complement strand
TACACACGGTTCGCCTGGTTCGGCGCAATCGCGATCAATTTTTCTTCCATCGCCGCGCGCTTGTCGTTGTAAAAAATTTCGGTGCAGGCGACGAGCGTGCGCGCTTGTTCCGCCAACGCGGCGGCGACAGCCGGGTTCGCGTGTCCCACATTCGCACTCCCCTGCCCGCCAACGCAATCGATGTACTCGCGTCCCGCATCGTCCCACAGATGCGCGCCCTTGCCGCGCACAATCGCGAGCGGGCGTTTGCTGTAGACGCCGGAGGTGTATTTGGATTCCACATCTGCGATATTCGTCATTCCAATTGACTCCTATTTTTATTGATGATAAAATAAGCGCAAGACAGAGTGTCGCAAGGCGCTCTCGAAATAAAACGGCTCGACCGGTTTACCCGCCCTCACCGACACGGTCGCCCTCTGCTGGCTCCCCGTTGGGATGTCCATATTGGCGGCTTTCCTACATCTCGAATGTAGGATAGGTGAGGGTGTTTTATTTCGGCGGAAAAGTCCACAAGTCGGCGAGCTTGGAATCCACATAATCATCATACGCGGACTCGCCGTGCAAAAATCGTTCTGCTAAAACACCCGCGACCATATCGGCAAACTGCAAACCATCTTCCGCCTTTGAATTTCGCGCCACCAATTTACGAAACGCACGCGCCCGTTGCCGCTCTTGATACATTTGCGTCAGGTAACGGCGAACTCCATTGAGCAAGTTTTCAGTTGGCGCGCCGCGCTGACCATCAACAATCAAAATTGCATCTTGCAATTGATTCATCGGAGCGCGCATCACCAACTCGCCCAACACAAAAGAGTAGAGCCGTTGATCATCGTAGTTGAAATCTTCCGGCAATCGCGTCTTGTCCACCACCGCCGCGCGCACGCGCACATCGAGCGAACGCAGAAGCACAAAGAACGCAGCGCGATGCGCGACCTTGCGCGTATCGTGGTAACGAAATTCAAACGTCGCCGGCAACTGCAACGCAACGCGCAACTGCCGCAACTCGGCGCGCAAATTGTCCGGGTCGGTCGTCTCGACCATCGCGAGCACGAAATGCGACGACGCGCCTTTGCGAACGTTGCCGCCCGCGTCGCCGCTCTCGTCCATAAACGCGTAAACGGTTGGGCGCAGTTTGCCGCTCACTCGATGGTCGTCCCTTTGCCTTCAAGCGCGCGTTGCAATGGTTGCACCACACGCCCATCGGCAAAGATCACCTGGCGCACGCCGAGCGCGAGCGCTTCCGCCGCGCCGAGAACTTTTTTCTTCATCCGCCCTTCGGCAAAGCCGATAGATTGTTCGACGCGATGCTTGTCAATTTTGGCGATGAGCGACGATTCGTCCGGGAAATTTTGGAGCAAGCCGGGCACGTTGGAAAGAATGACCAATTGTTCCGCGCCGAGCGCGCCGGCGATCATCGCCGCGGCGCGGTCGCCGTCAATGTTGATCGCGTCACTCTGGTAACTGATCGCGAGCGGCGCGATCACCGGCACGTAGTTGCGTTCGAGCAGAACGCGCAACAAGTCGGCGTTGACCTTTTCGACTTTGCCGGTGTAATCGTCGCGCAAAATGCGCTGGCGACCGTTCTCGACGATCCGAATCGCATCTTTGCGCGTCCCTTCGAGCAAACGCCCATCCACGCCGGACAAGCCGATCGCATTGACGCCAAGTTTTTGCAGACGCTCGACGAGAAAGGTGTTGACCTTGCCGCACGCCGCCATCACGAAAACTTCCAGCGTCGCGCGATCCGTGTACCGCGAGGTAAATCCCTGCGGCGACGTAACGTGTTTCGCCGGTTGCCCCACGCGTTCACCGAGCGCGTCCGCTTCCTTGCCCGTCCCATGCACCACGACAACCGGCTTGCCGGCTTGGGCTAACGCGGCAATATCCGCGCACACGTATTCCAGATTGATTTCCGCACCACCGCCAATTTTGATGACAATCATTTTTCACCATTGCAGATTTCAGATTGGATTTTGAACTGACCTTGTTTCGTTTATGCGCCGTATTCGATGAGGCAACCAGAATCGCCACAAGTTCATTCCCTTCTTTGAGCAATTCGGACAAGCGATTTTCCGGCACCAGTCCATTTTCCGCAATCAGTTCCATCCAATAAACCGATTCGTCTGCCTCTTCGAGCGTCACGCCAATTTTGGAGATAAAATCAGCCGTCGAACGGGCGCGACACGACGCGCGATAATTTGCGCCGACCGAGGTCGCCGAACGGATCAACTGATTCGCAATCACATTTCCAGATCGCGTGCGCGGCAATACATCGCACAATTTGATCACACGTAATGCAAATTGCTTGGTTCTTTTCTTCATCTCCTCTGGCGTCATTGATGCCTCCATCGAGAAATCTGCAATCTGCAATCTGCAATCTCAAATTAAATCGGGTGTAGCCCCGCAAACTCCAAGCCCATCGTTTCCGGGAACCCGCACATTAGGTTCAGCGCTTGCGCCGCGCTCCCCGCCGCGCCTTTCATCAAATTGTCAATCGCGCACAAGGCAACAACGCGCCCGGTGGCTTCTTCGATTTCAAAACCAACGTCCGCATAATTCGAGCCGGACAAGATTTTCGGTTCCGGGTACCGATAGATGCCCTGCTTGTCTTTCACGATCCGCACAAACGGCTCGTCTTTGTACGTGCCGCGATACGCGCGCCACAAATCCTTCTCCGCCGTCCCAGGTTTGACAAAACAATGCGCCGTCGCCAGCACGCCGCGCACCATTTCGATGGAGGTGATCGAAAGATGCACATTCGTCAAGCCGAGTTCTTGCTCCACTTCGCCGGTGTGCCGATGCCCGACCGCCGAAAACGTCCGCACCGAGCCGCTCCGTTCCGGGTGATGCGAGGCAAGCGATGGCGAGTTGCCGCCTTCGCTCGAACCAACTTTAATGTCCACGATGATCGCGCGCGTGAGATCGAGCAAGTTTGCGCGCGCGAGCGGCAACAACGCGAGATTCGTAGCGGTTGCGTTACAACCGACGCCGCTGATGTAACGCGCCGTTTGCATTTCGGCGCGATGCAATTCCGGCAAGCCATACACAAATTGGCTGACCCAGTTCGGCGCGTGATGCGCTTCGCCGTACCATTTTTTGTACGCCGCAAGGTCTTTCAAGCGAAAGTCCGCCGAGAGGTCCACAATTTTCGGCGCGAGTTGCGCCAGCGTCTCGATCCGTTTTTGCGCTTCGCCGTGCGGCAAGGCGCTGAACAACACATCGCACGGCTGAATTTGATCGGGCGTGGTGAATTGGATTTTCGTGCGCCCGCGCAAATTCGGATGCACATTGTAAAGGTACTCGCCGACGTGCGATTCGCTCGTCACTTGCACGAGTTCGACTTCGGGATGCAAAAGCAAGATGCGCGCGAGTTCGCCGCCCGCATACCCGGAGCCACCGATAATCGAAACCTTGATCATGAAAAAACACCGCCCTTGAAATTAGAGATTAGAAGTTGGAAGCAGGATTCGCATTTCGTTTGTCGGCTCAAAGCCGAGCGATGCGTACAATGCGCGTCCGTCGTCGCTTGCGTGCAAAGCAATAACCCGAATTTCGTTCGCGCGACACCACGCCATCACCGTGTTCATCAATTGCCGTGCGATACCCCGCCGCCGAAAATCGGGCTCCGTGAACACGTTGAACACATAGCCGCGCTGCAAGGATTGATCGCTTGGCGTGGGCGGTCCGGCGACGAGCCACAGTCCCGCGCCCGCGATCACCGTGCCGTGCGCGTTTTCCGCGAGCCAGCCGCGGTACTCACCGCGCGCCAAACGCGGCGCGAGCCAGCGCGCGAACGGTGCGTCCATCGCGGCGATTCGTTCGCGCGCCGATCCCATCGCGCCGAACATCGCCCGCCGATGCGCGCAAATAATTTCCACATCGGCGGGCACGGCGACGCGAATCGTGAACGGCTCGGTCATTTCGCCGCGAACTCGGTGACCACGTCGAACAAGACGCGCGTGCCAAACGCCAGGTTCTCAATCGAGATGCGTTCGTTGTGCCCGTGCACCGTGTCGAGTTCTTCGGCGGGCGCGCGCATCGGGCAAAAGCCATAGACCTTGGTGCCGAGTTTCGTCACGTGCCGCGCGTCCGTCGCACCGACGACGAGGTACGGCAACACGGGCGCGTCCGGCGCGTGGTGCGCCATCACGTGTGAGATCGTCTCGAACAAGGGTGTGCGGAAATCGGATTCGAGGCCGGGCGTGTCGCCCAAAAATTCGATCTCGACTTGGTCGCCGATCAGCGCGCGCACTTCGCGTTCGACATCCTGCGCCGAGCAGCCTGGGATCACGCGCGAATCACATTGCCCTTCAGCCACCGAGGGGATGACGTTGATCTTGGTGCCCGCATTCAGCAGCGTCGGCGTCACGGTGTTGTGCAACATGGCAAAGATCATCGAGCGCATACTATCGTCAATCGGCAGGCGTTTGATCGCCGCCGCATATTTTTTCGGATCGAGCAACGCCAAGAGTTCGGCTTCGGCTGACTTGCCCAACTGCGCTCCCAGTTTTTCAAAGAACAAGCGCACGGTGGCGGTGGGATGCACCGGAAATTCGCCCGCGCCGATTTTTTGGATCGCGTCGGCGAGTTTCAACACCGCGTTGTCGGGGTGCGGTTGCGAGGCGTGACCGGGGCGACCGTGCGTCCGCATCACGAAACGGGCGGTGCCTTTTTCGCCGGTTTGGCAGGTGAAGAATTTTTTGCCCAGCAGTTCAAAACCAAACCCGCCGCCTTCGTTGATCGCGTACTCGGCGCGAATGAGATCGGCGTGTTGCTTGACCATCCAGCCCGCGCCGAGATGCCCGCCGGCTTCTTCGTCCGCGTTCGCCATGAAAATAATGTCGCGCGCGAGCGGTACGGCTTCGCGCTTGAGCAGTAGCATGATCATCAATTCCATTGCGACGAGTTCTTTGGTGTCGAGCGTGCCGCGCCCCCACAAGTACCCGTCCACGATGTTGCCGCCAAAGGGCGGTTGCTTCCATTGGCTCGCTTCCGCCGGCACGACATCGAGGTGCGCCATCAGCATCAGCGGCGCGGCGCGCCCATCGCCTTTGAGACGCGCGACAATGTTGCCGCGCCCCGGCGCGGATTCCAAAACGGTGGCTGGGATTCCTTCGCGTTGGAAAACGCCGGCGAGGTACTCCGCCGCTCTCGTTTCGTTGCCCGGCGGATTGGTCGTGTCAATCCGAATGAGGTCTTGCAAATAGTGAGTTACTTCGTCGCGCGTTGCGTTCCAATTGTTTGTCATTTTCCACTTCCAATTCGTAATGTGATTTGAAAATCGTTATACCGATTTGAGCAATTTGTCATATTCGCTGTGCGAGCCAATCCAAAACCAGTTGTCACGCGTTCACGGCTCGTCAATCGCGCGGGGGCAAGCCGCGCACCTTTCTGTCCAATTCCCACAAAGCCGTCCGGTTGCCGGCGTACTTGAGGCGGCGGCGCGCCGGTTGGTACGCCAACCATTGATAGGCGGTGTGCTCGTGCGACAGAACAAGCACGCCATCTTTGACCAAGACGCCGAAGCAGTATTGCGGGATCACGTAAACGTGATCGCCCCACACGTGACTGTCCTTAAATTCAGTGACCGGAATGAATTCCATCGTGTCGAGTTGCCGGAAGAATGAGTCGGACGGGATGCCGGTTTCCTCGTGCGTTTCGCGCTGGGCGGCTTCAAGGATCGTTTCGTGCGCTTCGCCGCCGCCCGCGATGGGTTGCCAGTAGCCCGCGTCTCGCCGTTTGAGCAACGCGTACTCGAAGGTGCCCTCTCGAGTTGGGCGGTACGGAAAAACCAAAACTTGGAACGGCGCGCGCGCCATTCGCCACACTCCCCATTCGCAATGCGCGTTTTCGTCAGACTAACGCGCAGCGGGCGCGAGCTTCGCGGCGAGGTTGTCCGCCTCGCGCTTGGCGCGTAGTCCTTTCGCTTCCAGGATCAATTCGCCCGTCGCCTGAAACTTGGCAAAGTCAATCGTCACGGTCTCGGTGCGTCCCATCGCCAGCCAAATGAGCAGTGCGCCGGGAATGATGCCGGTCAATAGCATGATGAGACATCCTTGACCGTTCGTCACATAGTAGCCGGTGACGGCTAAGCGCTCGGGCGTTACCCACGCCAACCGCCAGTCGAACGAACTCACGACGATGCTTTTGGGGAAATAATGTTCGACCAGCTTGATAATTTCGTTGCGTGAAAGCGGCGTCGGCACCACGCGCGAATACAGTGGAGCATTTTTGGTTCTCCTCGCCAACGCCACAAGAATGATTGCGCCGATGATCACTGCGACGATGAGATAGGCGCACTGGAGCATATTCGCGGCATCGCTTGCCGAGCTTCGATAGAATGGCGCGTTCAAATTTTTTCTCCTTTGAAAATAGGACGCGGATTAACGCAGATTAACGCGGACAAAAACAAATTGTCCGTACTCGTCCGCGCTCGTCCGCATCCCCGCAATTTTCATTCGACCGTTGGTGCGCTTGCCGTGCATGGACAACTCCTTTGAAATTATCGAGCCACCGCGCGCCAACGCCCCAGCGCGCAAGTATCTGACGAAATGCGACTACGTTCCCAGCGCAAACCGCGAACGCCAAAAGGCGGTGCCGGTGGCGGAGTTGGCGGGCAGACTCCTGATCTCAATGTTGGGCATGAATTACTTTACAAACTTTATATCACTCAAAGTGAATGTATGTTTCCCTTCAAACTGCCACGCATTGCAACCAACAGCGTTTACGATTCTCAGGTCAATTTCCTTGAAGTAGGTTCTTAGAGGAATTCTATATGTCCAATTGTTTCCCTTGGGGTTTGCTTTGATGTCCGAAGCCACTGCACCACCCAGATCCACAAAGGGGCCAGGGTTAGTACCTGTTGTGATATCTTTCATGTAAAAAGCACAACGTGTTTCGGGTTCTCCAACTGCTAATTCTAATTCGATATAATCATACTCAGTCAAATTCTGAGACTCGGTAAACCAAAACTCTATTCCTGTCCAACCATCCCGTTGCACTGGCAAAGAGAACTCAATGGTATATCGTCTTTCAGCATCTGGTTTATTTAGAACATGAAAGTTACTGAAATACTTGGGCGCGACTATATCCTTTCCTATTACATATGCATAGACTCGGAATGGGACAGAATCAATTTTCAAAATTTTACCATCTGGGGTCGGAGTACCGTTTGGCGCTTTTGCCCGAACACTGGGTGTCATTGCTACCAAGTGTGCTTCGGCGGTCTTGGTAGCCTCAATAGTTAATTCTAGAGGCCTTACTATCCCTAGAAAACCGAAGAATGCTGTAATGGCGATCCCTAGAAGCCCTGTTAGGGCTGGAATGATGACGGGTGAAAGTGTTTGCTTTTCACTTTTTGAACTTTGTCCCCGCTTGGTTATAGTTTTATTGTCTTTCATTTTAGCAGTCCCCATTCGATTTGGCAGAGCATGACCTCAATGTTACCCCATTGTCACCCTACCCCACGCCCACGCCACACGCCTTGACGCAACCCAACCCCGCCGGCTCCCCGCACTCACCGTCGCGGAGAGCCAACACCGCCCCACTGTCCACTGTCCCACTGCCCCACTGTTCACTGTCCCACTGCCCCACTGTTCACTGTTCACTGTCCCACCGCCCCACTGTTCACTGTTCACTGCCCACTCTCCACTGCCCGCCGCCCTACTGCTTCTGCGCCGCCGCCACCGCTTTCTGCGCGCCCTCCTCCAGCGTCGCCGCTGTAATCATCAGCGCGTCCGCCAAAATCTTGCGCCCCTCCTCCGCGTTCGTCCCGACAATCCGCACGACCATCGGCACCTTGGTCTTGACCTCGCGCAAGCCGTCCACAATCCCGCGCGCCACTTCATCGCCGCGCGTAATGCCGCCGAAAATGTTGAACAGCACCGCTTTCACATTCGGGTCCGACAAAATAATTTCGAGCGCGGCTTTCACCTTGTCCGCTTTAGCGCCGCCGCCAATATCGAGAAAATTCGCCGGCTCGCCGCCGTAAAACTTGATCACATCCATCGTCGCCATCGCCAAGCCCGCGCCGTTCACCATGCAACCGATGTTGCCGTCGAGCTTCACGTACGACAACCCGGCTTTGCGCGCGCGCGCCTCGGCAGGCGACTCTTCGTCAATGTCGCGCAGTTGTTCGAGATCGTTGTGGCGGAACAGCGCGTTATCGTCCAACACAATTTTGCCGTCCGCCGCGATCAACTTACCCTCCGCCGTCACGACGAGCGGATTGATCTCGGCGAGCGACGCGTCATTCGCCACAAATGCGCGATACAAACCGGTCGCAATCGTGACGAAATCGCGCACGAGCGCCTTGTCAATGCCCACGGCGAACGCCAGATCGCGCGCCTGAAATTCCTGCAAGCCGAACGCCGGGTCTACCTGCACGCGCACGATTTTTTCCGGCGTATCGCGCGCCACCTGCTCGATCTCCACGCCGCCCGCCGCCGAAGCCATCACCGTCGCGCATTTCGCCGCGCGATCCACGACCACGCCGAGATAAATTTCTTTGGCGATGTTGATCGCTTCATCCACCAACACCTTCCGCACCGGCAAACCCTTGATCGTCATCGCCAAAATCTGATCGGCGAGTTGCTCCGCCTCATTTGGCGTCGCCGCGACCTTGATGCCGCCGGCTTTGCCGCGCCCGCCGACGAGCACTTGGGATTTGATCACCACTTTTTTGCCGATCTGCGCCGCGATTTGCCGCGCTTCTTCCGCGTTCGACGCGACCTTGCCGGACGGAATCGGAATGTTGTAATTCGCAAAAATGGCTTTCGATTGATACTCGTGGAGTTTCACCTTGCCTCCTCTGGAATTTCAGATTTTTTCGTTTTGGGCGGTTCATTCGCATTATAGTCGGGTCTGGACAAAATGACAAGAGGATTCAAAAAGGGCGAAGCATTTTTTTCGGTAGACCTGCATCGAAAAAAATACTTCGCCCTTGGCGGGTTATTCGCCCGGCTCACCTGCGCGCCGGGTCAACCACCGCCGCACCGCCAACCGCAACACCAGGCGAGCCAGCCAGCGTATAGTACGCGCCCACCGCGCACGCGCGGCAAAGAATCCGACCGTCGGCGCGCACCTCGCGCTCGTTGATAATGTCTTCGCCGCATTGCGCGCACACCGAACGCCTCCCGTGCGTGCTAATGATCGCCTGGAGCGAAACCGTCAACGTCACGCTTTGCGCGACCAGCAACTCGTGCGCCGGCATCACCTGGTACGCAACGAGTTGCGCGTGCCAACGATCCGGCGCATCCGGCGCGTACGGCAACGCGCGCGCGCGCGATTCACGCGTCGGCGCGATCCGAAGCGCGCGCTGGGTTTCGGTGTCCACAAACGTCGCGGCAGTTTTGCCGTAATCCATCACGTGCATCGTGCGATGCCCAACCGTGCAATTCGTCGCGCTGGCAATGCCGTCAATCAAACAGCCATCCATTTCGACGAACGCAAAGAGACGTTTGTCGGTACGCGGCAAAGCCAGATCGAGCAATTCGCCGGCATACGCGCCCAGCCGCACGCCCAACACCTGGCGCGGACACAGATGGTGCTGATGTTGCCGCGCGCTCGCTTCAAAAAAATTTTTCAATTCCTGCATGGCAATTCCTCGCCGATAAAAAATGCCAGCCCCGGCAACGCGTCCGGCAAACGAGCGCGCCGGCGCGCCGACTCACTCGTCGCTCGCCTCGCGCGCTTGCGTCAGCGAAATGCCCTCGCGCCAGAAAAACAGCAAACCCAACGACGTGATCAGTAAAAATTGCATCGTGTGCGATCCAATCGCCACACTCGCCGCGCTCGTTTCGCTAATCCCGAATGCGCTCAATGCAAACACCCCCGCCGCTTCAAAGGGTCCCAGTCCGCCGGGCGCGGCAGGGATCATGATGCCCAGGTTGATCAGCACCATCATAAACACGGCGGCGACAACATGATCGCTCACATTCGGCAACGCGCCAAACGCCGTCAAGATGCAAAAGTAGGCGGACGCTTCGCACAGCCACACGGCAAGCGACAAGAGCGCGACGCGCCCCAAC
>CAIKBD010000443.1 GCA_903825565.1 uncultured Anaerolineales bacterium | reverse complement strand
CACGGCTTTTCAAAAGTCGCTTGACATCACCCCTCACCCCGATAGCGCGTCCATAACGCGGCAGAATGCCGCACAGACGACGCGCTAGCGCCTCTCCCCAATAGGGGCGAGGGAATTTACCCCTTCTCCCTGTGAGGGAGAAGGTTGGGATGAGGATCGCCTGACTTTTGAAAAGCCCTGACCCACTTTGATTTTCGTTTGACGCTCGTTCTGATCTAGAGTATAATTTCCGCGCGACTTGAAAGGAGCACAGAATTATTTTCGCCTCACTCAACCTGCGCCGCGCGCTGGGCATCCTCGCGTTGACGCTGGCAATTTGTCTCTCCGCCTCGACGCTTCTCACACCTACACCCACCTTTGCGTTTGCGCCCCCTGCCGCGCCTGCCGGTCGGCTCGTCGTTTCCGCCGAAACGGGCGGCGCGTGGGGCATTTTCGCCACCGACCCAACCGGGAACGCGTGGACGCGCATCGCGCCCAACCTGATCCCCGCGCGCGATCCGGCGCTTGCGCCGGACGGCAAGACGCTGGCATTTCGTTCCAAACGCGATGGCGTGTGGGAAATCTACACCGTTACGGCGAACGTGGCGACGCGTCTGACGCGCGGCATGGTGTACAACGGTGCCCCGGTCTGGTCGCCCGACGGCAAAAAGATCGCGTTCGAATCGTACGCGCGCGGCGATCTCGACATCTGGGTGATGAACGCAGACGGCTCCCAGGCGATTGATCTAACCGACAATGAAAAGACGCACGACTATGCGCCGGCATGGTCGCCCGACGGCAAATGGATCGCGTTCACCAGTTGGCGCACCGGCGCACAACAAATTTACGCTGTCGCCGCCGATTGCAAGTCCGCATGCAAAGCGATCAATCTCAGCGCCAACAAATTCAACGATCAAAAGCCGGTGTGGTCGCCCGACGGCAAACGGATCGCGTTCGTGTCGGATCGCGACGGACAGCGCGCGATCTACGTCGCGGATTTTGCCAGCACCCTTTTGAAAAACGCGCGGCGCATCACCTTTTCCGGCTGGGACGATCAGCCGGCGTGGTCGCCCGACGGCAAGTGGATCGCGTTCGTGGCGGTGCGCCCCACACGCCAACCGGTTTACGTCGTGGCGGTGGATGGCGCGTCCACTCTGCCGCGCATTGTCGAGAACAGCCCGACGATGGCGGCATCGGTCGCGTGGATTCCCGAAGCGTTGATCGCCGGCGAAGAAGCGAACGATGCGGCAAGTTCGCCGCGCCCAGCATTGTACGTGGAAAAACCGGACCTCGCGCCGGCAAACAGCGGGCGCACGTACGAGTTTCGCCGCACGCCTTCGATTCGCCTCGACTCGGGACTTTCCAAAGTGAACAGCCGCATCGCGGATTCGCTCGTGGCACTGCAAGCGCGGGTCAAGAGCGAGGTCGGTTTCGATTTTCTCGCAATTGTCTCCGATATGGCGCGCCCGGTAGATATGCGGTGCGACAATACGTGCGACACGCTTTCGTGGCACAAGTCCGGACGCGCGGTGGACACGCGCTTGGATTACAACAACGCGCTCGAAGTGGTGCGCGAGGATCAGCAAGGCGAAACGTACTGGCGCATGTATCTCAAAACAGCGGCGCAAGACGGCACGCAAGGCGAGCCGCTGAAAGACGCACCCTGGGATTTCAGTTTTCGCGCGCGGTGGGTTGTTGCGCCGGGCGAGGGTGGCGTGCGAAAATCTATGCAGTACGGTTTCTACGTAGATTTTACGGAACTGGCGCGGCAGTACGGCTGGGAGCGCATTTCGTCGGTGGAAGGTGAAGACCTGGATTGGAAGACGAATAAACTCGGCGCCGAGTACTGGCATTATCAACGGATGCAAGGGTTGAACTGGTACCAAGCGATGCGCGAAGTGTACGCCGAAGCCGATCTCAAGGCGCTGGTCGAATGGGATGCGCTGGCGCGCGCGGGGTACGACGCATACCAACTGTACTTGAAAGGCGTCCCCGCCCCTGCCAAGGCATGGCGCTGGTACGCGCTGACGCCGTAATTTTTTGGAAAGGCGCAATGACTGTAACTCCGGTTTCGCCGCGAATGCGGCGGTTCATTATGCTGGTTGATCGGTTCGTGCTCTTTGTCACGCGGCGTTGGCTGATGCTGGCTAACGTCTTTATTTTTCTGTTCGCGGGCTTGCCCTTTCTCGCGCCACTGTTAATGCACTGGGGCGCGACTTTGCCGGCGGAATTGATCTACAAGGCGTACTCGCTCAGTTGCCACCAACTGGCGTACCGCACGTTTTTCTTTTTCGGCGCGCAACCGACGTATACGGTGGACGAATTGCAACGCGCGCTCGGCGTGCCGAATCCGGCGAACGATGTGTTCTACTGGCGCGATTTCATCGGCAATGCTCAGGTCGGGTACAAGATGGCGTGGTGCGAACGCGACGCGGCGATCTATATCGCGTTGTTCGCCGCCGGCGTGCTATTTGCATTTTTGCGCGCACGACTCAAGCCGCTCAACTGGCGCATCTACCTGTTCCTCATTGCGCCGATGGCGCTGGACGGCTTGACCCAGTTGTTCGGCTTGCGCGAAAGCGACGCCATCCTGCGCGCGATCACCGGCGCGCTGTTCGGCGCGGGATCGGTGTGGCTCGTGTACCCGTACGTCGAAGAAGCAATGCGCGACGCGTACGCGCAAGCGAAATATCAGTACGAACGCGGGCGCGCGCGCGAGTTGGAAGAAAAGGGCGCTATCCAATGAAATGCTTGCTCCCCAAGCAAAGGGAATTTGGACGCGGATTAACGCGGAAAACGCGGATGCTTGTTTATCTGCGCTCGTCTGCGCTCGTCCGCGTCCACTCCGAAATTTTTGCGTTAGGAATCGCTTATGGAAAATAATGCGCCCGTGTCAGCACGCGCGAAACTGGTGGCGTGGGCAGGTCCCGTTTTTTTTATCGTGCTGATCGTCGGCTTTGTGTTCCTGCCGTTTCCTTTGCTCGATAAACTGCACGGCGTCTGTTTCGGCATCTGACCGCAGCGCCCCAGCCACTCGCACTTTTTCGGTGGCGATGCGCTTCCGGGTGAAGCGTTTCTGCGCCAGACCATTCCAGGGTACGCCGTGCTCTCGCCGGAAATTCCGCGCCAACTCCCGCTGGAAGCGCGCGACTTTGGAATGTACATCGGCTTTTTCAGCACGTGGGCGTACTTGTTCGCGCTTGGACGCGGCCGCACCAAGGGGATGCCGCCGTGGTATATTTTGCTGACGCTCGTGATTTTTGTCGGCATTATGGGCTTGGACGGCATCAACGCGTTTTTGTACGATCTCAAAGTGTTGCCGCATTTGTACACGCCCACGTTGCAGTTGCGGCTCGGCACCGGTTTCCTGACCGGCATTGCCTTCGCCGGGATTCTCGCGCCGGTGATCAATTTTTCGCTGTGGCGCGCAAACGATCAGCGTCCGATTATGGAAACGCGGCACGTGGTGGGCGCGTTGCTTATCGCGGCAGTCTGGTTCGCGATCAACGAATCGGGCTGGGGTATTTGGCTTTACCCGCTGGCGATTATCACGAGCGCCAGCACACCGCTCTTGATCGGTTTGATCAACATGGTGTTTCTGCTTTCGCTCTTTCGCAAAGAGGGCATCGCTGAAAATTGGCGCGGTGTGCTCAACCCGCTTGCCGCCGGCGTGTTCTGCGCGCTGATCGAACTCGGCGTCTTGGCGCTCATGCGTTACGCGGTGCTGGGCACAACCGTGTTGCCCTAACCACGCGGCGACTTGACGCGCGGGTTGCTTGTGTTATACTTTCCAACGTTCTGAAATGACGGAGAGACGGTGCGGTGCACCGTCTCTCCAAAAATTATGCGCGTGTGTATGCTGAACGTCATTTTCGAAATGTAAAGAGGAGAGTCGTTTGGAATATGTTGTGATCGCCCTGCTGATCGTGGCGGTGTTCGCGTTCGTCGCGTACCCGTTGTTCAACCCGCCGCGCGAAAAACCTGCCGTGCTACCTGGCGCGTTGGATGCCTTGCTCGCGCAACGCGACGCGGCGTATGACGCGTTACGCGATCTCGATTTCGATCTGCAAATGGGCAAACTCTCAGCCGCCGATCACGCCGCGTTGCGCGAAAAATACAAAGCGCGCGCGGCGGCAATCCTGCAACAAATTGACGCCGCACGCGGCGACGCCGGTGCACCCGAACTCGACGCCGCGATCGAAACCCAAGTCGCGCAATTGCGCCGCGCGAAAACAGACGCGCTGGAAGCCGAAATCGCGCGCGTCCGCGCCGCCCGTCAAGCGGGCGCAAGCCGTTGTGCGAAATGCGGCACGCCGTTTCGCGCCGGCGATAAATTTTGCGCCAAGTGCGGCAAGCCGCTTTAGCCGATATCCAATTTCCAAATCTAGCACGCGAGGATATAAACATCAAAACTCTAACCTTTTCCCACACGCAGAAAATTTTGCTGGCGTTCGCCGTGGGCGCGCTGATCGCGCTCACGTTGCTCGCGCTCCCGGTTTCCAACGCACAGGCGCAAACCGGCGGGCAAGGCAAAGTCGAGGGGCAGATCGTCAACGCCACCAAAGACGCCAAGCCCGGCACCACCGCGAACCTGGCAGTCACGCTCGTTTCGTTTTCGCAAAGCACAACGCAAATGGTGACGACAACCGTCAAGAGCGACGCGAACGGCAAATTCGCGTTTGCCAATCTTGACGTGGTGACGACGACGCGGCACGTCGTCACGACCAATTACAACGGCGTGGATTATTTTTCGGACGTGCTGGCGTTTACCTCGCCGGCTTCGATCACTTTGCCCGCGCAGATCGCCATCTTTGAAACGACTAACGACGCCTCCGTCGTTCAGGTCGCGCAAACGCATCTCGTGATGGATGTGCAAGCGCCCTGGTTCGAAATCCAGCAGATCGTCATGCTCGAAAACACGAGCGACCGTGTCTATGTCGGCGATCCCAAAGGCGGACCGCATCGCGGCACGCTTCTCTTGCCGGTTTTGCCGCGCGCGATCAATGTCGTGTTCGACGATCAAACCATTGACGGCACGACGTTGCGCGGCGACGAGGTGTTGACGTACACGTTGCCGATTGGACCCGGCAAGGATCAAATTGTGTACACGTACGCCGTGCCGTTCACGCCGCCGGCGTTTGAGTTTGCGATGAAATTGCTGGCGGACACTGGCAAACTCGGCGTGTATATGGTGGATGTCGGGCAAGCGGCGCAGAGCGCGCAGTTACAGCCCGCGCCCTCGCCGATGGGCAATGTGCCCGGCGCGCCCAAGTTCATTTCGATAGCCGGCGAAAAACTTGCGGCGGGCACAGTAGTCAAAGTGGCGATCAATAATTTGCCGAATGCGCTCGCGCAACCGGGCGCGCAACCGAGCGCACCCGCCGGCAAAACGAACCCGGCGCCGACCGCATTGCCGTTGCCGGTGGACAATACGCAATTGGTCGGGATCGCCGTGCTGGCAGGCGCGGTGATCGCCGGGCTGGCGCTGATCGGCTACCCCTTGTTGAAACGCCGGCAAGACCAAATGGCGGAAGACGAAGCCGATCAAGAAGAGACCCCGGAACCGGTAACGCCCGACCAAGCGCGGATGGAATTGTTGCAACAGATCGCCGATCTCGACGACGAGTTTGAAGCCGGCAAGATCACCGAAACCGAATACAAGAAACGCCGCGCCGCCGTCAAAGCGAAACTCGTGGAGATGAAAGTGTGAGCGAAACGCTCATCGCAGTTGAAAAACTCGACAAGTTGTTTGGCGCGCGATGGGCGTTGCATGGCGTCACGTTCACAATCGGGCACGGCGAAATCGTCGCGCTCGTGGGACCCAACGGCGCGGGCAAGACAACCTTGCTGCGCACGATTGGCACGCTGGCGCGCCCCACGGCGGGTCATGTGTGGATCGGCAAAATTCCGGTGAGCGAACACCCGAACGCCGCGCGCGGCGCGCTGGGTTTCGTCGGGCATCAAACGTTTATGTACGACGATCTCACCGCGCAAGAAAATTTGCATTTCTACGCGCGACTCTACGATCTCCCCAACGCGTCTGCACGCGTGCGGGCGGTGGCGGAGCGCACCGGCATCGCGCATCGTTTGAATGATCTGGCGCGCACTTTGTCGCGCGGTTTGCAACAACGCCTGACGCTGGCGCGGATGTTGTTGCATCAACCGGCGGTGCTGTTGCTCGACGAGCCGTACACCGGTCTCGACAAGGTCGCGGCGGACTTGCTCGATCACATCATGCTCGAAGCGAAAAGCGAAGGGCGCGCGGTCTTGTTCTCGACACACGATCTCGAACGCGGGCTGGCAGTGTGTGATCGCGCGATCATTATGAAGGCGGGCAAGGTCGCGCACGATCTGCCGCGCGCGGCGTGGCGCGACTTGGCGGGGTTTATGGAAATTTATGCGCGTGTGCTGGAGGCGAACCCGTGACGTTTCTCCGGCAAATGTTCGCCATCGTGCACAAAGACCTCGCCGCCGAGTTTCGCACCAAAGAGAACTTGAGCGCGATGATCGTCTTTGCGCTGATCGTGCTGGTCGTCTTTAATTTTGCGTTCGAATTGCAAGGCGTGGACTTGGGCGCGCTCGGCGCGGGTATCTTGTGGGTCGCGTTTACGTTTAGCGGTATCCTGGGTCTGGGCCGCTCGTTTGCGGCGGAACGCGACAAGGGCAGTCTCGAAGGGGTCCTGCTCTCGCCGGTGGATCGCGGCGCAGTGTTTCTCGGCAAAGCGATCAGCAATTTCATTTTCATCACGGCAATGGAAGCGGTGACGCTCCCGCTGTTCGCGCTCTTGAATAACACGGCGTTCGCGTGGTTCCCTCTGATTCCGTACATTTTGCTCGGCACGGTCGGCTTTGCCGCGATGGGCACGTTGCTCTCCGCGATTGCGGCAAGCACCAAAATGCGCGAAGTCATGCTACCGATCTTGCTCTTCCCCGTTTCGGTGCCGCTGTTGATGGCGGCGGTCAAACTGACGAGCGCGGCGCTCCAAGCGCGCGCGTTCGACCAAGTTGCCAATTGGTTTAGCATTCTCCTCGCCTACGACGTGATTTTTGTCGTCGTGGCGTTTTGGGTGTTTGAATATGTGGTGGAAGAATGAGTAGGGAATGGTGAGTGGCAAATGACGAATGGTAAATGGATTCTCGCGCTCGCGTTGTTTTTCTTGCTGGCGACGACGGGGTTGGGCGCATGCAACGCAATCACCGCGAATGTGCCGGCGGCGGGCGGCGCACAGCGTCCCGCCTCGGTCAAGATCGGCGACCTCGCGCCGGAGATTGATCTCAAGACCATGACCGGCGAAACGTTCACGCTGTCCAAGTTGCAAGGCAAGATCGTGCTCGTGAATTTTTGGGCGACGTGGTGCGGACCCTGCCGCGCGGAATTTCCGGCGTTCGTTCGCAAGTCCGAGCAATACCGCGCGCAAGGATTCATCGTCGTCGGCGTCAACACCCAAGATCCCAATTCCGACGAAGGCGTGTTGACGTTTATGCGAAACTCGGTCGTCAACTTTCCCATCGTGCGCGATCCTGAAGACCGCTTGAGTCGCGCGTACCGCATCACCGGTTTGCCGACGAGTTTTTTTATTGATCGCAACGGCATCGTGCGCGATATTGTGATCGGCGGCCCAATGACCGACGAGTACCTCGACAAGCAGATCGAAAAATTGAAATAGGCGTGGCATGGCGCATCACATCGTGATCTATTCCAAGCCCGGCTGTCACTTGTGCGAGGACGCATTGGCGTTGGTGCACCAACTGCGACGCGAGTTCGATCTGACGCTCGAAGAAATTGACATTACGGCAGATGCCACGCTCTTGAAAAAATATTTCGACCAGATTCCGGTTCTGGTGATTGATAACGGCACACCGCTTGCCGCGCCGATTCGCCTCGCCACCGTGCGCGCGGCGTTGACGGCATAGCGGCACGTCGCCAAAGGATTCGGTATGTCTCTGTTTCTTGCGATATTCGCTGGCGTGATTTCGTTTCTCTCGCCGTGCGTTCTGCCGATGGTGCCGATCTACATCGGCTACCTCAGCGGCGCGACGGTGACGGCAGACGGCATCGTGTCGTCGCGGCGCGACGCCGTGACACACGCGGCGTCGTTCGTGCTGGGTTTTACGCTGATCTTTATCGCCATCTTTAGCGCACTCTCAGCGTTGACCGCATTCATTTCCAAAACCGATCTCGCGCGCATTGCCGGCGTGATCCTGATCCTCTTCGGCATTCACTTTATCGGCATCGTGCGAATTCCGTTGCTGTACAAAGAAGCGCGCGTCGAAGTGGGACAACGTCCGCTGGGGTACACGACTTCGCTGTTGACTGGGATGGCGTTTGCGGCGGGCTGGACACCGTGCATCGGGCCCACACTCGGCGCGGTGATCACGCTCGCCACGCAAGAGGCGACGATGCTCGAAGGCACCGGCTTGCTCCTCGCCTACTCACTGGGCTTGGGCATTCCGTTTCTGCTGACCGCGTTTGCGTTGGGTAGCGCGACGCGCTTGCTCAAAAAGTTGAGCAAGTATATGCGCGTCGTCGAAATCGCCAGCGGCGTGCTCTTGCTCGCAATGGGCATTTTGTTTCTCACCGACCGCTTCCAGTGGTTGAACGCAATCTTTTTCAACCTCACGCCCGAATGGATGAAACAATTGATGTAAAGAAAAATCCGAAGGAATAACATCCTTCGGATTTTTTTTCTGGCATCGGAGGTCGCTTCGCGCGGAGCTATTTCGGCACTTGCGCGAAATCCGCTTTTTGAAACGCCGCGTTTTGCGGAATGATCACCGCCACTTGGGTCAAGTCGTTAATGTCAATCGTCGCCGCGGCGAAACTGCCTTCGAGCAGATGCCCGCCGTGTTGCCGGTCATCCGAGAGAAAATGCAGATGATAGCCCGGCGCATTGAGCGAGGCAAGATAGTCCGGCACCCAAAAGCCGATCAACACGCCGGCGCGATTCTGCAACTCGAACGTAGTTTGCTGTGCGATCACGCTCGGCAACGGCGGAAACGGCTCGCTCTGCTTCGGCACACTCCGCACTTTGAGATACGCAAAGGTGCCGGCGATCTTGAACGCGTACGGGTGATTTGCCGCCGGCAAGTAGCGATTCAGATACGCCTTGAGTTGATCGTAATTTTGGAGCGGTTCGGTCAACCGCGCCTGGCGGCTCGCGCGGAAAAAGTTCAGCGTGGCGAACGGCGCGCGGCTCGCCGGGTCTGCCACCCGCACCGAACCATCCGCTTTGGCTTGGTAAAATTTCCCGTCGAGCGCGATCATTTCGCCGTCCATGCCGTCGAACGTGCCAATCCCAAAATCGCCGTACTGTTCGAGCTGCGCGTACGTGAGATCGCCGGCATAGAGGCCCAGTTGCAATGCCGGGTACGTCGAGACCTGGGTTAAGAGCGCAGAATTTTTCGGCGCGGCGGCGGGCGCGCACGCCACACTGCCAACGAGCAAACAAACGAGGAGCATTGCCAGCGCGATGCGGGTTGCATGATTCATAATCTTGTCCTTGCTGAGGTTTTTGCGCTAGTGCCTTTATGCGAGGAGCGCGCCAAGCAATGCCGGGTCCAGGTTGCCGCCGCTCACGATCACGCCGACGCGTTTCAAAGCGGCGGGGAGCCGATTCTGCATCACGGCGGCAATCGGCACGGCGCCGGTTGGCTCGACGATCATCTTCATACGCGGGATCACAAAGCGTAACGCTTGGACGATCTCATCGTCGCTCACGATCACAATGCCGCGCAACAACTCGCGCATGATTGGAAAGGTGAGCGTGCCGATGGCTTGGGTGCGAATTCCGTCGGCAATCGTCGTGGGCGGGGGAATCGAAATAATGGTGCCGGCGCGCAACGATTGCGCCGCGTCGTCTGCGCCAACCGCTTCGACGCCGAATACTTGGATCGTCGGTTGCATCGCGGTTGCCGCCAGCGCGCACCCGCTGATCAAACCACCGCCGCCGACCGGCGCCACAAGCGCATCGAGGTCGGGCACCTCTTCGAGCAATTCGAGCGCGGCGGTGCCTTGCCCGGCAATAATGTGCGGATCATCGAACGGCGGCACCAGTGTCAAGCCACGCTCCGTCGCAAGTTGCCGCGCAATTTCTTCGCGGCTTTCTTTCAAGCGATCATAGACGATCACTTGCGCGCCATAGCCGCGCGTCGCCGCCAGTTTCACCGGCGGCGCATCATTCGGCATGACGATGGCGGCGGGGATGCCGAGCAATTGCGCGGCGAGCGCGACACCCTGCGCGTGGTTGCCGGAGGAAAATGCGACGACGCCGCGCGCTTTTTCTTCATCGCCCAACTGCGCGAGCCGATTATACGCGCCGCGAAATTTGAACGCGCCGCCGCGCTGGAAATTTTCGCACTTGAAAAAAACTTCGCGCCCGGTCAGCGCGTTGAACGTGCGCGAGGTAAAGACGGGGGTGCGCTGCGCAATGTTTCGCAAACGCGCCGCCGCCGCGCAGACCTGCGCAAAGGTAACGGGAAGAGCATCGGCAGAAGACATGCCCACGGCTCCCAAAATGGACGCGGACGAGGGCGGCAGAAGATCCGCGCTCGTCCGCGCGCTATCGAATTGATTGTATCGCGTCGGCTAGAAACTGCCGACGGCATCCACACTATTGCCAAAGACTTTGAACACTTCGAGCAAGCCGGCGAGTTCGAACGCCTTTTTCACTTTGGTCGGCATATTGGCAAGGCGCAAATCGCCGCGATTGAAACGCCGCACTTGCTTGAGCGCGGAGAGCAAAGCCCGCAAGCCGGCACTGCTCATAAAATCCGTCTCCGCCAAATCTACGACGACGTGATACCGCCCGTCCGCGATAATCTTCTGCAGGGCTTGATCGAGTTGCGGCGCGGTGCTCGAGTCAATGCGCCCGTCCACTTCGACGAGATCCACGCGTTTGTATTGCTTGGTGGTGATCTTGACTGCCATAGCTCCTCCTAAAAATCCTCGTGCTGACTGTGGCAATTATAGCACACGAACTCACGCGCGACAAGGGGTTAGCAGGGCTTTTCAATAGTCAGGCAACCCTCATCCCAGACTTCTCCCTCAAAGGGAGAAGGGGTAAATTCCCTCGCCCCTATTGGGGAGAGGCGATAGCGCGTCCGTAACGCGGCGGGACGCCGCACGGATGTCGCGCTATCGGGGTGAGGGGTGATGTCAAGCGACTATTGAAAAGCCGTGAGGGGTTAGCGCACGGCGGCAATAGCGGCAAGCAGTTGCGCGAGCAGCGCGGCGCGCGGGATGATCGAAGTGCCGTCCAAAAATTCTTCGAGCGCGTTGTGCCCCTTGCCGCAGATCGGACCCAGCCCGTCGAGCGTGGGCGTGCCCAGCGCGGCGGTATAGTTGCCGTCCGAGCCGCCGCCGGTGGTCACGTCGGCAAGTTCGAATCCCAGGTCACGCGCAATGCGCTTTGCCATTTCCGCGAGGCGCGTGATCGCCGCCGTTTTTTCCATCGGTGGATTTTTCAGCCCGCCGCTCAATTCGGCGGTGACGCCCGCCACGCCGGGGCGCGCCAGAATTTCGCGCATCGTCTCTTCCAACGGCGCCACGTCCGCCGCGCTTAGCACGCGCACGTCAATCTCCGCCGTGGCGAGATCGGCGACGACGTTGGACTTGGTGCCGCCGCGCACGACGCCGACGTTCAGCGTCAAGCCCGGGCGAAACCCGTTGAGGGCTTGCAATGCCTGGATGTGTTGCGCGAGCGCGAGGATCGCGTTCGCCCCTTTTTCCGGCTCGACGCCGGCGTGCGCCGCTTTGCCGCGCGCCGTGACCGTGTAGGTTGCCACGCCTTTGCGCGCGCTGACGATTGCGCCGCTTTCGCGCGCGCCTTCGAGAACGAGCGCCGCCGTCGCGCCGCGCACGAATTGCGCGTACAATTCGCGCGACGCCGGCGAGCCGATTTCTTCTTCGCTGTTGCAGAACAAACCGATCTCGGCAAATTGATCGAACCCGGATTGCACCAGCGCGTGCGCCGCGTACAAACCGAGGAGCAAGCCGGATTTCATATCGCCGACGCCGGGTCCCTTGTAGCGTGATCCCAGTTTGTGAAACGAAATCTGTTGGGTCGTGCCGTCCGCGTACACCGTGTCCATGTGTCCGAGCATGACGATGCGCGCCGTGCCGGCGCCTTTCCAGCGACCGTAAAGCATGTTGCCGAATTTTTCGTGCGGAAATTCCAGCACCTCCGCGCCGAACTCACGGAAGCGTTCGCGCATCACCCGCGCGATCGCATCCACGCCGGCTTTGTTGTGCGTGCCGCAGTCGGTGTTGACGAGCGTTTCGAGATCGCGCAAATAGGCGGGCAGTTGATCGGTCAGCGACTTGATAAAATCAGTCATTTCATCCTCCAGAAAAAATGATTGCAGATTGGCAGTTACAGATCGCAACTGAACGTGCGGCAATCTGCAATCGCCAATCTGCAATGCGTGATGGGCCCGGCTGGATTCGAACCAGCAACCAACTCCTTCAGGTTTGTGTTAGTTTCCCAACTCCCTGGACTATACCTTCACCATTGCGCGGTCGCGCTTTAGGTGGCGGCTGTCTAGTCTCTACACCTTCCCGAAAAAAAATCGGGCTTGGCTCGGGATTGCCATACGTGGTTCGCTTTAGGTTTCCCCGAATTTAACCGCTGACACTAACGCAATTTCTCGCGTTAGGCACACTGCGTATGAGGGAGGTGCTCTACCCTTGAGCTACGGGCCCCCTCGTAAATGAACAAGAGACGCAAGACGATTGACGATTCACGCTTTCCGCTTTCGTCTTGGCGTCTTGCGTCCCCTATGTTAAAGAGCGGGAGACGAGGTTCGAACTCGCAACGTCCACCTTGGAAGGGTGGCATTCTGCCATTGAATTACTCCCGCAAACCAGCCACTTGATCTCCTGGATCGATCATCACCACGAGAAGAGTGTCGGGGCGAATGGACTTGAACCATCGGCCTCATCGTCCCAAACGATGCGCGCTACCAACTGCGCCACGCCCCGACGCTGGCTACAGTATACGCAAACTTGCCGAATCGTCAAACGGAATGTCACTTGATCGTCAACTCGCGCGGCGGCGTCGCATTGTCCGCATCGTCGTACCCAATCACACACAACTTGGCGGGCGTTTCGGTTGCCGCGACGCGCAACGCCATGCGCCGATAAAACGTATAGCCCTCCGGCTTGGCGCAATCGGTCGCCTCCGCTTTGCCCAGTTTGTATTTGTAATTCACCAACTCCGGCGGCGCGAATTCAAACGCAAGGTCGAACCCCGCGCCGGTGTTTTGCACAACGACGCGCGGCTCTAATTTTGGCGGCGTCGTATCCACGCGCAACAACGCCAGCGTAGCAAAGGGCGCGTCCTGCCACGTCTTGGGATCATACTGCGGCGTCGTGCCGGCGAGAATGCACGCCAGATAAAAACCATCCGCCTCGGCGACCGGATCGTTGATCAGATCGGACTCTGCCACGCCGATCACTTTGCCATAGCCGTCGAGAGTGCGGCAATTCACACTACCCGCCGCGCCCAGTTTGTAGCGATAGTACGTGCGCGGATCGCCCATCACGGTAATGTTCCACGTCGCGCGCGTCGTCCCTTCGACGAACGGGCGCGTCGCCGTGCGCGTCCCTTCCAGCGCGATCTGCTTGCCCGCGTCGAGCACGCACCCGGCGCGCGTCACTTCAAACTTGCCGGTCGCGGCAAAGCATTGCGCAAGTCCGATCACGCCCGCCGCATAATTGGTGTTCGCGCGCACGGTTGCCGTACTGCCGCTCACCTCGCACGGGCGACCCGGCACGCAATCGCCAGTGCCGGCGCTGCCAGCGGTCGTCGTGGCAATCACGCCGACGATCTCGTTGCGCGCGGACAAGACCGGCGCGCCGGCGCTGCCCCCGCGAATGTCCGCGCAATGATTGCGATCCAATTCGTGCCAGAACCAGGGTTGCTCGATCACCGGCGTCGGCGCGTCCAGCGCACAAGCGGCAAGCCGCAAGAACGCGTCCTTCTCTTCCCAGCCGGCAAACGGCGCGCCGATTACATTCACGCGTTCGCCGGGTTGCGACTTGCCGTTCGCCAGCGCGAGCGGTTGAATATTTTTGGCGACGAGATCACCCACCGTCGCTTCCAGTTCGAGCACCGCCAGATCAGTGCCCTTGGCGGTGGCAAAGGCAATCGCCCTAACGCGCACCGCCGTTTGTTTTTCGCGCGTGTCGAAAAAATAGTTAAAGACGACGGAGAGATTTTGCGCCGGCTGATTGAGCACGATTTGGTTTGGCTCTAACGCGTTGACACAGCGTCCGCTCGTCAAGGCATACGCCGGCGCGGCGCGGTTATCGCTCGTTTTGATGAACGTTGCGGTGCAAACATTCTCGCCGTTCAAGCGACCAATACCCAGGTACGCGCCGTTTTCATTTTTTCCATTCGCCAGCAAGCGCGACGGGGCAAGCGTCGGCGCTGACGCCAGCGTGGGCGCGAGCGTCAAAGTGGGGCGCGGCGCAGTTGCGGTCAGGGGCGCACGCGTCGCGGCTCGCGGCGACGCGGTGGGTTCCGGCGCAAGCGTCGGCGTAACGCTCGCACACGCGACGCACAGCGCGGCGAGTATCGCACACAGCGCAATCCATAGTCGAGTCATTTATTTCCCCCAGGTTTTGCCAGTGGCATTGTGCATTTCCAAATTGACGCTAACGCCAAGTTATGCTATAAAATGCCCCAATTTCCGGGCAGACATTTTGGGATGAGGATGGTGTATGAACAAAAAGAAAACACTTACCGAGACCGAACGCAAAAAGTTGGATAATGAACGCAAGCAAACCCAAGCCGAGTTGGCGCGCTTGCGCGAATACCTCAAAGCGGATCCCGAACCCACGAGCGATGCCGCCGATTTGGATGTCTATGAACGCGAAAAAAATCTCGCGCTCGTGCGCCGCTTGGAACAAAAACTCGAAGAGATCGATGCGGCATTGCACAATGCCCAAAAAGGCACATATGGCATTTGCGAGCACTGCGGCAAGCCAATCGATCCCGAACGGCTCAAAGCGTTGCCCGAAACAACGCTCTGCGTCAAGTGTAAAAACGCGCTCGAAAAAGCCGCACGCCGCGCCGCATTATAAATCAAGTTCAGACGACAGTGACCTGTCGTCTGTTTTATTCATGGCGGGAACTGTTTGTCCGCTCAAATTTCCTGGGCGCGCGCGTGCCGGTTTTCCCACAACTGCCGAGTCAAGCGCATTTGCCCCAGATGTTCGTTGTAATGTTCGAGCACGTGCACGATGCAATACCGCACCGAATGTAATCTGCCGGGATCGCCGCGCAATTGTTCCAGGTCCGGCTCCGTGAGTTGCGCTAAAATCGCTTCGCTGTCGCGCGCCACCGTTTCGTACTGAGCGCACAACACCGGCACATCTTCGCCGCGCGCGCGAAATTCCGCCGCGCGATCCCGCTCAATCGTGCGCCCGCCGATCCACGCGTGCACCCAGCGCCGCTCCGCGCCGAGCGCGTGAACCGCTAGCGCGTACAACGAGTTGGCGTCCTCCGCCAGCGGTCGCCAGTTGAGCGCATCGCCATTCAGATCGGCGAGCGTTTGCAAGAGATCGGCGCGGCGGTCGCGCAACGCCGCTATGTAATTTTGCACTTCGGTTAACATCGTCACCCCATCTCAACGCGATTTT
>CAIKBD010000442.1 GCA_903825565.1 uncultured Anaerolineales bacterium | reverse complement strand
GGCCGATCGTTTTTGGTGCCGCTATCTTTGCCCATTGGGGGCGCTGTTGGCTCGGCGAGTGCGTACAAGAACAATGGCAAGCTCACGACGATTCAGATGGTTGACCTCAACGCCAATCAGGAATCCACCTGGGCGGGTGTCTATATCAAGTTCAAAACCGACCTGGCTCACTATGGTCAGGTCAGTCGAATTACGTTTGAGCCAAACATTGACTGGACGTTTCGCGACTTTATGGATTCAAACTCGGTGTGGCTGGATCGCATCGCGCATCTCGATGGGACTGTGCGATTCACGGCGCGCGTTTGGTTGACCGGCTACGAATTCAATATCGCCACGAATAAATTTGATCCGATCTTGCCGCCCTCAGCTGCCAAGTTTCAGGTCTGGCAGAGTACGTGGTATGTGACGTCCCTGGGTGAAACGGCCATGTCTGGCAGTTTGCGTAACGGTGCGGCAAGCTTCAAGTTTATTGCCTCGCCAGCGCGGACGTATGCCCTGGGTGTGATCCTCGAATTGAACGCATCCCACAATCTGCACAACGTGTCGGGCGGAGCGATTCCGAAACCTCAATCGGGCGATTTTACGCAATACGCGTTGTTCAAAGCCACAGTGCCTGAAATGTGGCTTTCTCATGAGGTGCTCGCCAAGTAAAAAGTCTTGGATTTGGATTCTGAATTTCGCGTCAAGGCGCAGAGAAGGCAAGATTTATTTCTTGAATTTCTTTGCGCCTTTACTTTCCTACGTGCAAGACATTTCAGACCTGATCAGGATAGATTGGCCCTAGTCCTTGACCAAGTTGGGATTCGGCAACGGAACTATTTATCGACTACCAACAATATGGCGAATGAGTTGATCTTGGCATTGTGCAAGCTAGATTAGTTTCTGTTGGGAAACCCCCTGCGGGGTCATGTCCGACGTTTCTTGGCGGAACGGCGTGGACGTGTGAGCGCAACTGCAATGACAACCAGGTTGTTGGTGATGACACCCCAGCCGAGCCAGCGTTCCATACCGGGCTCACCCCTATTCAGACAACGATCCAACCGGCGTGCTCGCCGCAAATGACTGATGCGCCCTTCCGCCCCGGACCGCCAACGTCGCACCGCTTTGAACCAGGGCTGTTCTTCCAAGTGTTGCCGTGCCCGACTCTTGGCACCCGGTTTGGGTAGGACGACGCGCTTCACACCCAGGGCTTTGGCTGCCTGTTCGTTCTTGGGAGAATACACACCCCGATCGGCGGTTGCCACCTCGGGGACACGCCCAAGCAACTGGCGCTGATGTTTGAGACTTGGCAACCAATACGGGGCTTCGGGGGAATTGCCCACCAATAAGCGATAATCCGTCAGAATGCCCCCATCACTTTCACAATACCAGACCTTGCGCCCAAATTCGGTGTCGTGGGGACGCGCTTTCCCTCGTTTGATGATCGCCGTGTGCGGCTCAAAAAGACTAACGATTTTTTCACCCGCCGGAACCTGTTCGTGCTGAAACACGCGCCGGGTCGTTTGGTCAAGGACTTGGACCACCAGCGGCAAATAGTGTTCGAGCGTCGTCACCAAGGCCAGGGCCGCGGGCGTTCCCAGTTGGTTTAACCGCACGACGATGTCCCAACCGTGGGTCACACTCGTGCGCGTCACCTGCACCAAAGAACGATATTGCCGGAACGCCTGATTTTCAGGCGCTTTTTGACCTTTCGTCGCGCGGCTCCGTTGCGCGATTTGGCGAGCCAGGTGCTTCGCGCGGCGGTGCGCGTCGCGGAACAATTTTTTATCGGATGAACTCTGGGGCTTGAGCAGATGCCGTGCGGCGGCCAACGTCCGACCGATGACTCGCACACTGTCTGCCAAGAGCCAACTATCCGTCGGAAAATGCATGAGCGTTTCGGTGACCGAGCCGTCGGCACGCATTTTTTTCCCTGCGTCACACCTTCGCGCTTGGCCAACCGGACGACCCGGTCATTGAGCCGATGCAAGGTCACGGATCGAATCAAGGCTTCGCGGTCGCGCAGAGTGGAATAGTGCGGACAACGCTGCGCTTCGAGCGCACAAAACCAGCGCCATTGCATACTGCCGTTGATCTCTTTCTCCAAGGTGCGCCAGGCCCAATTGGTCAGACGGCGCATGACCGCAATTCGCAAGGTCACCGTGACGGGTGTGGAAGGACGGCCATTCCACAAGGCTTTGGGTGCAGAAAGCGCCAGATCGTTGGTGGCGAGCAAAATCAGTTTGCGATCTTGGAGCATCCGGTCTATGACCACCAACTGCGGATCCAACTTGATAAAGGGCGTGAGCGTGAGAAAGGCGGAATCGCGCGGATATGCTATAATCAGCATCGAGCCTCCTGGAGACAGAAT
Source organism: uncultured Anaerolineales bacterium (assembly GCA_903825565.1). Taxonomy (GTDB): domain Bacteria; phylum Chloroflexota; class Anaerolineae; order UBA4142; family UBA4142; genus CAIKBD01. Next base: position 1,611 of record CAIKBD010000442.1, on the reverse strand, counting down.
CTTTGGTTTGGTAACCTGATTTTACTCCAGGTGGCTCATTTGGCTAATTCGGATTGGGGCTACCCCGGGTGTTGATGCACCCGTCTTCCGGGGGTTTCCCAACAGAAACTAGATTAGAATTAAACTGCCCTGATTGGTAAAGTTCACCAATCAGGGCAATTGCAAACAGGTCGTTGTGATGTGGGTGCGTGGTTTAGCGTTATTCTATTCCGAAATCGGCAGCCAAGTGCCTGAACCACCAATTAGGATTAGCACAGGGCATTACACATGGGCGTGGACATGCGTGGAATGTCGTTTTGGTTCGAGGGTTTCCGTGGGACGTAACTTGCGTTCGATCCAGCGAGCAATCCCGAAGAAAATCATGATCGGCACACCCACCCGCAGGACGAACAGACTCAAGACAACCAAGAGATCTAAAGTGATTTGTTCAAACATCGTACACCTCCCATAGCGTTGAAACGCTTTTCTAGCTCCACTATCGCACGAAAAGAACGCGCTGTCTATCGAGTGGGCAGACCATCTTGGGCTTGGACCCGCCCCATCTGTACGTGAGGTGTTATATGCAAATTCTGGGATTGGCGACCCTGGTTTACCCCCGGTACTCACCGGGGGTGTGAAAAAGTAAACGAAGGGAATGGTGTGAATCAGATAGAGGAAGGCTATCCTTGCGTGAGATAGCGCGCGTGGACCAGACAATAGTGCGTTTCACCGGCACGTAAAAAGCCAAAGTAACCGCGCTCGGCGTACGTGCTACCGATGGTCACACCACCTGGGACGCATGCCGATGGTTGGATGCCAGTGGGATCAATCCGCAGGTCTTCGGCAAAGAACAAATTCTCGAGTGTTGTGGTTGCCCGCCGAAAATTCTGGGGTACCCATTCGACATTTGTACGGATGACCAGGATGGGTGTATTCGCTGGGACGATAAATGCATGCATGGTAATATCTCCGGCGGTTGAATGGGTTTTAGGTTAATCGCTCGAATCCACTTCAGACACGTCACCGCACTTGGTACAGATGGCTTTGCAGTAGCAACGACCAGTGGCGACGATTTTGTAATCGTGCGTGCCACCCTGCGGGCAGGTCGGGGGTGTGGGTTTCGGGAGCATCGCTTCGCGCGCCTCGCGCTCGGCGCGGATGATGGCATCCAGTGGATGAACAGGACGTTGCACAACAGAACGGGCCATTTGTTTGGCGCGCCGATAAGCAAGTTGCTCGGTTGGGGTCATAGCTTCGAAAGCACGGCGGGCGTCGATTTTGGCAACCATTTTTTGGAATTTCGTTTGGGCGTTTTTCATGGTAGTTTCTCCGTCTGGGATTCGCTGAATTTGCAAGCCAGTGGTTTGTTTGTGTTTGATGCGCGCACTCTCTCACAGACAAAAGAAAAGCCAATCACAAAAAGACACGAGTTTGTTCGGGTTTTGACGAGTTTGTGCTCGTCATTTTGCTGAAAATACTTTTTTTGAACTGGGGGTGCGACCTGTGTGGATATGAAATTCACCGGAGACAAACCAAGAGGTGCCCCAGACCAACCCAGAGCCATTGAGAGACCCGGGAACGGACTCCCGCGTAGGATTGGATAGAACAAACAAGTACGCCTTGGAAAACGGG
>CAIKBD010000441.1 GCA_903825565.1 uncultured Anaerolineales bacterium | reverse complement strand
TGGGACAATCGGGTAATTGGACGCGGAAAACGCGGATGTACGCGGATTAAATTATTTTTAGAATTTGGTTTTTATCCGCGTTTTCCGCGCTCGTCCGCGTCCAATCAAGTCTTTGACCGGATTTATAAAACACTCTCTTAGCGGATTCTAAATTGATTGATGGACGTTTGGGTAGAGCCGTTCACGCTTTGCGAAAGTCTCTACCCAAACGGAATTTGTTGTAATGAACAGACGGTGAATCAGTGGTTCAATCAATCATTTTCCATCGAAACAACATGGCGGACTGGATTGGAGTAAACAGTTGCAGAGCGTCCCGTGCCTGAATTTATGAAATCTATGTCTCTGGGTGACCGACTCAAACACGCGCTTGCCGCGCCTATCTGGACGGATCACTCGATTCGCGCACGACGGATTGCATTACTCCATATCATTCTAGCTGCAATCATCGTGGCTCTGCCGATCTTGATCGTGGTCAATCTTACTGGACGGTCTACCCCACTGCCTGTTGTTATGCTGAATGTCCTTTTCCTGCTGGTCTGTATTTTTCTGCGGTTCGTCTTGTGCCGGCGTCAACCCGCTCAGGTGAGCCTAACCCTCGTCCTCCTGGCTTTTGGGTACGTAACTTTGGCAATCACCCAACTGGGCACGATCCGTTCGCCCACGACGACGGCGTATGTGATCATCATCATTGCGGCGGGCTTATTATTCGAGTGGCGCGGTTTGTTGGCAATTACGACCTTGTGCTCTGGCGCGGTGCTAGGCATCATTTGGGCAGAGGGTAACGGCTGGTTGCCTACGCCCGATTATTCGGTAGGACTGACTCAATGGTGGACCTATACGCTGATCTTTGGGGCTGTGAGCGGCATGACCCTAGCCGCATTTCAGGCATTGCAATATGCCTTGACGCGGATGGACGCGGAATTAAAAGCGCGGAAACGGACTGAGGCACAACTGTTGTATTTAAGCACGCACGATAGCTTAACGGGTATCTACAATCGCGCTTTTTTTGAAACGGAAATGGATCGCTTGAGTACCAGCCGTGAACTGCCGATCAGTTTGCTCGTCGCCGACCTGGATAACATGAAAGTGACTAACGATACACTGGGACATGCGGCAGGCGACCAATTGCTCCGAGATGTGACCCAGGTCTTGCAGAGTTCTCTCCGCGTCTCTGACATCTTGGCGCGCATTGGCGGCGACGAGTTCGCCGTGCTTTTACCCTACACCGACGCCACAACCGCCAGGCAAATCGTGCTCAGAATCCACAAACATCTTGATGCACTGAATCGGATGCCGGGGATTTTGCCGCTGCATCTGTCGCTGGGCATTGCCACCATGACGAGTGGCAACCTGCGCGAAACGTTCAAGCTTGCCGATGCACAGATGTATGCGGACAAGCATCAGCGCAAAACCCAATAGGCGATGTATCGGTTTCGTCGCCAAGTGTTTTGACGTTTTTTAGCAGTCTCCAGTAGACCGGTTTTTCACAGGCGCTTGAACCTGCCCGCGCGTACCCAGCGTTGAGAGTAGAGTGGTGATGGTGTACCACAAGTCGCCTGCGTTGCTCAAGCACCATCCGGGCGTTTGTTTATACAGTTAGAATAGCTATCTAAAAAAGAGGCAGGAAATGAAAACTCAAGCCATATTTTCCACGCTTGCACTTTTACTTCTTGTTTGCAGTTGTAACAATTCGACTCAAGGGGTCAGCGTCGTGAGCAATGTAGATGCAGGTCCAGTCAGCATAGGCGTCTCAGTGGATGCGAATGGTAAAGTATCTGTGTCAGGCGGATTTGCTCCAAAGGCACGAATTGGTTTGGGACCCGTTGGACTGTCTGTAGGAATTCAGAAAACCGTTGAACTCACGTCCCAGCAACGTTACCACATGTTTATACTCTGGGAAGATACAAACGGGCAAGTGCAATGCGATGAATATGAAATTGGTAAAAAATTCTTGATCACGTTTAGCAATAAAGATCGCGTTCGTGAAATTCGTGGTTATAATGATAGTCTGATCGTGGTGGTAGAACGTCAGTCGGCTGGGCGGGAACGTCAACCAGTTGTGGCTAGTCCAACGATAGCCCCGGTCAAAAGAACGCCTACAATTTCTAAACCACCAGCATCAGAATGGTCGTCGGCTACCAGTCCAGGGCAAAAACTCATCGCCGATTATTGCCGACTAATTTACGGTCCTGAAGCCGGCTCAGGAACAATGAGCATTTTCCCAAACAACAGTAGAGAATGGATTTGGAGTTGCCACTACCCAACAGGCGAAACGAGCGTAGATTTTAACCACTTTTGCAGGACGCTATATCCCGATCATCCTAACGCCGTCAATAGCGGCGATTTGACTTTAGGCTGGAAGTGCCAATGATAATTTGCCGATAATCCCGCCGGTGATGGAGCTGCCGACAAAGGACAATGGAACGACTAACTGGAGTTGATTCCGAAGGAAGCCGCCCGTGATTCGTAAAATTGTGATAGCGATGAGTGGTAAAGAAATCGTTCGCTTGAAGCCAGAGAATGAGGGCGATGAGCGGCTGTTGAACCGAATGGCGCGCACAGGTCAATTGGATTGGCGGGAAAGTTTTGGCGACGAACCGGAATGGGAACGCCAACAACAACAGCTGGCGAAGCGGAATCTGGCGTGGGCAACGCGCTTGCATCACCAGATGCGATTTTATCGAGAACCGCGGTCACGTTATCGCGGTGCACTCCTGGGATTGGCGATTGGCGATGCGGTTGGCACGACGCTAGAATTCAAACCCCCAGGAAAATTTCAACCCATCGGCGATATGATTGGCGGTGGACCATTTGGCTTGAAACCGGGTCAATGGACGGATGATACGTCAATGGCATTGTGTCTCGCATCCAGCTTGGTCGAACGCCGCGCGTATGACCCGGGCGATCAGATGGAACGCTATGTGCGATGGTATCGCCACGGATACTTGAGCAGTAATGGCAAGTGCTTTGATGTTGGCAACACGGTGCGCGCGGCGCTTCAACTTTTTGAACGCACTCGTGAACCCTATGCTGGACCCACCGATTCCTATTCGGCGGGCAATGGGTCGCTGATGCGCCTTGCGCCCGTACCGCTCTTTTTTGCCCAGCATCCAGTTCAAGCCATCGAAAAATCGGGCGATAGTTCTCGCACCACGCACGGCGCGCAAACTGCCATTGATGCGTGCCGCTATTATGGCGCACTCATCGTCGGCGCGATTCACGGCGCGACGAAAGCCGAACTGTTGGCTGGACGCTACGCGCCAATTCTGGGATACTGGGACACGCATCCGCTGTGTCCGGAAGTTGATGCGGTAGCGCGCGGCTCGTTCAAACGCAAAGAGCCGCCGCAGATTCGTGGCACGGGCTATGTCGTGCATGCGCTGGAAGCGGCATTGTGGGCATTCTGCAAATGCCACACGTTTCGGGAGGGCTGTCTTTTGGCGGTCAACCTGGGAGAAGATGCGGATACGACCGGCGCGATCTTTGGACAACTGGCAGGCGCATTTTATGGCGAGGAAGAAATTCCCGCGCAATGGCGCGCGCAAGTTGCAGAGCGCGCGTTGCTCGAATCGTTGGCGGAACAAATTCTGGGCTTGGCGCAAACTGGGGAATCGAAAGAAAAGAACGGCTGAACGAGAGCGCACACTTGCATATTTGGCGATGTATAAATGGGGCAAACGAAATAGCCGCGTCCAAGGTCTGTCAAACATGCCGTTGCGCGCTGGACCTTTCCTGGCAAGTACCCACGTTGTGGAAGTGATCGGGAAAAAGGCGACATGGTGGCTATATGGGATTGACCTCTCGGGCTTTGCTATCCCATTTAGACAGGCAACTGGTAAAATGACCTTCGTCATCGGACCATCCGGGTCGGGCAAACCAGCGCTCGTGTTCGCCGGACTCGGCGTCGAACTGCACAAACGCCAGCCCAACACCGGGCACATCCAAACTATCCGCCAGTGACCTGCGCGCAGAATCCTCTGCGCCAAACCAAATATTTCTTGAAGAAAGGAGACGGCGCGTTGCCAGTTTCTCCGCAACCAGCGGACAACTACCCGCGCCCCAATTCGTGCCTTATGAGTTACACCCTACTTGCCAATCGCAACACCCCCGCGTTCATCATCTACTTGCTGGACGTGAGCGCGTCCATGACCCAGCCGCTCGGCAATCAGAGCCGCATCCAAGTCGTGATGGACTCGCTCACCGCCGCGATCCGCCAAATGGTCTTTCGCTCGACGAAAGGCGGTCGGCTCGCGCCGCGCTATCGCATCGCCATGCTCGCCTACAGCGATCACGTCTACGATCTGCTCGGCGGCGTCAAGACGATTGATCAGATCGCCGCGCTCGGCGTGCCGGAACTCTCGCCGATGCGCACGACCGAAACTGCGAAAGCATTTTTGCAAGCCGAAAAACTTTTGCAAACCGAACTGCCCGGCTTGCGCGATTACCCCGCGCCGCTCGTCTGCCACATGACCGACGGCGAAAACACTGGCGCGGACCCCGAACCCATCGCCAAACGGATTATGGAATTGTCCGTGCCGGACGGCAACGTGCTGATCGAAAATATTTTCATCTCCGACGACGTTTTGCCGCAACCGATTGCCGACCCGACGCAATGGAGCGGCATTTTGCCGAGCACCAAACTTGCCAAAGACCACGCGAAGAAATTGCGCGCGATGTCTTCGCCGCTGCCCGAAAGCTATCGGGCGATGATGCTGGAAAACAATTACCACTTGGACGCCGACGCGGTGATGATGTTGCCTGGCACGACGCCCGAACTCGTGGCGATGGGCTTTCAAATGTCGGCGGCAACGCCCGTGCGCTAGACCCAGGAATCCGCGAATGGTTTTCCAACCGCAACCGAATCAAACGCTGACGATTGACGCGGCGCCGTACCGCGTCGCCGAACATCCTGCCGCGCCCGGCATGCCGTACGGGCAAGAGGGACGCCAGGCGATTGTCTACCAACTATTCGTCGGTGACGAGCAACGCGCGCTCAAGGTTTTCAAGCCGCGCTTTCGCGTGCCCGCGCTGGTCGCGCTCGCCGAGCAACTCGCCGCTCATGCCGACACGCCCGGCTTGCGCGTCTGCGCGCGCACGGTGCTGACGCCGCAACGCCACAATGCGCTCCTGCGCGAACACCCCGATCTCACCTACGCCGTGTTGATGCCCTGGGTCGAGGGTCCGACCTGGCTCGAACTACTGCTCGAACAGCGCGCCATAACGCCGGCGCAATCGCTCGCGCTCGCCCACGCGCTTGCCGATACGCTCGCGCGAATGGAACAGCGCGGCATCGCGCACGGCGATCTCTCCGCGCCGAATGTGCTCATCCCCGCGCTGGCGCAATCCGCAATTCCTAACTCGCCCCTCGCCTCTCGCCCCGCGCCCTTCCCCATCGAACTCGTGGATGTCGAAGGACTTTACGCGCCCAACCTTGCCAAGCCCGCCGCACTGCCGAGCGGCTCCGCCGGGTACGCGCACAAAACCTCGGCGGCAGGTTTGTGGAGCGCGGACGCGGATCGCTTTGCCGGCACCGTGCTCATCGCCGAGATGCTGGGTTGGTGCGATGCGCGCGTGCGCGCCGCGGCGTGGGGCGAAAGTTATTTCGCGCCGGACGAAATGCAAACGGACGGCGAACGCTACCGCACGCTTGACGCCGTTTTGCGCGAACGCTGGGGCGCGCGCGTGGCAGATTTATTCGCGCAGGCGTGGCACAGCGCCACACTCGCCGATTGCGCGACGTTCGGCGAGTTGATGATCGCCTTGCCCGCGCCGGCGGAAACACCGACGCTCGTCGTCGCGCCACCGCTCGCGCCGAGTCGCACCCAGGTTGCTATCGCGCAGGCGCAACAATTCGAACAGCGGGGCGATCTCGTCGCCGCGCTCGACGCGTACCGCCAAGCCAGCGCGACGTTGCCGACGCGCGATCCGTTGCGCGCCGAATTGGCGCTCATCGTCGAATCTTTGGAGCGGCGTCAGCAAACCCAAACCGAACTCGCGCAACTGAGCGCGCAGGCGGAAATGTTCGAGCAGGAAAACAAGTGGCAAGCCGCAACGCACGCGTATCGTGAACTGCTCGCGCGCGCGCCCAATGCGGCGAACGCGGCGCGCTGGCAAATCGCGTTGCGCCAATGCGAAAGCCAAGCCGAACTCGCGCAACTGTTCGACAACGGCGCGGCGGCGTTGCAACGCGGCAACACGCCGGCGGCGCGCGAATTGTTGAGCGCGGTGATCAAGCGCGAACCCAGTTTCACCCGCAACGGAACGCGCGCGGCGACGTTGCTGGAGCAGGCGAGCGCGACACCGCGCAAAGCGCGCGCGGGAATTTGGCTGGCGGCGCTCGGCGTGGGGCTGGCGGGCGTGATCGCGCTTGGCATCGGCGCGCTGATCGTTTCGCAAACCATCGCCAAGCCAGTCGTTTTGCCGACGCCGATTGCGGTTGGCAATTCATTCGCCACGCCGACGCGCGCGGCATCCTCGCCGACCACTACGCCGGTTGTGCCCAGCAATTCGTTTCTCACGCCCACGCGCGCGCCCGCATTGCTCACCCCGACGAGCACGCGTGGCGTGCCGACGATCACACCGGTTGCGCCGCGCGCCGGCGAAGAGCGCGCGCTGGGCGGCGCGGCGATGGTGTTCATCCCGGCGGGTGATTTTGCGATGGGTAGCGCGAATTCTGACGGCGACGCCAACACAGACGAAAAACCGCAACACACCGTTTCGCTTGACGCGTTTTGGGTGGACAAGGTAGAGACGACGAACGCGCTATACAAAAAATGCGTGGACGCCGGCAAATGCGCTCGCCCGCAAAGCAGTTCGTCCGGCATCGGCGCGTACTATGGCAACACGCGGTACGACAATTACCCGGTCGTTTTGATTGCGTGGAACGACGCCAAGAATTTTTGCGAGTGGTCGGGCAAGCGGTTGCCGACCGAAGCGGAATGGGAGAAAGCGGCGCGCGGCACGGACGGGCGCATCTACCCCTGGGGCAACGCGTGGAGCGCGGCGCGCTTGAATTTCTGTGATCGCAATTGCCGCTTTGCCGATTACCGCGACAATGCCGCTAACGATAATTTCGCCGACCTCGCGCCGGTCGGCAGTTTCCCCAGCGGCGCGAGTCCGTACACCGCGTTCGATCTCGCCGGCAATGTGAGCGAGTGGGTCGCGGATTGGTACGCCGAAAATTATTTCAGCGTCTCGCCGCGCAGTAACCCCCAGGGTCCCGCCGGCGGACAGGATCGCGCTGTGCGCGGCGGCGCATGGGATTCGGGGCGCACCGGCGTGCGCGCGGCAAACCGCGAACGCACCGCCGCACCCGGCGAGCGCAACGAAAGCATCGGTTTTCGGTGCGCCATGTCTGCTCGATAAAAGGTGATCGCAATGACTTTTCAACCGCAACCCAACCAAACTCTAACGATTGCCGGCGGTGCGTACCGCGTCGCCGAACATCCCGCCGCGCCGGGAATGCCGTTCGGGCAGGAGGGGCGCAAGGCGATTGTCTACCAACTCATCGCCGGCGGTGAAGCGCGCGCGCTCAAAGTCTTCAAGCCGCGCTTTCGCTCGCCCGCGCTCGTCGCGCAAGCCGAACGGCTCGCCGCGTTCGCCAACATTCCAGGAATGCGCGTGTGTGATCGCGTGGTGCTAACGCCGCAAGCGCAAACCGCGCTCTTGCGCGAACAGCCCGATCTCACCTACGCCGTGCTGATGCCCTGGATCGCCGGCGACACGTGGCAAGGCGTGATGCTCGCCGGGCAACCGCTGACGCCGCAACAAGCCGCCGCGCTCGCGCGCCAATTGACTTCGCTTCTTGCCGCGCTCGAACAACGCGGCATCGCGCATTGCGATCTCTCCGCGCCGAATGTTCTGCTTCCCGGCTTGGCGCAACCCGCGATTCACCCGCCGCGCTCCACCCTCGAACTCGTGGATGTGGAAGACCTCTTCGCTCCCGGCTTTGCCGCGCCGCCGGCGCTTGCCGCCGGCTCGCCGGGATATGCGCACAAATCCGCGCCCGCCGGCTTGTGGAGCGCGGACGCGGATCGCTTTGCCGGCGCAGTGCTCATCGCCGAGATGCTGGGCTGGGGCGAGGCGCGCGTGCGGCAAGCCGCGTGGGGTGAATCGTATTTCGAGCCGAGCGAGATGCAGACGAACAGCGAACGCTATCAACTGCTGTACCAAACGCTCAAGACACAAACGCGCGCCGCGCTTGCCGATTTATTCGCGCGCGCGTGGTTTAGCGAAACGCTGGACGCGTGCCCCAGTTTGCGCGAGTGGGCAAGCGCGCTTGACGTTCAACCTGTGGAGGAAATCGTGATGCAACCGATACCCGCGCCCGCGCCGCAACCCGAAGAGAATTTGCAAGCGCGGCTCGCGCGCGCCAAGATTGAATCTGGCGAGGTGTTCCTCGCACTCGGCGACATGGACCGCGCGGTGGCGGACTTGGACGAGGCGTATCGTTTGCACCGCACGCGCGCCGCCGAACCGTATGCGCGCGCCCTGCTTGCGCGCGGCGAAGCGCGGGAACGCGCGAACGATTTTGCCGCCGCGCTCGCCGATTATCGCAAGGCGTTGGACGTGACGCCGGACGCCAGCCCGCTGAAAAGCGAGATTGTGGCGATTGCGCGGCAAGCCGAACAACGCCAAGCGCAAACGCAACACGCCAGCGCGTCGCAACGCCCGGCGTTTTGCGGCAAGTGCGGCAAGCCGACCCAGCCCGAATGGACGGTGTGCCCGTACTGCGGCAGTGTGCTTGGCAAAACGGCAAACGCGCCCAAGCCCGCCGCGCCGGCAAAACGCGCCGGGCGCAATCCGGTTTTGACGATTGGCGCGCTATTCGCGAGCATTGTGATTTTAGCGGGGCTTGGGCTTGGCGCGGTGATGCTACTGCAAACGCCCGAACCCAAGCCAACCCTAACCTCCTCACCCGAACTAACCCGGGTGATGGGCCCTGTGCTTGCGCGAACAACGCCGACGACGGTTCCGATCACGATAAAAACCGAACGGCGTGGCAACGACAACGCCGAAATGGTATTTGTGCCGGCGGGCGAGTTTACGATGGGAAGCAATGACGGATCCGACGACGAGAAACCGGTGCATACCGTTTACCTCGACGCGTTTTGGATTGACAAGTTGGAAGTAACGAACGCGCTGTACAAAAAATGTGTGGACGCCGGCAAATGCCCAAAACCGGGTGACACTTCTTCCAATACGCGGAAAACGTACTATGGCGATTCGCAGTACGACAACTATCCGGTCATTTACGTTTCGTGGAACGATGCCCGAGCGTACTGCGATTGGGCAGGCAAATGGTTGCCGAGCGAAGCGGAATGGGAAAAAGCGGCGCGCGGCACGGATGCGCGCACGTACCCTTGGGGCAACGAATTTGATGCGCGGAAACTCAATTCGTCTGAAGGCAACCGGAATGATACAACGCAAGCGGGGATGTTTACCGCCGGCGCTAGTCCGTACGGCGCGCTGGATATGGCGGGCAACGTTTGGGAATGGACAGCGGATTGGTACGATGAAAATTACTACACCAATTCGCCGCGCAACAAACCAGCGGGACCCTCGTCTGGGCAATATCGGGTCTTGCGCGGCGGCGCGTTGTACAACACTAGTGGCAGCGCGCGCGCGGCTGACCGCCTCAGCGGCGCTCCTGCTAACTTCTTCAACTTCGTTGGTTTCCGTTGCGCCCGCTCACTCTGATGCTGGGCGCTTCGCGTGGTTTCTGCTCGCTTCGCGTGAAATTCTGAAGCGGAAATTTTTTGCGGGGCGGGGATTACAACGGACAAGACCGAAATGGAACGGACAGTGTAGGGGCAACCCTGCGTGGTTGCCCAACGCGGGCAGACCCATAGGTCTGCCCCAACCAAAAAACCAAGGCAATGCCAATGCAAAATATCACGCACATTCTTTCGCAGACAACCGAAACGTTTGAAATTGCGCCGCACGCGCCGTTCCCGCATCGTTACGCCTATGCGCGCGCGGCGGAAACGCGCGCGGCAAATGATGTCGGGCAGGATTATCTCGCGTTTCGCCACGACGCGCGCACGTTCGTCTTTGCGCTCTGCGACGGCGTCAGCCAATCGTTCTACGGCGACCTCGCCGCGCGCCTCGTCGGCAACGCGCTCGTCGCCTGGCTCTGGGATCAATTCCCACCGCACGCGGACACGGCAACGCTCCGCGCCGCGCTGAGCGCGCACTTGCACGCGCTCGTCGCGCCGGCAACGGAGCAAACCCAGCAACTCGTCCTCCCGGAAAATATTCCGGCGTTACTCCGCGACGTGCTCGAAAAGAAACGCGCGCTGGGAAGCGAGGCGATGTTTATCGGCGGGCGCATAGATTTGCCGTGCGCCGAAATTCCCGGCGGTCGCCTCGCGCTCGCGTGGATGGGCGATTCGCGTTTGCGTTTGTGGCGCGACCAGACCGAACGCACGCGCGAACTCGGCGACGCCTTTCACACCGCGCAACGCTGGTCCACGCGCCAAGGTCTCGTCGGCGGACAACTCAACACCTGGGTCGCGCCGCTCGCGCCAAACGGCAACCGCGCGGATACCTTGCTGATGGTGTACTCGGACGGCTTGGCGGCGCTCGATGCGTTTGCCGCTTCGCCGAAAAGCGCGACGGTGCAAACGCTCATCGCGGACGCGGCGGACACGCCGACCAGCGACGACATTGCGTTCCTCGAAATTTGGCTCGGCGATATGCCGGTGCCGCTCGATGCGCCGGCGCTTGGCGCGCCGCGCCGCGTTGAAGCGCAAGCGGCAGGCGAGAAAATTCGCGCGACGTTCGCGCCGGTGCCCGGTGCAACCGGTTACGAAATCGAATGGCGCGCGGGCCGCGTCGCGCGCGTGCGCGTGAACGCGCCAACCTGGGAATCGCCGGCAATGCGCGCGGGGAAATATCGCGTGCGCGCGCGCGGGTACGCCGGCAGTGAGCCGGGCGCTTGGAGCGAAAGCGTTGGCGTGGAAATCGTCGCGCCGGTTCCGGCTGCCGCGCCGGAAAAACCGGGCGCGCCGCCGGCGCAAAAATCGCGCGCGCTGGCGCCGCTTGCCGCCGGCATCGTGCTCGTGTGCGGTCTGCTCGCGTGCGTCGCCGCCGCGGTTGCCGCGCCGCGCGTCGCCGATTTGCTCGCCCCGCCGACCGCCACATCCACCGCCACCGTTACCGCGACGCCAACGCAAACCGCCACGCCTACGTTCACCGCCACCGCCACGGCGACGCCGACGCTCACGCCAACTCCGACCCAGACCGCTACGCCGACTGCCGCGCCAACCGCCACACCCACACCAACTTTTACGCCGACCGCCACCGCTACCGCGACGCCGACCCGCGCCGCGCACGCGCCCAACAACTGTCTCGATTCGAGCGCGCGCATCCTGGGTTTGCGCGACGGGCAACGCGTGGACGAAATTTTTCGCATCACTGGGGTTGCATTTACGGAAAAATTCGAGTACTATGTAATTGAGACCAGACCGGCGAACGCCGCGCAACCCAACGCGTATCAAACGCTGGCGCGCACGATTACGCAGGTGAGCGCGGGTCCCTTGGCAGAGTGGGATACGCGCCGGGTCACGCCAGGTTTTTACGATGTGCGTCTCACCGTGTTTCTGACGAATGGCACATCTCTGTTCCCGTGCGAGTACACGGTTTGGGTCGGACGCTAATCTTGCGTTGCGACGGAGAAAAAAGCGATGCCTCGAATTCTCGTGCAACCGGAATTTTTACGCCACGTCGCCGGCGAGTTGACGCGCCAAACGCACGACCTCGCCGCGATCATCAATCGTTTGAGCGGCGCGCTGGGTGGACTCGATTGGCAAGCGCGTTCTGCCGCCGGCGTGGACGCCGAGTGGAATCGCGCGCGCGCGCTGGCGAATCAACTCACCGCGCAGGCGAACGACCTCGCGCGGTACGCGCAAACCAAGGCGCAGGCGTTCGACGAAGCCGACC
>CAIKBD010000440.1 GCA_903825565.1 uncultured Anaerolineales bacterium | reverse complement strand
GTTTGGGGCGCACTGCGCCAGGCTACCGACGCCGACACAAAACTTGCCGACCTGGTTTCATCCTACTGGGTCAACTTTGCCAAGACCGGCGATCCGAACGGCGCGGGCTTGCCGACTTGGTCGCCGTTCGATGACAAAGCGGCGGACCCGGTGATGTACTTGGGAACGCAATCTCAAATGGGCGCGTTGCCCAACAAACCGGGCTTGGATTTTATGGATGCGTTTTGGAGCGCGATGTTCGCACCCGCACAGTGATGAGTAAAATAAAAAGGCAAAAGTGCGCGTGTGCTTTTGCCCTTTTATTTTTGCCTTTTGGATGATCACCGCATCGCCGGCTTGCGTTTCGGATCGCGCGCCTTGTGGCAACAATATTGCGGGGCGTTCACCGATTAGAGCGCCCTGATTTAGGTTCGCCGAGCGAGATCACGCGGTAGGTTCTCCGCTCGCGCTCCCTGCGCCCGACCGGTTGATTCCCGTTGAAAAATTATTGATTCTGTTGGCGAACCCGCCGCCGATTTAAATCGGCGTCTAAAATAGGTAAAAATCGGTTGGAAACCGATTCAACCCGATTCTATCGGGTTTTCACCTGACTGAGACGGACGTTTCTAACGTCCATCGGAGTTCGCCAACAGAGTCAAATTATTCCGGCGGCTGGCTGGGTTTGCCAGATCATTTTGTTTGCGCGAGCGCCGCGCGCACCGCGTCCTGATCGCTCCAGGGTTCTTCCGTCGCGCCGAAACACATCGAACGTTCGTGCCCCTTGCCGGCGATGAGCACCACATCGCCGGCGTGCGCGTTTTGGATCGCGCGCGCAATTGCCGCCGCGCGATCCTCCACGATGAAATAATCTTCACGCGCGCGTCGCCCCGCCTGCGCCAAGCCCTCGACGATCTGCGCGTTGATCGCGGCGAGCGATTCTGTGCGCGGGTCTTCCGCCGTCAGCACGATTTGATCCGCCAACTTGCCGGCGATCTCGCCCATCATCGCGCGCTTTTGCACATCGCGCAAACCGGCGCAACCGAACACAACGATCACGCGCCCGCGTGAAATTTCGCGCGCCGTTGCCAACGCGTTCGCCAACGCGTTCGGCGTGTGCGCGAAATCCACAATCACCGCGAACGGCTCGCTTTGCATCACCTGCATTCTGCCGAGCACGCCGGGCACGCGCGCAATTCCTGCGCGCATAGCGTCGAACGGAACCCGCCGCGCCAGCCCAATGCCGATTGCCGCGAGAATGTTCGAGACGTTGAATCGCCCGATCAGCGGCGACGTGATCGCCATTTCGCCGAACGGCGTGACAACGCCAAAGCGCAAGCCGCGCGGCGAATGTTCGATCTGTTGCGCCGCGATGAATTCTAAATTTTCGGAATTTTGAATTTTGAATTCAGAATTTGTCGAATAGACAATGCGCTGATCCGCCGGGATCGCGCGCAGGAAATCGAACGCGCCGCGCGCATTGTCGTCCGCGTTCAGCACGGCAACCTTCGCGGTGCGCGGTTTGCGATGCGCTGGCGCGAGCGCGCGGAACAGCATGGCTTTGGCATCGCGGTAATTTTCCCAGGTTTTGTGAAAATACAAATGCTCGTGCGTGATATTGGTCACCGCGGCGATGTCGAACTCGACCGCGTCGAGCCGGTGTTGCGCGAGTCCCTCGGACGTGGCTTCGATGATCGCATACGCCATTCCCGCCGCGACCATCTGCGCGAGATAACTTTGCACGGCGAGCGCGTCCGGCGTCGTCGTGTGCAGTCCGGTGTCAATTTCCTGATCGCCAATTGTCGCGCCGACCGTCGTGATCGCGCCAACACGATGCCCGGCAACTTGCAAAATGGATGCGGCGAGTCGGCACGTCGTCGTTTTGCCATCGGTGCCGGTCACGCCGATCACGCGCAGTTGGCGCGAGGGAAAAGCGTGCCACGCGGCGGCGAGGTGCGCGAGCGCGACGCGTGCGTTGGGAACAGCGATCAGTGGCACGGTAGACTGGGGCAGAGTTTCGGCGACGACGGCGACTGCGCCGCGTGCGATGGCTTGCGGAATGAACTGCGCGCCGTCCATGTTGATCCCGGGCACGGCGACAAAGAGCGAACCTGGGATCACCTCGCGCGAATCGGCGGTGATGTGCGCCAGATCGAGCGCAAGATCATTGGCATTGTGAACTTGGTAGGCAGGGAGCGCGCGCAAAAGAGTTTCCAGTTTCATCGCCGAAATTGTACACCAGCGCCATTCCTGCGTCAACTTTTCGGCAACCGCGACGTGACACGCGCCTAGCAAGTGGCGGCGGTTGATGTGAAGGTCTATCAATGCTATACTAAACGTGCGGGGGCGAGGGAGCAGTAGTGCCGCAATCGTCACGCGCGGGTGGGCGTCACGTTTTTGGATAGACGAGAAATGCAGAAGCGGGCGTTTTGACAAACGCCCCTACGCGCGCCGGTAGGGACGTTTGTCAAAACGTCCTGTTTGCCCAGAAATCCC
>CAIKBD010000439.1 GCA_903825565.1 uncultured Anaerolineales bacterium | reverse complement strand
GCGACACGCGCGGCTCGCTTTCGATTGGCGGCGTGATGGGCGGCGCAGAATCCGAAGTGGATGCGCACACGAAAAATGTGTTGCTCGAAGCGGCGGCGTGGGAATTCATTAACATTCGCAAAACGATTGCGTCGCAACGCCTCGCGTCCGAAGCGGGTTATCGGTTCAGTCGCGGCGTGCATCCGGCGCAAGCGAAAACCGGTTTGCTTCGCGCAATCGAATTGATGCGCGAACTTGGTGGCGGCGCAATCGCGCAGGGCATTATTGACGAATATCCCGGCAAGCCGACGGACATTGTGATTGAATTGCCGGTCGCCGAAGTAAAACGCCAACTCGGCGTCGAAATTCCGGCGGAGCAAGTCGCCGGATATTTGGAGCGGCTTGACTTCAAAGTGGACAGTGAGCAGTGGACAGTGGACAAGGCGCAACCACTCGCCACTCGCCACTCGCCACTCCTCCGCGTCACCGTACCCGAGCATCGTCTCGACGTGGACGGCACGGACGATCTCATCGAAGAGATCGCGCGGATGTACGGCTATGACAATTTGCCGGTTTCGCGGATGAACGATGAACTGCCGATTCAACGCGAGAACGTTGCGCTCGAGCGCGAAGAATTCGTGCGCGATTTGTTGGTGGATGCCGGCTTGCAAGATGTGACGACGTATCGTTTCACGACTCAGGAACGCGAAGCCCTGCTCACGATCCCCGGTTCGGCGCGTCCCGCCATTCCGGCGCGCGAGTACGTGCGCATCGCCAATCCGATCAGCGCGGATCGTTCCGTGTTTCGCCAAACTCTGCTCGCGAATCTTTTGGATTTGACCGCATCGAACTCGCGTTATCGCTCGCGCGTCGCGCTGTTCGAAATCGGTCCCGTGTTTTGGCATCGCGGCGCAGACGATGTATTGCTCGCGCGCGAAGCGGCAACCGAATTGCCGGAAGACAAGGGCATTCGTCTGCCGCTCGAACGCACGCGTTTGACGGTGGTGATGACCGGCGCACGCGACGAAATTCATTGGCAAGGCGCAAACACCACGCCGATGGATTTCTACGACCTCAAAGGCGTCGTCGAATCTCTGCTCGGCGGATTGCATCTCACTGCGTCGTTTGGCGTATCGAGCAATCCGCTGTTCCACCCTGGTCGCGCGGCGACCTTGAAAATTGGCGATGCGGTGATTGGGGAATTTGGCGAGTTGCATCCGGTCGTGCGCGAAAAATTTGACTTGCCGGCGCAAGCCGCGCTCGTCGGCGAATTCGACCTGGATACGTTGTTCGCGCAAATCACGCTGGATTACAAAGTCGCATCGCTCGCGCGTTATCCGGCGGTTTCCCAAGACCTCGCGGTGATCGTGACTGAGGACGTTGCCGCAGAGCGCGTGCAAACGCTCATCGCGCAAACCGGCGGCGCGCTGTTGAAACGCGCGACGCTGTTCGATGTGTATCGCGGCGACCAAGTCGGCGCGGGGAAAAAATCGCTCGCGTATGCGCTCACGTTCCAGTCGGATGAGCGCACGCTCGCGGACACAGACGCGAGCAAGGTGCGCGAAAAAATCATCGCGCGCTTGAAGCGCGAACTGAATGCCGACGTGCGCGGCGCGTAAACTGCCCTGCCACAACCGTGTCCGATCCCGAAACAGGTAGACTCGTCCGGTCTACCTGTTTTGCTGTACCACACGGCTTTTCAAAAGTCGCTTGACATCACCCCTCACCCCGCTAGCGCGTCCATAACGCGGCAGAATGCCGCACAGACGACGCGCTAGCGCCTCTCCCCAATAGGGGCGAGGGAATTTACCCCTTCGCCCTTTGAGGGAGAAG
>CAIKBD010000438.1 GCA_903825565.1 uncultured Anaerolineales bacterium | reverse complement strand
TGCCCCGCGCCCGCTTGTCCGACAAGCGTAATGTTCTTGCCCATCTTTTCAAAGATCGGTTTCGCGCGGTCGAACGCCGATTGTGAACCGCCGACCATGATCGTCAGCGAGGCGTTCTTTGCGCCGACCTCGCCGCCGGACACCGGCGCGTCGAGCGCATCCGCGCCTTGCGCGCGAATCGCTTCCGCCACCTTGCGCGCGACCGAGGGCATGATCGTACTCATGTCAACCACGAGCATCCCCGCGCGCATACCTGCGAGCAAGCCGTTTGCGCCAAACACCACTTCTTCAACCTGGGGTGAGTCGGGTAACATGGTGATGACGACATCACTTTGCGCGGCAACCTCTTTCGGCGATGCAACGGATTTCGCGCCGAGCGCCACCAACTCGTCCACTGCCGGTTTGACAACATCAAGTACCGTCAACGGGTAACCAGCGTTCAATAAATGTTGCGCCATGGGCTTGCCCATAATGCCTAGTCCGATAAAACCAATGCGTTCAGACATTTCAATGATCCTTTCAATCCTGGATTGATTTTTCAAACAAGGATGAAGGATGAATTTAATTTCCCGTTTCATCCTTCTGCCTTCATCCTTCATCCTTTACAATTTGTAACCATATTCCCCGATCCAGCCCAACGATTGTTCCGTCGTGCCTTCGGGGATGTACTCCAAGCCGACATAGCCGGTATAGCCGACTTTGTCCATCCAGTCGAACAGGAAACGATAATTGATTTCGCCGGTGCCGGGTTGATGGCGACCGGGATTGTCCGCGATTTGCACGTGCCCGATACGCGCGAGATTTTTTTGAAATGTGTTGGCGAGTTCGCCTTCGTTGCGTTGCGCGTGGTACACATCGTACTGGATTTTCAAATTCGGCGAGGCGGCCTCGTCCTGGATCGCAAACGCTTCGCGCGGACTCGCGATCATAAAGCCCGGCATGTCGTACGGGTTGAGCATTTCGATGACGAGCCGAATGTCGTGCTTGCCCAGTTCGCTCGCGGCGTAGCGCAAATTTTCGATCATCACCCGCCGCTGATCGGCAAGCGGAATTTTTTCGTCGCGCTTGCCCACCAAACAGTTCAACTGGTTGACCTTGAACAACTGCGCGACCTCAATCGCGCGCGCGACACCCTGGCGAAATTCGGCGATGCGATCCGGGAACACCGCGACGCCACGGTCGCCCGCGCCCCAGTTGCCGGCAGGCAAATTGAACAAGACCTGGGTCAGATTGCGCTTGACCAATTCGTTTGCCAGCACGCTAATGTCGTGCTCGTACGGAAAGAGATACTCGACAAAGCGAAAGCCCGATGCTTGCGCGCGCGCAAAGCGTTCGACAAACGGGCCATCCGTGTAAAGCATCGTCAGATTCGCCGCAAATTTCGGCATAGTGACCTCCATGGAATATTTTGAAATCAATCGCGCTTGCTAGCGACAAATTCGTTCCGCCGCGCCCGACAGTAACTCTTCACACGCCGCCGCCCTCGGCTGAACTTTGCCAGGAGGATTGCTCGCGGATTTGTTTGACTGCGCCGGTCATCGCGGCGAACAGCATGTTCAAGTCGCTCATACACGCGCAGAATTGAAAGCCCTGTTCGATTCGCATCACAACTTCATCCACGCTCATGCAGTGAATCCCCGCCGGCGTGCCCACTTTTTTCGCGGCGCGCAGAACTTGTTGGATCGCCTCGGCGTGGCGCGGGTCTTGCACGCCCAGTCCTTTGCCCAAACCCATTGACCAAGCCAGGTCGTTCGGACCGATGAAACAAGCGTCCACGCCCGGCACGGAGAGAATTTCTTCGGCGCGCTTGACGGCATCGGGGTGTTCGATCTGCACAATCACCGCGATCTCGTCGTTCGCATGATCGGTGTAATCGCGCGTATCGCCGTGGCTCGCCCAAAATCGCCAGCGCCCACCACCAACACTGCGGATGCCTTCGGGCGGATACTTGGCGGCGCGCACGGCGTTTGCCGCTTCTTCCGGCGAACACACCATCGGGACGATGATGCCCATCGCACCGGCGTCGAGAATGCGCTTGATATGAATCGCATCGTTATTCGGAATGCGGCAGAGCGGAATGACATTCGTGGTGCCAATTGCCATCAACATATTTGCCAACATGCCATAATCGGTCGGCGAATGTTCCATATCCACGTTGACCCAATCGAAACCGGCGTGTGCCACCGCTTCGGCAGAAATCGTGCACGGCAAAGTTAGCCACGTGCCGATGGCGGGTTTGCCGGCTTGCAAGAGCCGCTTGACTGTGTTCGTTCGCATGTTCCAATACCTCTGTAAAGATGACACAATGGGCTGTCCGCTATCCCGTGCCTGATCCGATTATAATCTATCTTTTTCTTAAACTCAATATCGTTCCGGCAACACATTCCAATTGTGTGACTATCACAAAGTCCTGTGGCAAAAACCTATCGTTCGGTGTATGATAACAAGAGAGTTGTATATTCGCGGCTCGCGCGCCGCCAGTCAAATGAAAATCGGCTGGATGCGAACGAGCGCGGATATTTTCGCAAAGCGTCCGCATTAATCTGCATCCTATTTTCGGCGGATGAAAATTGTTGACAGCCGGCAGTTGTTCGTCGGTGGTCGTACTTTCAGGAGGAGAAACAGATGAGTCCCACCCGCGCTATCATCCTGAGTGTCTTGGCGTTGGCGGCGTTCGGCGTAGCAGGTTGCGCCGCGAACGACGCGTCCCCCACTCGCGCCGCCCAACCCAGCCCACTGCCCGCCGCGCCGCCCACGAACAGCGCAACGCCCGCCGCGCCGGCAAGTATCAACCTGCCGCCCCCACCGCCGAACGCCTTGTTCCTCGAACCGAGCAACGCGGCAAACGTCACGCCCCCCGCCCAGCCCATGACACTCCGCACGCGCCTGGCAACACTCAATTTCGATCCGCTCAACAACACGGTCGCCCCGCCGGGCAATTCGGCGCAAGCCAAAACCCTGCAACTCAACTTGTTCCCCGACGCAACGTTCGTCGTCGTGCCCGACCGAATTGATCTGCATCCGAAGGGCTTTACCCTCATCGGACGCGTGCAAAGCGTCGAAAAGAGCCAAGTCACGCTGATCGTCGAAAACCAAACGCTCGTCGGCAACATTCGCGCGGCGGGCAAACTGTTCCAAGTGCGCGCCGTCGGCAACGGCTTGTACGCCATCAGCGAGATCGATCCGAAGGCGTTTCCGCCGGACTAAATTATTTTGCAATCCAATTAAAAGATTCGCCGCCGCGATGTGTGTTATCTTGTCAACGATGTCGTTTCTGGATCGGTGCGCGACTCGGCACGCTCGCGCGCCCAATTACTTGAAGGAGTAACTCGTATGCACAACTTGCATTCAAGAATCGTGTTTCGCTTTGGCATGTTGGCATTTGCGCTGGTCGCGCTGATGACAATGGCACAAGCCCTCAGCGCTGCGCCGCCCGACACCGGGTTGTTCGTGGACACGACGAAAACCGGCGTCAGCGTGCGCGCGCTCGACGCGACCATCGTGCGCGCGCGCTATGTGGATTTGCGGCTGAACTTGTTCGACGGTTCCATCGCGCCCGCGCAAAGCAAGGTGGCGCAGACCGCCGTCAAAACGCTCACGCTCAACCTCTTTCCCGACGTGACGTTGACGGCAACGCTCGACAAGGCGCGCCTGCGACCGAATGGCTTGGTGTGGACGGGACGCGTCAATGGCGTCGCCGGCAGTCGCGTCGTGTTCACGCTGAACAAGGGCGCGTTGATCGGCAGTATCGTCACGCCGACCGCCACGTACCAGGTGCGCTACGCCGGCAACAACGTCCACCAAGTTACCCAACTCAATCCGAAAAAATTCCCCGCCGACAAGAAAACGCTGGCTGTGGATAAGAGCAAACTCGCGACAACCCAAGCGGCGCAGAACAAGGACGATGGGACGCAAATTGATGTGCTGGTGCTGTACACGCCCGCCGCGCGCGAAGCCGCGATGGGCGCCGACAGTATCCGCGCGCTGATCCTCGCCGCCGGCGAAGAGGCGAACCTGGCATGGAGCGACAGCCAGATCAACCCGCGCGTGAATTTGCTCGACCCGCTCGAAATTGCGTACAACGAGTCGGGCGATTTCGACACCGATCTCCTGCGCCTGCAAAATCCCTCCGATGGTTTTATGGACGATGCGGCGACGTGGCGCAACAAGTCCGGCGCGGACGTGGTGACGCTGGTCATCGAAGGGGCGCAGTACTGCGGCGTCGCGTTCGACATCATGAATCCGGTTTCGAGCGCGTTCGCGCCGTATGGCTTTGACATTGTCGCGCGCAGTTGCTTGATCGGCAACTGGACGTTCGTGCACGAACTGGCGCACTTGATGAGCGCGCGCCACGATTGGGCAACCGATCCGACCGATAATGCGCCGTTCACCTACAATCACGGGTACATCGTGCCCTCCAAAACGGCGCGCACGATTATGGCGTACCCCGACAGTTGCACGGTGGATTGCCCGCGCATCGGTTTCTTTTCCAATCCCGATCTGACTTTCAGCGGCGAGGCGCTCGGCGTTCCCGAGGGGCAACCGAACGCGGCGGACAATCGCAAGACGTTGAACAACACCGCGTTCACCGTCGCCAATTTTCGGCAACACGTGACAAGCGTGCCCGCGCCGTTGCCGCCGTTGCTCGTCGCGCCGCTGGGCAACACGACGAATCGCCAACCGATGTTCACCTGGAACGTTTCGCAAAACGCCACAGCGTATTT
The DNA here is from genome assembly GCA_903825565.1 of uncultured Anaerolineales bacterium. Taxonomy (GTDB): domain Bacteria; phylum Chloroflexota; class Anaerolineae; order UBA4142; family UBA4142; genus CAIKBD01. The sequence continues at coordinate 4,697 of CAIKBD010000438.1, read as the reverse complement.
GCTCTGGGTGGACGGGCCCAACGGCAATGTGATCAAGCAATGGTACGACGCGGCGCAGGTGTGTAGCGGCGCAACGTGCAACATCGCCGCGCCCGCCGCGCTCGACAACGGCGCGTATACCTGGTTCGTCAAAGCGTGGAACAGTTCCGGCGATAGCGGCTGGGCAACACCGCTCGGCTTCACGATCAACGGCACGCCCGACGTGCCCACGTTGATCAGCCCAGCCGGCCAAGTCACCTCGCCCGTCACGTTCAAGTGGTACGCGGCGACGAACGCAACCGAATACAAATTGACGGTGGGCGCGAACGTGACGACCGTGCCAAGCGGCAACTGTATTCAATCCACGTGCACATCGAGCGCGGTGTTAAACCCGGGCGATTATCCGTGGAGCGTTCAGGCGTGCAATGCGGCAGGATGTAGTGCCGCCAGCGCCACGTTGACGATCACGATCACCGAGGACAAGCCGATCCCAGTTTCGCCAACCGGCACGATCACGCAAAACCCGCCGACGTTTGTATGGACGCCGGTGAAAAGCGCGAACGCGTACACGCTTTGGGTCAAGAGCACGACGACGGCGTTTGAAAACACTTGGTACTTGCAACTCAATTCGACGTTGTGCCCCACCGGCGCGAACTGCGCGTTCACGCCATCTTCGCCGTTGCCCGACGGCGAGTACGCGTGGAAGGTGCGCGCGTGCAACGGCAGTACGTGCGGCACCTGGAGCGCCGAACTCAAATTCACGCTCGGCTCGCCCACGTGCAACATCACCTTGGTTGAGCCGGTCAACGTGTTGAGCACGAACAAGCCCACGTTCAAGTGGACGTATACCGGCGGTTGCCAATATTTTTACGTGTGGGTTTCGGGTCCGCGCTCCGATTCCAAATGGCTGACCAAAGACCCGCAAGGTTGTTTGAACAACACTTGTTCGTGGACGCCGGACTGGACGTATCCGAACGGCAAGTACGCGTGGTACGTTTACGGCTCGCCGATCAACCGCTGGTTTGGGCCGCTGAACTTTGAGATCACGACGAGTCCGCCGAACCCGGGCGATTTCGTCGCGCCGCCGTGGACACCCTGGAAGTACACGACCGGCGTTTGGTACCCCATCGGCAGTCCGGGCGCCGAGTGGTATTACACGCAAGGCGTCCCCGGCGCGTTCAGTTCGGCGTACTATGATCTCGGCGAGTACACGAATCTGGATTACCAAGTCACGCTCTGGCGTTTCGGGTGCGCCTCGTGCTCGCACGGGATTGACGTGCGCGGCGTGCCGGGATCGCCCGACGGCGGCTGGCTGAACGCGTACCAATTCCAGATCAATCGCAACGGCTACTTGTCGGTTTGGCGCGGCATGAACGATCAGTGGGTCGCGCTTCAAAACTGGGTTTACTCGCCAGCAATTCGCACCGGCGATAATTGGAACACCCTGCGCGTGCTCGCGCTCAACTCGACGCTGTACTACTACATCAACAACACGCTCGTGTGGAGCGGCTCCGACGCGACGTTGACCAAAGGCAAGGTGGGCGCCTTCATCGCGCGCACCAACTCGACGACGCCGAGCGACGCCTTTTTCCTCGCCACCGCCAAACTGACAGTGCCGGCGATGACGACGATGGCGTTGCCGGACGTAAGCGCGGATCAAAAAACACGCAACGACGACGCGAACAAGACCAAGCAAGGCACACGCGGCGAGGGTCCCAAATAAGCGAACGCGAATCAGCAACCTTGCGCTGGCAAGTGTAACCGGCGCAAGGTTGCCCAACCTCAAGGAGTTTTGTTATGCGCGTTTTGAATCGCAAGGCCTGGTACCTTGCCCTGGTGTGGCTGTGCTTCACCGGACTATTCACGCCGGTCGCCGCTCAAACTCCGTGCTATGCCGTCACCGTCAACAGCAATCCGGCGGACTGGGGCACAGTGACCGTGTCGCCGCCGCCCAACTGCGCCAGCGATCCCACGCTCTACACCGCCGGGACGAGCGTCGTCTTTTCCGCCGCGCCCACTGCCCCGCACAATTGGTGGCAGTGGTCGGGCACGGCAAACGAAATCGCCAACCCGATCAGCATCGCCGTCAACGCACCGATCACCCTGACCGCCAACTTTGCCGATTGCTTTACGCTGACCACCAGCGTCACGCCGGCAGACGGCGGCGCGATCAGCGCAAGCCCGGAACCGAATTGCGCGAGCGGCACACAATACATTCCGAACACGAACGTGCTCCTCACCGCGATCCCTGCGCCCGGCTACGCGTTTTCGATCTGGAGCGCGGACGGCAACCCAAGCACGATCAACCCCCTGCCGATTTTGATCAGCAACGCGCGCACCGTCAGCGCGACTTTTGCGCGCACCGTGCCCGCGCCGACCCAGGTTAGCGCGACGGACGGCGCGTTCGCCACGCATGTCGTGGTGACGTGGTTCGCCGTGCCCAACGCCACCGGCTATCACGTCTACCGCAACACGACGAATGATTCGCAAACGGCGACGCGCCTCGCCACGACGAACCGAATCATGCGGTACGAAGATCGCACCGCCACGCCGGGCGTCACCTACTGGTACTGGATCAAGGCGATCACGGCGCAGAGCGAAAGCGGCTTTAGCCCCAGCGACAGCGGGATGCGCGGCGGCGGCTGGCAAAGCGAGGTCGTCAACTGGCGGATTGACTATGACAACAACTGGGTGCGCGTCGGCGTCATCACCAAGCCGGGCGCGACGAGCGTGCGCGTGCATTTCCTCGTTCTCGCGCTCGGCGAAGGCGATCACCTTCGCACGAGCACCCAGGATGATTGGATCGGCTATACGCCCGACGCGACGAGCCGGGCAACGGCGGAGCGCAACTCGATCTCCCTCGTCCTGTTCAGCGATGCCAGCGGCACCGGCTATGTGATGATTGATCGCATCGAGTACCAGGGCGTCGCGGTTGGCGCGGCAACCTGGGGCGGCGATCTGCCGATCACCGTTCTGCCAACGCCGACACCATACTGGACGCTCACGCCCACCTTCACCCCCACCGCGGCTTCCACATGGACACCCACGCCAACGCCAACCACGACGCCCACCCCCACCGCGACCACCACACTCGCGCCGCCCACCACCGTGCCGTATCCTGCGTCCAACGCAAACCGGCGTTAGATCAAAAAAACCGCAAGTCAGTTCGACTTGCGGTTTTGCGTTTCTTGATCCAGCGGGCTACACCGGCACGTATCGAATTACCTCGTCGCGCATTTCGCAACGAATGCGTCCGGCGCGCTCCAACAGATCGAGATGCCCGATCACTTCGGACAAACCCAGAAACACGTCGAACGATTTGAGTTTGGGGAACAAGACGTTGCACAGTTCGTACGCGGTGCTCGCGCAACAGCGCAATTGCGCTTCGATGTGATCGAGCCGCGCGCGATGAAACGCGAGCCGTGCGGCGATAAGCGCGCGCACGTCGTAGATCGGCTCGCCATGACCGGGCAACACCACTTGCGGCGCAAGCTGGAGCGTTTTTTCCATCGAGGCGATGTAATCTACGAGCGCGCGCGGCCGCGCGGCCTCATCGCGCGCCGGCGGTTCGAGCACCGGGTTGGACGTAATGTCGCGGAGCAGGTGATCGCTCGCCATCAGCGTGCGCGAACTGGGATCGTGCAAGCAGATCAAGCCGCCAGCGTGCCCAGGCGCGAACACGACGCGCCACGCCGCGTCGCCAAGCGTCACCGCGGCGTCATCTTCCAGCGCGACAAAATTTTCGGCTGGGATCGGATCGGCATAGCGCGAAAAAATTTGCATCCCCTGCACCACGCGGTCGGCGTACTCCGGCGGCGCGCCGCTTTGCCGCGCCACTGTGCGATAAAAATCGTAACGCCGCCCCCACTCGTTATGAAAATCGGTAAGCCACCAGCGATTGCGCGCGTGCGCCAAAACACGCGCGCCGGACTCGGCGACGATCTGCGCCGCCAGTCCCATATGATCCACGTGCGCGTGCGAGACGATCACGCGGCGCACATCCGACAGCGCAAAACCGCGCGCGCGCAATTCCTCGCGCAACGCGGCGAGCGCCGCCGCATCCTTCGGGCCCGTGTCAATCAGCGTCAGTTCGTCCCCTTCCGCGAGATAGCAATTGACGGGCCCGACCGGGAACGGAGTCGGAATGACAAGCGTGTGCAAATAATCGAGAATGGCGCACCTCCAAAGTCGGACCAGTTTGAAATTTGTCCTACCGTTCAAACGCGGCCAATATCCACGCGTCGTCCGCGCTGCCGGGCACCGCAAGCCGGTCGCCGGTGTCCGCGTCGTACCAGCCGAGCCGCACCACATATTTGCCCGGCGCGAGATCGCTGGGCAGGTTGAGCGTGAACATGTCGCGCACCATTTCGTGCGCCGCCCAGCGCGTCGTCGGGTACGCCCCGGCGCGCGGCTCGTGATCGTCCTGCGCTACGCGGAGCGCGCCGCCGGTTTCGAGATGCGCGAACGCGGTGTAGCGGCGATCCGGTTGGCGTTGCGCCTGCCACACCACCGTCAGATTCAAGGTCGCCGCGTTCAACGTCGCCGGTTGCGCGCTCCAGCCGACGAGCGCGAGCGTGTCGCCAAACACAGCGGGTTGCAAATGCGCGAGCGGCGCGGGCGTGTAAATTTCGTACTTGCCGATGCGTTGCGTGCGCGCGTAATAGCGATCCAAGTTGGAAACGAACTCGCGCGTGAACCGGCGATAGTGATCCACATCC
>CAIKBD010000437.1 GCA_903825565.1 uncultured Anaerolineales bacterium | reverse complement strand
GGAAAATGTGACCGCGCATTTTTGTCCGCGCGGCGATTGCGCCGAAAATCCGACGCGCACCGCGTCCAACTGTCCCAGCGAAAAATAGCGCACGAAATTCCACACGCGCCCATCGTGCGAATAGTGAAACGCGAGCGTGCGCGGCGTGCGCGCCACACGCAAATAAATTTCCGCGCCGTCAATCTCGACCGAGTTGCAATCGTCCGACACACCGCGCGTGACTACCGAGACGATCATCGGGCGACCTTGCGGCGAGTACTCGAAGCACAATTTTGCCCAGAGGTCGCCCCGCGCGCGGATTTGGATCGTGCCGGCGTCGAACGTCGAGCCGAACGCAACGGACACTTTGGCGCTGAGTAAAAAATTTTCGTCCGGCGGAGTGAATAACGCGCAAGGTGCGTTGTCCTTGGGCAGGTCGCCGGCAGGATTGTTGAACCAATCCGTTCGCGCGCCGGCGAGAATGGACAAGCCCTTGGCAGGATCGAAACTCCATTCGACTGGTGGAATGTGCCATTCAAATTCGCCGGGAATGGTGGGTAAGGTAAAAGGTGTCATTGTGCTAACTGGCCTAGTTTTTCTCGTACATTATTTGAATTTATCGGGGTGGCTTGTCTAGCCCATCAAACAAAGATGGTTGATAAGAACTACCAGCAAGATTTATTTTTCGTGGAATGACTTTGCCTTCATCCACACCACCAAGTTTGTTTATATTTTCAGCAACGGTTTCGATGCAATACTGAGCGGCAGTCTCTCGAATTTGTTTCTCGCTAAACCGCAGAACTTTCCATCCTGCCGTATTCAAGTCGTGGTCACGCCGATTATCTTTTTCTGCCTGTTCGGGCGTAATATGCCAAAAATCGCCATCGGTTTCTACATCAATGTTGCCTTTGGCACAATATACGGCAAAATCCAAGACATAGTCATTTTTTCGTGCAATGATAAATTCTTGCCTCTCCGCCGGAATATCGTGTCGCTTGAATTCCGCCCACAATTTATCTTCCAACGAGCTTTCGTCAAACAGATCGTTTATTTCACTTGCGCCAACAAATTTTTCCCAGGTTGTTGGAATAAAAATGATTCTGCGATACCTTCGGCTATAAATGGGTTTGGGTAATAGTTGAACCGACTTGACGAATACTTGATAATATCGCCGATTACTTTTGGCATCTTTTGGTTCATTGGGAAACAATTGCCAGCGGTAGACTAGACGAATATCAAGGACTTGGGCGAAATAATTTATCGCGTGCTTTTCTGCATCAAACGCGAGTGTTTGGTATAGCGCCAACCATTTGGGCGGCCATTTCTCTTTGAGCCACTTTTCGACGCTAGCAACAGGAATTCGATACCACGAATTTTCACGCAGTATCGCAAAATCCAACTTGTTATTGATAATGGCTACTAAAACTTCGCCGCGTTTGGACATCGTTTACAGACCACTCGTTTTGTTAATCGTAACAGCCGGCAGTGTGATGCGATAGACACGCATAAGATGTGAATGATTCAGTATTGATTTGTGTTATCGCTTCGCCCGGGGATCGAGCACGTCGCGCAGACCGTCGCCGAGCAGGTTGAAACCGAACACGCTACTCCACAACTCTCCGTGCCATCACCCAATCCGTTTGCGGGTCCGAACCGAGTTGAAACGTGTGCGTGCCAACCTGGGCAAAACCCCATTTGCGATAAAACGCTTGCGCCCGCGCATTGCGTTCCCACACGCCCAGCCAAATCACATCGTGCCCGCGCGTGCGCGCCTCGGCGATGCTCGCTTGCATCAGCGCCGCGCCGACGCCGCGCCCGATCCATTCCTGGGTCGTATAGATGCGCGCCAACTCAATCGGCTTGTCACCGCCCACATCGGTCGAGCGCACATTCGCGTGCAACTGCGCGAAACCGGCAACCTTGCCCGCGATTTCCGCAATCAGAAAAATCACGTTGGGGTCAGCCAACTCCGTCGCTTGCTTTGCCGGATTGAATGACTCTGCGAGATACGCCGCCATATCGTCGGGCGTATTGTCCGCCGCGAACGTATCGGCAAAAGTTTGCGCGCCGACTCGCGCGAGCAGAGCCGCATCCTCGCGCGTAGCAAAGCGAATGGTTAATTTTGAATTTGCCTGGTCCGCTTCAATCAATCGAATTCTCTGTGCGCTCAAGCGCGACTGGGTTGGGTTTGGCGCGATAGCCACTCTTCCGAAACTCGCAACAACACGACGCCGCCGAGAATCAGTCCACTGCCGCCGATTTGAATCGCGGTGAGCCGTTCGCCGAGCAGAATGTATGCGATTACGGCAGTGAATGCCGGCTCAAGCGTGACGACCAAGTTGGCAACACTCGACGGTAGATAAGTGAGACTGACATTGTAGAGTCCAAAACCAAAAACTGTCGGACCTGCCGCGAGCAAAAATAAAATTGCCCAGCCGTCGAGTGCCGTGCCCAGCCACAAGAGATCGCGCGGCGTGGTTGCCGCGCCCGGGATAATTTGTCCGGGAATCAAGTTGAACATCAGCAGAAACAGCGCGGCGAAGGCGAATGTGTAAAACAACGTCGTCCACGGATTCAAGCCGCGTTGCGACGCCGAGCGTCCGAGCAAACTGTAGCCGGCGTAGCCCAAGCCGGAAAAAATACCGGTGAAAATGCCGAACACGTTTGTGCGCCATGCCGCCGGGTCGAGCGCGTCCGCGACGAGCGCGCACCCGATTAGCGTGATCGCGACGACGACGAGCTTGATTGCGTCCAAGTGTTCCTTGAGCAACCACCAACCCAGCAGTGCGGTGAACGCGCCCGAACAATAGACCAGCACCGTCGCAATCGCCGCGCCGTTCAGCGCGACGGCGAGCGTCCACAGTGAGTTGAACAATGCGAGCACCAATCCGTACGCGATGAGGTAAAGCACATCGCGGCGTTCGATCCGAAGCGAGAGGGTGCGGTTGAACGCGAGCGCCGGCAACAGGGTCAACGCAACGAACGTGTCGCGCCAGAACGCGAGCACAAGCGCGGGCAGTTGGTATGCCTGTGTGAGATGCCGGATAAAGATCGCGGTCAGCGACAGGACTGCGGCGCTCGCGAGCGCGATGACGTACCCGCGCGTAAGATGTGAATGGTTCACCATAAAATTGCGTTATCGTTTCGCCCTGGGATCAAGCACATCGCGCAGACCATCGCCGAGCAGGTTGAAGCCGAACACGGTGATGAACAATGCCAAGCCGGGAAAAATCGGATACCACCAGTACTGCGGCACGTAACTGCGCGCCGCGCTAAACATCGCGCCCCATTCCGGCGTCGGCGGTTTTGCGCCCACGCCGACAAAGCCGAGCGCCGCCGCCGTGAGAATCGCAAAGCCCATATCGAGCGACATTTTGACGATGATCGGCGACGTGATGTTGGGCAAGATGTGTGTAAAGATGATGCGCCAGTGACTCGCGCCGGACGCGCGCGCGGCTTGCACGTACAAATCCTGTTTGCGCGCGGACACTTCGGCTTGCACGAGGCGCGCATAGCCGGGCCACCACACGAGCGCAATCGCGAGCATCATATTTTGAATGCTCGCGCCGAGCGCGGCGGCAATCGCAATTGCGAGAATCAAACTCGGCACGGTCAGAAAAATATCGGTGAACCGCATAATGACTTCGTTGATCAGTCCGCCGAAATAGCCGGCGAGCGCGCCGAGCACAATGCCAATCGTCGTTGCGACGATCAGCACGATGACGCCAATCGAAAGCGAGATGCGCGAGCCGATGACGACGAGCGAAAGAATATCGCGCCCCACTTCGTCCGTGCCGAACCAATGCGCCGCGCTCGGTCCTTGAAAACGTTCCTTGAGATGAATCGCGCCTTCGGCGTCTTGCGGGTACGGCACAAAGTACGGACCCAGGATCGCGACGAGGAAAATGAAAACGATCATCGCCAAACCGAGCAGGGATAATTTACTTTGGCGAAAGCGATAAAAGCCGCGTTGCCAATTTTCGATGCGGCTCTGATTTTGTTCGCGCCAACGGGCAAGTGGGTTGGATGCCAACGTAGTCATATCAAATGCAACTTGTTCTGTCATTTCGAGCGAAGCGAGAAATCCGCGTCTACATACGTGAGAGATTTCTCGCCGCTACGCGGCTCGAAATGACATGAGAAAAAATTTACGTGTATCGAATCCTGGGATCGAACAGACCGTACATCAAATCAATGATTAGGTTCAAGATGACGAACGTCACGCCGATCAATAGCGTCACGCCCATAATCGGCGCAAAGTCGAGCGAGATGATCGAGGTCGTCGCGTACAAGCCGATGCCGGGCCAATCGAACACCGTCTCGACGAGCACCGAGCCGCCGAGTAGCCAGCCAAAATACAAGCCGATCACGGTGAGCGTGGAGATGAACGCGTTCTTGAGCACGTACTTGAACAAGATCAAATTCATCGGCAAACCGAGTGCGCGCTCGGTGAGCACGTAATCCTGTTGCAAAACTTCGAGCACGCTCGCGCGCATCATACGCGTAATTGTCGCGAGTGGCGAGAGCGAGAGCGCGAACGCCGGCAAAATCATGTGCTTGAGCGCGGTACCGAGCGCGTCCCAGTTTTGCGCGAGGATTGCGTCAAGCGATAGAAAGCCGGTGACGGTGGGCGGCGGGGTTTCGAGTGTGGGAAAGCGCGAGCCGAGCGGCAAGACACTCAGAATGATGCCGAACAGAATTTGTAAGAGTAGCGCAATAAAAAAGCGCGGCGAAGAAATAGCGGCGAGCGAAAAGATGCGAATCAAATTATCGGGCGCACGGTCGCGCGCGACAGCGGAGAGAATGCCGAACGGCACTCCCAGCGCAATCGCGACAAACATCGAAGCCAGGATTAACTCAATTGTGGCTGGGAAAAAAAGACGCAGATCGTCGGCAACTTGACGGCGCGTCATGATCGAGCGACCAAAGTCGCCGCGCGTGATGCCGGTGACGTAAAGCCAGTACTGCACCGGCAGAGGTTGATCCAAGCCGTACTCTTTGGCGAGTGATGCAATCTCTGCTTTCGTTGCCTGTGGTCCGGCGACGAGCATCACCGGGTCGCCGGGGATGAGATGCGAAATCGTGAAGGTCAAGATGGATAACCCGATTAGCACTGGGATCATGAACAAGATGCGGCGAATCAGATAAGATGCCATACGATTTTTCAAACGTAGGGGCGGGGTTACCCCGCCCCTACACCAGACGTTTTATTTCAACGAAATGGGATAGAACTCGATGGCGTTCGAGGCGACGGGCACGAACTTCCAACCGGTCACCGAATCGCGGAAAGCGAGCTTACGTTTTTCGAGCACGCCGAAAATATCCGGCGCGTCTTCGACGAGTTGCTTTTGCAAATCGCCATACGCTTTGATGCGGTCGGCTTCGGTTGTCGCCGTGCGCGCTTTGTCAATGTACTCGTTTGCTTTTGCGCTGTTGTAGGTCGGATTCGTCCAGTTGCCATTTTGCGAACCATGATACGTCGGATACGCGATATTGTCCGGATCGCCATAATTCGCGGTCTGATAGACGGGGAAGAAATCGGGCGTGGTCTTGGGGTCTTTGGTCAACGCGACCATGTCCGTCCACACCAATTGTTTCATGTCGAGTTCGATGTTCAATTTCTTGAGCGCGTCGAGCAAGATCAAACCAAACTTGCGTTCGATCTCTAGACCGGAAACGTAGATGTACGACACCTTGACGCCACCGTTCGGGTACTTGGACTTGGCGAGATATTCCTTCGCCTTGGCGAGGTCCATGCGCGGCACGTCGAGTTTCGGATCGGCACCCAGGATGCCGGGCGGCAGAGGACCCACCATCAACGCGGCGTGATCGGCGCCTTCGGCATCGAGCATTGCCGAGTAATCGAATGCGTACGCAGCGGCTTTACGCAAATTCACATCTGCGAACGGACCACTCTGCACGTTGAACTTGAGCGAGAACGTGCGATATTCCGGTTCCATCACGAGCACGACGCCGGGCGAACCTTTGAGCGCGACCATGTCATCGTAGGTCAAGTCAACCGCAACGTGCGCGTCACCTTTTTGCACGGCGAGGCGTTGCGAGGAGGTTTCGCGGATGATTTTCCAGATTGCGCCGGTCAAATTGCCCGCGCCCTCTTTTTTCCAGTAACCGGCAAAGCGTTCGAGTTCGTAGAGGTTGCCGGGTTCCCAGCGTTTGATCGTGAATGGACCCGAGCCGGCTTCGTGATCTTTCAACCAGGTCTGCCCTTCATCGCTACCCTTGTTCGCTTCGACCTGTTTGGGATTGACGATGAACATCCAGGGCAGAACGGACATGAACGGCGCGAACGGCTGGGTCAATTTGATCTTGACCGTGTTGGCGTCAACAACGGTCACGCTCTTTTCGTCCATCGCCGAGGCGAACATCCAGTTGCCGCCCTTTTTCAATTTGAGCGAGCGATTGAACGAGTACTGCACGGCTTCGGCGGTGACGGGCGAACCATCGTGGAACTTGGCATCTTTGACGAGCTTGAAAGTGTACTCCAAACCGTCCGCGGAAACAGTCCACGATTCGGCGAGCGCGGGCACGACCTTGGCGGGATTGCCTTCGTAGCGGACGAGCGGATCGTACACGTTGCGTTGCATCGCGCGATTCGAGTAACCGTCGCCGGCGTGTGGGTCGAGCATCGAAATGTCTTGCCCGCTGGCAACGATGAGTACCTTGGGCGTCGCCGGTTGCGCGGCAGTTGTTGGCTTAGGCACGTCGGTGGGCTTGGGCGCATCCGTGGGCTTGGGCGCGGCGGTTGCGGCAGGCGCACTCGTTGGCGCTGGGGCAGTAGTCGCGGCAGGCTTGGGTGCTTCGGTTGGCTTGGGCGCGGCGGTGGGTGCGACCGTCGGTGTCGGTGCGGGCGCGCATGCGACCACGAGAATCGCCAGCGCGACCAATGCCGCGATTAGGACGCGGCTGAATAATTTGGACATACTACTCCTCCTTGAAAAAATGTTTGATCCATTCCTCTGCTGAGGATAGATTTACCCGTAGAAAAAAATTAACCACGCAGGTTTGAAAGAGGACTTGCCAACTGACAAACGGCGAGGACAGGATTGGTGTGCCAAGTTTTGCGGTATTCTAGCGCATTTCAAATTCTTGTCAATCACCGGCGTGGATTCGTTGACATGATCCTGTGTTTGTAGTACAACTTGTCCAACCTTTCCCTGGAGTGAATGAAATGCCAACGCATCAACTGCAAAATCGCAACGAAGCCGAGGATTTGATTCGCGGGCTGACCTTGCTCGGCACCGGCGGCGGTGGTCGCCCTGAAGCCGGGCGTGAGTCGCTTGCCCGAATGTTTGAGCAAAACAAATCGCTGGGCT
>CAIKBD010000436.1 GCA_903825565.1 uncultured Anaerolineales bacterium | reverse complement strand
TGCGTGAACGGCATCGTCAAGCGCAGGATGCGATTGCGCATCGAGTCGCGATTCGTGCGCCACAAGAATTCGCGGCGCTTTTCGAGGAATTGATGCGTGCGATGAAACAACGCGGGAAACGAAATCGCATCGCCGTACGCGAGACCCAGGATTGCACCGTAAGATTTTTCAGAAGAGACAACTGACATTTATTAAACCATTATTGCCACAGGGCACACAGAGGGCACAGAGATTTTTTCTCTGTGTCCTCTGTGAACTCTGTGGCTGAAATCATTGAACGCGTTTCACACTATCAATAATTGTGCCATCCACCCAGGATATGACCGCGATGGTTTGATCGCCGACGCGCGCGGGTTGAGGCGCGCCGCCGCAAATCGCTTCGGCTTCGGCTTTTAATTCGGCGAGCGTGCGCAGAGGTAATTTCGTGCCGCGCAACGCATCGAACAAATCTTGGCGACGCGGATTGATCGCGATGCCGCGCTCGGTGACGACGACATCAATCAATTCGCCGGGACCGCACAAGGTCGTCACCTGATCGCGAATGACCGGGATGCGATCGCGGAACGACGGCACGGTGAGAATCGTGCACGGCGAGAACAAGGCATCTTGCCAGCCGCCGATGCCGTGCAATAAATATCCATCCGAGTGCGAGACGACGTTCGCGTTGAAATCCAAATCAATCTCGGTCGCACCCAGGACAACGCAATCGAGCAGTGAAGCGAAATTGCCTTTGCCGTGATAGTTGTAACTCGTGAACGGACTCGTCGGCAGGTGGCGCGGATTGTCGCGCATTGACCGCACGCCATCGAGATCGAAACTTTGCCCGTCGAGAATGTAATCGCACAGACCTTGTTCGAGCAATTCGACGAGATAGCGCGTCGAGCCGCCGCGAATAAAGCGCGCCTTGATTTTTGCGTCGCGCATCATCGCGCCAAGAAAAATCGTGAACGCGAGCGACGTGCCGCCCGCGCCGGCTTGAAACGAAAATCCATCGCGCATAATCCCAGCTTCGCGCACAAAGCGCGCGGCGTACTCGGCAATCAACATTTGATCCGGCGATTTGGTGATCTGGGTCGTGCCTGAAACAATTTTTGCCGGGTCGCCGATTTGATCCACGACAACAACTTGATCCACGTAATTGCCTTGAATGTGCCAGGGCACGCACGGAAACGGCACGAGCGTATCCGTCACCGCGATGACGTGATCGGCGTACTGCGAGTCTGCGAGCGCGAAGCCGAGCGGACCGCACGCCGCGCGTCCGCCGACACCCGAACAATTGCCGAACGCATCGGCGGCAGGCGCGGCGATGATCGCAATGTCCACGTGCGCGTCGCCATCCTGGATCGCGCGATAACGGCCGCCGTGCGAACGCAAAACGCCGGTGCCGCGCATCTTGCCGAGTGAGGCGTGCCGACCAAGCGGTCCGTTCAAACTGCCTTCGATGTGATGAATCAATCCGCTGTCGAGATGCGCGATCAACGGTTCCTGGGATGGGAACACGGCGGTCGGAAACCAAACCAGGTCGCGCACGCCGAGTTCTTGCGCGGCGGCGAAAACCTGAGGCATCAACAAATCGCCATCGCGAAAATGATGATGCGATGAAATCGTCATGCCATCGCTCAAGCCCGCGCGACGCAATGCTTCGACTAGATTCGGCGCAACCTTGTTGCCATTCGCCGGATATTGCGCGCACGAACGAATCGGCGGCGCGGCTTTGCGACCTTGCGGCAAAAATTTTCCGACACCTTGATACGGCACGACCTCACGCCCATTGACCTGAGTCGGCACCATTCGACCGGCGGCGTTTTCGATTTGATGTGTCATTCGTAATCCTTAAGAATTGGACGCAGATTGCCGCAGACGAACGCAGAATTTATTTTTATCCACGTTCATCCACGTTCATCCGCGTCCAATTTTATTCGACATCTCGCACGCGCGGTTCCCATTCGGCGGGCAAACATTCTAGCGCACGCGCAATGCGAATCGTGCGATGCGCGCGTTCAACAATCGGCGCGTCAATCATCTTGTTGTTCAACGCGATAACACCCAGACCCAACGCGCGCGCCTGCTTGAATGCAATCGCAATGCGACACGCGTTTTCGATTTCGTCCGGCGTCGGCGCAAATGCCGCGTGCGCGACCGGCACTTGGCGTGGATGCAAACAGCCGATGCCTTCGAATCCCATCGAGCGCGCATCGGCGACGAACGCGCGCAACCCAGGTCCGTTCGCCACATCCGTGAACACGGACGCGAGTGGCGTGACACCGGCGGCGCGCGCCGCGTTCACGATTTGACTGCGCGCCCACAAACTCTCGCGCCCCTCGGCGGTACGTTCCGCGCCAATATCCTTGGCGTAATCTTCGAGACCCAGACCCAGGGCGACGACTCGCGGCGATGCGCTTGCAATCTCGAACGCGTTCAACACTCCGCGTGCGCTTTCAATGATGGGGATTAAAAATAGTGATTGGTGATTAGTGATTAGTGATTGGGTAATAACGTCATCCAGCGCGCGAACCTCGTCGGCGGTTTCGACTTTGGGAATGAAAAGCGTGTGGACGCCGTGAGCGCTGAGCGCGCGCGCATCGTCGAGTCCGCGCGGCAGTTGATTGATGCGCACCATTTTTTCCGCGCCGTAAAAATTCACCGCGCGCAAGGTGTTGCGAACCAAAATTTGCGCCGTGTCTTTTTCATCCGGCGAAACGGCGTCTTCAAGGTCGAGGATGATGGCGTCGGGCTTGTGCAAACCGGCATTCACAAAAAATTTCGGCGTGTTGCCAGGGAGATACAAGCGCGTGCGACGCAGGCGTGTGCGCGCAATCGAGTAGTGCGCGGCGGGGTTGAGGTCGGGCAAGCACGTGCACGAATTTTCCGGGCGCAAGCGTTTTACCGCCGCTTCGATGCGCGCCATCATCGTGAATGGCAACGCACCGTTGTCCTCCATCGTCACCGATAAATCGGACGCATCGAGCGCGGACAGCGTCGCAACAATCGTCGCGCGAATCGCATCGCCGTACAGTGCGGCGACTTTGCTTTTGATTTGAATTTTCGGCGCATCCGATTTTTCGACGAGCACCCAACAATCGGAGCGCGCATCTGCGCCGCGTTGACCGGCACTGGCTGATGTGTTCATTGTAGTTCACCCAAAACAGACAAATTGGAAATTTGTCCTACCAATTTTTCGGCAACCTGTTCGATGTTCATTCCCGCGACGAACCCGATGCACTTGCCCGGCGCGACCTGGGCACGCGCGAGCCATTCGCTCGGAATCACATCGCGTCCGCCGTATGCGCCGGCGAGCGAGCCGACAATCGCGCCAATCGTGTCCGCGTCACGACCCAGACTCACGCCCGCCGGAATCGCGCGACGCAATTCACCGCGCGTCGCGAGGAATGCGCCGAACGCGAGCGGCACGGCTTCAGTCACGAGGTCAGCCCAGTGCCACCACGATACAACGAGCTCGTCGCTCAATTTTGCGAGCGCGGCATCCAGGTCGTCCGGCAAATCCTGGGTCACGCGCGCGGCGCGTTGCAAGGCGCGAAACGTCCACGAATTTTCCGGCACATTATCGAGCGCGGCGCGCAACATGTCTTCCGGCGATGCGCCGACCATCGCAACCGCAATCGCGGACGCGACGGCTTGCGCGGCGAAAATTCCATCGCGTCCGTTCGACACACTGCCGAGCGTCGTCGCGAGTCGCGCGGCGAGTTGCGGATTGCCCGCCGCGATAATTCCGGCGGGACTGATCGCCATTGCGACGCCATCGCTCCACATTTGATGACCGAACGCGCCCGAGTGCGGCGCGTGCAAACCGGCGACGAGGTTGCGCGTCGAGATGACATCGCTGAAACCGCCGGGGCGATACGCGCGATTCGCCGCAAGCAATTTATCGCGCCACTCGCTCTCGACCTGGTCGAGTGTGATGTTCGCGCCGTACGTCGTGAGCAAGTACGCGTTGAACAAGGTGAAATCCGTGTCGTCCGTGCCGACTGCCGCATCGCTCACAAAATTGGTGATGCGTCCGTACTGCGCGCGAATCTCGGCGGACGTGCGTCCTTCGACCGGCGCGCCCATCGCATCGCCAATTGCAACGCCGAAAAGTGCGCCTTGAGCACGTTTGATCAAATCAGATTGGTTCATAAAACATCCGTGATGCGTGATGCGTAATCACGTTTCACGCATCACGAGTTACGTAATTCAATTTACACATTCAACCGCGACCCATTCAATCGTATTGCCAATCCGATTTATTTCTTCGCCACCAAGCGTAAGCACGCGATTGCCCATCGGCACAGCGGCGAACCAGGATCGCGGGACGCGCATTGGTGCGGGATTACAGATTTTTCCGGTGCGTGGGTCAACGCGTTCGACCAGACCCAGGAAGCCGGCGCGATTAAATCCACCCAGGATCACAATCGAATGTTCTGCGACGACGGTTGCAGTCCACGTGCGCGGCATAATTTTCCAAGCGAGCGTTTGCCACGCATCTCGATCTGGGTCGTAGCGTTCGACCGTATCGAGGTAACCATCGCCTGCAACGTAGCCGTCGATGGCGTACAATTTATTCTCAAACGCGACCATCGTCAACCCGCGACGCGGTGAATGCAATCGAGCGAGCCGTTGCCACTGTTGCGTGTCGAGATCGTATGCCTCGACAATGTCCGAGTATCCCTCGATGTCGCCATCGTTGATGCCGTTGAAGCCGCCAGCAACGACGATGCGCCGACCCAACAACGCCGCGGCGGGTTCACGTCGCGGCGTCGGCAAATGCGTTGCAATGTGCCAGGAATTTGTATGCGGCGAAAAAAATTCGACCGCGGAAACGAGTCCACGTTCCGCGCTCCAGCCACCCAGCACCCAGATTGCATTATCAGCGACGACGCTTGCGTGCTGACTGCGCGCGGAATTTAAGGTTGGCGCGGATTGCACTTGCAACGTTTGTGGATCGAGCGTCTCGACCACATTGAGTTGTGTTGCTTGCCCGTTCCATCCGCCAATCGCGTAGACGCGATGATCGAGTAGCACGGCGGTGAATGCGCGACGAGGAGTCAATGGGACTGATTGTAAATTGCACGCGCCGAGCACGATGCCCAGCACCATCAACGCGAAAAAATTACAGCGCATTTTTGAATCGGCGCGCATACGCCAGCACCATTTGCGCGGCGGGGCTATCGAGACGGATATGCCGATTCGTCAAACCCAAAGTTGGAATCGCGCCCGCCGCCTCTTGCATTTTCAATTGATGCTCAAATGCCTCGAACGTCCACGCGGGAATCGTCCACGGATTGCGCGCAGGTTCGGGCGCGAGAATCCCAGGATGCCCATATCGTCGCGTGTACGGCGCGAACAATTTTTGAAATGCTTCCGCGTCGTCTACTTGAATCACGCCCGTGCGCGTCTGTGCGAGCGGCAACAAGGGCGCGGTCATCTCGGTGACGCTTTCGCCGCTAAAGAGAACGTGCGGAAACGCCGCGCGCATTTCGCGATAGAGTGCTTGCAAGCCGCGATAGTGATCGTGATGCGGGTCGTTGC
>CAIKBD010000435.1 GCA_903825565.1 uncultured Anaerolineales bacterium | reverse complement strand
TGGCGGAGAGGCGTTGCTCGCCGTTGCCGCTATCGTCCTGTGGCATTTGTACAACACGCACCTCAACCCGCGTGTCTTTCCGATCAATCTGTCCATCTTTACCGGGCGTGTTTCCAAAAACGAAATGATGGCAGAGCACCCGTTGGAGTACGAACGGGAAACAGGCGAGGTCGTGCCCGACGCGCTGTTGCGCGGACATCCCGCCCGGTCTTGGGGCGCGCTGATCGTGTCCGGTGTTTTGGGCGCGTTGCTGGTCGTCGCATTTGCCGTACTCATCGTTTGGGCGATTCGCCCACCCGATCCGACGCCGCCCGCGCGCTTTGATCGCGCCATCTCGCGCACGAACATTCTGCCTGCGCCGACTGAGCCGGTCGCGGCGACGCAACCGACGCGCGTGTGGCAAGCCAGCCAAGCGGCGCGCCCGGTCGCCGATTTCTCGGTGGAGTCGGTCGGCGGCGCAAGCCGTTTGGAGGGCGTGCCGCCCGCGCCGTTCCGCTTTACCGATCTGTCTACCGGTGAAATTGCCACGCGGTTATGGAATTTCGGTGACGGCGGCACGAGCACGGAACAAAATCCGCAACATACTTTTGCATCCTGTCCCGGCGGTAAGGAGATGTGCACGATCACGTTGACCGTGTGCGGACCTGGCGGATGCGATACCCGCACCAAGATCGATCATCTCTGGGTGTCGCCCAAAGCCAAAAAATAAAAATTCGATGGAGGAGGCAATCTATGTCTGGCTCGAATCAACTCACGGTGCTGACCGATTCGCTTCAAGCAGTCAAGGATCGGTTCAATCAAAACAAACATCAGTGGCGGTTCGTCGCGTTGCTCTCGCCAACGTGACCCAAATGATACGAAAAGGGCACCCGTGCGGTGCGCGAAGCGATTTCCGAAACATTCCCTCACGCCAACATTTGTCTCTGCGTCGTCTGGCTGCCGATGATGGAAACGGACAATGCCGAAACGGCGAGTGCGGTCGTGCAGAATATCCCCGACGTGCGCGCGCAACATTTCTTCGATCCGGACAAAGGCGTGGGCAAGGCGATTGCCACGAGTTTGGGGAGTGATGGACACGTGGCGTGGGACACCTATGCGTTCTATCCACCGGGCATCGCATGGGGCGATACTGCGCCGGCGCCGGTGGAATGGTTTTTCCAACAAGGCAACGACGACTGGGCGGACCCGTCGCATTTGCGCGAGGACGAGGCGTTGCCAGCGGAACTTACACGCGTGATGCAAACCCAGGTTACAAAGAATGGGCCGGAATAGAATGATGCGCGTTTGGCTCAAGAGCATACTCGTGATCGGCGCAATCGGCTTAGGCATCATCGGCTGCGCGGCACAACCGGTCGCGCCGCCGGCATCCCCGGCGGTTGACGCGCCGGCGCGCCAAGCCACGCCCACTGTTGTTTCGGCGCCAGTTACTCCCAAGCCAACTGTTGACAAGGACGATGTTTTTCTCTGGGGCACCGAAGTCACGCTAGACGAGTTCATTGCTATTTGTAAAAGCGGCAAGGTTGACCGGATCGAATGGTTCATGGAACAGGACCGTTTGCGGCTCTTTACGAAACAAGGGGAGCGGTACAATTATCGTAACGAAAAAACCCGACTCGATATGGCTAAAGTGCTTCAAGCCCAAGGTCTGGATGTTAGCGAGAATGGCGTCAACCTCTATTACGAGGACTGACTCTGATAAACTACACAAGCCCTCGGTGAGGGCTTACGCAGTCGCCTCCGTCGTCGAGGCGGCAAAAACGATGTCACGCTTTTCGCGGAAATGGCTTGCTCACGATGAGGGTCTGGGTAAGCGTTTCTCCTCACGCCAAGGGGAGTCCTTTTTACGGGCTTCCCTTGGCGTTGCTTTATTTTGGGTGTGAGTTCATGCAAAAACTTTTCGTCGAATTTTTTAGCACTTGCCCCGGTTGACGCGGCGACGAGCAACTGGTAGTTGCGTTTGTCCAAAGCGCGCGCTGGCGCGATCAGGTGGAACTCAAAATCTATCACCTCGATCAAGACCCGACGCCGGCGCGGCAGTATGGCGCGATCACGGGCGCGACGGTGATCGTCAATCGGCGGCACAAGCTCACGCGGATCAGCGCGGAGGCGCTCGAGCAAACCTTTGCGCGCGCCGTTGCGGAAATGGCATAGTAAACGACGATGGACTCTTTTTCGATCACGATCCTGGTTTCGGTTCTGACGGTGGGCGTCACGTTGATCGTCGCCTACAAACTGCGCGCGTGGCAAGAGCGGCGGATGTTTTGGGCGTTGATCCGCGATGCGCTTGGCGTCCGGCTCAATGCGGCGCTGGGGATTGCCGGCGCGCTCGTCTATCTCGGCGTCTATCTCGTCGGCGGCAAACATCTATATTTTTTCTACGGGCGAGTCATTTGGCTAATTGCGCCTGCCGAAATGACGCTGGCGCTTGTCACCGCACTTTTGGTTGGGCTGGTGGTCGCGCTCTTTCCGTACAGTCTGAAAAAACTGGGCATCCTCAAATCGCAACAAAGCGGCTGGGGGATTGTCGGCACATTGCTCGCCGTGATCGTTTCGTTCTGCCCTTGATGAATCCCGGTCATCGCCGCCCTAGTTGGGGCGGGAGGCGTGCTTGTCCTGACCCAGTATCGGCAGAGTCTGGCGGTCGTATCGATCGGCATCCTCGTTGTGAGTATTCTCTTTATGTTGCACACGCTGAGGAAGGACGAGACCTGAGCGTGACCGACCCTATAACCCTCGTGCAGGGTTGAGTGGTTACGCGAGCGCATATCCGCGCGGCGGTAGCAATCTAGGTACTATTACCGATGGGCGAGCAGATACGCCTTGTCCTATAATCGAAAAGGTCAATGACGGTCTCTGCTCCGAAATTTAGAACGATCCTCGTTCCATGTTCAGAACCAACAAGGAGGTGATGCTCAGCCAACTTGGATGTAGAGTTTGTATTTGCGGAACGATCAATCTCAGAAAGGAAAAGCGATCAATGCAGCGCAAAACATTTATGCTCGTCCTGCTGATCGCGTTGTGTGCGCTTGGATTCGCATCCTTTGCGACAGTTCAAGCGGCGCCACCAGACCAAGCGGCAAGCGTTTCGCTTACAGTGCTTAACCCGCAAGGCAATATTCCGGTGGTGAACAAATTCGCACCACGCCTCAGCACTCTGGACGGCAAAAAAGTAGGTCTCTGGCTGATGTTGCCCAGCACCTTCGAGTTCCAGCCGGCAGGTTTCGCGTTCTATGACGAAATTGCGGCGATGATGAAGAAGCAATTCCCCAACGTCACGCTGGTCATGCCGAAAGAATTTTCGTCGAACGCACCCGAAGTTACATCCGCGAAAGTGATCACCGAAACCAAAGTAGACGCCGCCGTGATCGGCATCGGTGGCTGATGAGCGTGCGCTCTTGCGATGGGTACCATCGCAGCCACGCTCGAAAAAGCAGGCGTGCCTGTTTTTGTCATTCAGAACGACCGGTATGAAGACCGCATGATGGCGGGGGTCCAACAGAATGGTTATCCGGACATCGCCCGCTACATGGCGAATGAGAATCTAGAGTACACAGCGGAAGGCGGCAAGAAGCTAGCCAGCATTGTGTATCCGCTGCTCGTGGACGGGCTGACCAAGTGGCAGCCGCAGTACCTCAAACAAGACGGCAACACCTGGGTGCCCACTTCGAGCACGTTCACCTACAGCGGTGCGACGTACGACGAAGCGCTCGCCAAGTTCAACGCCGCTTATTTGAACGACATGTTCTGGGGCGATGGTCTGCCCCTGACGCCACCAACCCGCGAAAAAGTGGATGCGATGTTGGCGGCAACCCCCCTGACGCCCACGT
Organism: uncultured Anaerolineales bacterium; assembly: GCA_903825565.1. GTDB lineage: Bacteria > Chloroflexota > Anaerolineae > UBA4142 > UBA4142 > CAIKBD01. The sequence goes on along the minus strand of CAIKBD010000435.1, from coordinate 2,193 downwards.
TCTCCCTCGGCAAATGGGGAGGCCCGAATGCGGATTTCACCGTTGAAAAAATTGCGGTCAACGCGGTCATGGCGGGCGCCAAGCCCCAATACTTCCCCGTGATTCTCGCGGCGATGCAATCCCTGACCTCTGTGTCGTGGCAGAATCAAACCTGGGTTGTCCGAAGTCCCACGCCGTTGATTATCGTCAACGGACCAATTGCCCAACAAATCAAGGTCAACTCTGGCGCGGATGTGCTGGGGGCTAATCCCAAGTATCCGGCGAATAGTTCTATCGCTCGCGCCGTTCACCTTGCGATGGTTAACATTGGTGGATCGGGCCGTGGGTTGCAACCCTCGCACCTTGCGGGTCCTATGGGTGGACTAGAAGCTCTCGTCATTGCCGAAGCTGAAGATGTGGAAGCTTTGATGGGCAAGGGCTGGGAACCTCTCCATGTTCAATTGGGTAAGCCAGCCGGCGAAAGTTTTGTCAGCGTGATGGGGATCAACAGTTTTGCGCCTGACGTCAGCAGCAATATTACCACTACCGCTCACTATATTGCTCCTGACTCGGCTCACTGGCCCTCGACGGTTGAAGCGTTCCAAAAGCGCACGGTTGGTGTCTTGCTGATCAACGAGTTGTGGGCGTCAATCTCGAGTGGATTGATCCCAGACCCGCGTTCACTTGCCAAGATTCACACGCCGACCAAGGCGGCGATGAGCAAGTTCATGTACGAACAGGCGCGGATTCCACGTTCGGAATTCAATGCACTGTTCCTGACGAATCCTGATGGCACAGCCAAAGCCGCGACAGGAGCTATGGCTGAGGTGCTCAAGACACTGAAAGATACGGATCCCGTTCCGGTTGCGGCAGGCCCCAATAATTTCTTGGTGCTTGTCGCCGGCGGTCACTGAACCTGAAGTTCCTCTGGCTGGCTCGGTTCGAGCCCATGGATGAACAACCCTGTGACCACCAAAGTTCAATTGCCCGCGAATTGGGACAAATTGATCGGATCGGCGCAGTAAGTTCTGTACATCTCAGCGAGGGTGGCGAGTCTGCCCTCGCTGAGAGAAAAACAAAATCTGGAGGCGACAGAGTCCTGGTGGGCTCCACGGTCTTCAAAACCGCTGAGAGGCGACTTGAGTCGGCTCTGGTGGGTTCGATTCCCATCCGCTTCCGCCTTATACGTCACCGCAGAACCAAACGCGCGTGCGCCGGCTTCGGCGCGGCGCGTTCGGCAATTTGAGAAGATAGGGGGTGATTCCGCGGTGAACTGCTAAACTCGTGAACCAGGTTGGTTCCGATCCGTAGATTGTAAAGTGAGAGAACGAAATGAGAGGAGACAAGAGATGCGATCCCAAAGCATGACTGCCCAAGCATCCAAGTTGCTCGCCGTGATCGGTGTGGCGCTGGTTCTGTTTGTGATTGTGATCAGCCCCACCGCGGCGCAGGGACCCACAGACGCGTCGGCGATTCGCAAAGCGCCGGCTTCCGATGCTGCGGTCATTACCAAAATGTCTGGCTTTCCCCAGATGAAAGTGAGCACGCTGGTCGAAGATTTGATTCTGGCGAACGAGGGCGTCGTGATCCGCCAGAGTTACATCAAAGATGGCAAGATTGTGATCCCGCCGCAAGGGCTTTATTACACGGTGCGCACCGGCGGCCAGCGTCACCCGCTCGTCAACTTCCAGGCACTAGTCCTCGGTAAAGTCTACTTTCTGGCAGACCAAAGCCACAATTATGTGACGAAAAAAGATTTCACGGTCAAGTTGGGCGAAGCCGTCCCATACGGTGGAAACTTTAGCGCATTAGAATTGAGTAGCACCGAAACGTCGTGGGGTCCCGATACGTTATTGTGGGGCGCGACGTTCCAGGTGCTTAAACCGTCGGGCAATTATTATGGGAGCACTTGGCAAGTCAAGGGCAACCCACCCGGCACCCGCACTTCGGAAGACGCCTTGGCGCAAAAGCCGCGCGAAGGGCACTTTTATCAATCCGACTTGCTGGCTTCCACCGGCACCGTGTACCTCCTCGCCAAAGAGGTTAAGAAGGAACAAGTCACTGTTGCCGAATGGGTCACGAACGAAGTAATGACGACCGATCTGGCGACCAAAGCGATCACCGCGACATTGGCAGTGAATGAGACGTTTGATCTCGGTCAATACAAAGCCAAACTGGTTGCGTTGGATGCCGCCGCCAAAACCGCGCAAGTTC
>CAIKBD010000434.1 GCA_903825565.1 uncultured Anaerolineales bacterium | reverse complement strand
TCAGTTGTAAAAGTTGGTTGATATTTCGGTGTGGGTCCAGACATCGCCGCACTCCTGGGTCATGAGATGCTGCAGATTGTATTCCGTTGACCCATTTCGGGCAATGCCGTAACCCCACACGAATTTACTGAAAGAACCACTTAGTGCGCTCAAGGATGCGAGCGGCAAAACGGCAACGTTCGGATATGACGCGAACGGGCGGCGCAACCTCATCACGGATCGTCTGGGCGACGCGACCAAGTTCACGTACCACGCCGAAACCGGCAAACTCGCTTCCGTGACGAACGCGCAAGCAAACACGATTGCGTACACCTACACGCCGCAAGAGCAAGCCATCGGCGAAACCAAGTTCACTTTTTACAACTTGACCCAGGTAGATTATCCCGACAAAACGAGCGAGCAATTCACCTACGATGCCAAAGGCAATGTCGTGGCGATGGTGGATTCTGCGGGACAAACGTGGAAGTATACCTACAACGAACGCGGCTTGCCGCTCACCCTCACCAATCCAACGAACGGTGTGACGACGTACACCTACAATGCCGACCTGACCCTCGCTTCGATGAAAGATTCGGACACGGGCGAAACTCGGTACGGCTATGATGCGCTCAAGCGCGTGAACGCAATTACGGACGCGGCGGGGCAAATTGTCAATTTGTCCTACGATGCTAACGACCGCATCATCACGCGCACCGATGCGAACAAGGGCGCGACGAAATTCGAGTACGATGCGAATGGCAATCTCGTTAAATTGACGGATGCGGCGGGACAGGTTTCCAATTTGTCCTACGACGAAATGGATCGCCTCGTCAAAGCGACGAACGCGCTGGGCAAAAGCACGACGTTCACGTACGACAAACTGGGACGCATTGCTTCAGTCGCCGACGCGACCGGCGTCAAGACCGAGTACGCGTATGATCCGCGCGGCTGGGTTAATCGCATCACGCACGGCGGCGACGTGTGGCAGATCGGTTACGACGACGAAGGGGTGCCGGTTGCGTACACCGCGCCTTCGGGCAACGTGACGAAATTGCAGAGTGACAAACTGGGCGCGCTCGTCGGCGTGACGAATGCGCTGAATTCGAGTGCGACGATGCAACGCGATGCGCTTGGGCGCGTGACGCGCGTGACGGACGCGCTGAATCGCGCGACCCAGTTTAGTTACGATGCGCGCGGCGAGTTGAGCGGCGTCACCGAACCGGAAATCGGCGCGACGAAATACGACTATGACGCGCTCGGCAACCTGACCAAAATCGCTGACCTCAACAACGGTGAATGGAAATTCAAATACACCGCGCAAGGGCGTTTGCAAGCGTTCACCGATCCGTTGGCGCAAGCAACGAACTTGGCTTACGATCCGCTGGGGCGATTGGCGAAGGCGACATATCCCGACGGAACGACATACACGCCAACCTACGACGCGGTGGGCAATCTTACACGCGCGCACTATTCGGACGGGCTGGACTTGCAGTTCAAGTACGATGCGTTGGATCAGTTGGTCGAGGCGAACAGCGTGAAATTCACGCGCGATGCGCTTGGACGCATCACGAACGCGGAGCAAGCCGGGGCAGGATTCGGCGCGACGTATGACGATGCAGGACGCATCAAAACCGCGACGTATCCGGGCGGGCTGGTCGTCACGTACACCTACGATTCCAAAACCGGTTTGCTGACCCAGGTGAGTGACTCGCTGACCAAAACGCAAATTGATTTCACGTACGACAAGGATCGTCGCCCCATCGGGATCGCGCGGTCGAACAAGGTGCACACGACGCTGACCTGGGACAAGGCAGGGCGATTGGTCGGCGTCAAGGATAGCAACATTGTGGACGCGCAGTACACGCTCGACGCGGTGGGGCAAGTGACCGGCGCGAAAATCACCGCGCCGCTTGCGTCTACACCGGTTGGACAAATTTCAAATTTGTCCTACGACGCCGCGTCGCAAATTTCGAGCAACGGCTACAAGTACGACGCGCGCGGGCGTCTGACGCAATCGCCGGCGAATAAATTTGCGTGGGACGGCGCATCGCGCTTGATCGGCGTGGATGCGACGAAATTGGAATATGACGCGTTCGGCAATGTGATCGCGCGGAATGATGGCAAGGCGACGACGCGGTACGCGTACAACTTTGCGCTGGGGCTTGCGCCGCTGGTTGCGGAGACGAACGCTGCGGCGAGCGTTCGTTACTATGTCTGGACGCCGGGCGGCAAGTTGTTGTATGCGATTGACGCGGCGGACGGCAACAAGGTGGCGCACTATCACTTTGATCGCATCGGCTCGACACTGGCGCTGACGGATGCGAGCGGCGCGGTGACGGACGCGTACGCGTACGATCCGTTCGGCGCGATGGTGGGGCACACCGGCAAGTCCGCGCAACCGTTCACGTTCGTGGGTGGGTGGGGCGTGCGGCAAGAAAATGCGACGCTGTATCAGATGCGCGCGCGATACTATGATGCGACGACACAACGGTTCTTGAGCCGCGATCCGATTTGGCCCCAGATTGATGATCCGCTCCAATTGAATCCGTACGCGTATGCGTATGCCAATCCGTTGCAGTATGTGGATGTGGACGGACTGACGCCGCAAGATGTTGCAGGACTATTTGAATTTGCCGAAAACGCTAAAGCCCTTGCCGATTTACACCCTGACGCGCCCATCGCGGCGCAAGCCCGCGCCGAATTTCTAAACAAGCAACTGCCGGAACTACTGGCGAAGAAAAACGCGGCGATGGAAGCCGCCGCCGCGCAAGAGCGAGCGCGTGTCGCGGCGGTGTTGAAGCAAGTGGACAAGATCGGCATGCGCGCTTCCGCATCGGTGAGCGCCAAAGCCGCGTCGTTCGGCGCGGGTGTTGCCAAGGGCGCTGCCTACAAGATAATCAGCGATGCGTACACCTGGGCTGTCTTCAAGTTGTTGGATTTGCACGGCGCGCCTTTTCGCGAACGGATGCGGGCGCGCATGGAACAAAGAGAACGGGAACAAGGTGTGGGGAAATGGTCGCGCCAACAAGCGGTTTCGGATGCGACCCTGCAGCAAATCCGGGCGTATTTTTCAGCGTCGTCTGGGTTGCCGCCGGATGTGGAAGCGCACCTGGGTCGGGCGGCGTTCCTCGGCGGACTTCTGCCCAATAATGCCAACCAAGCCGACATAGATCGCCAAGTAAGAATCATGGCGGCGGCGCAACGGCTCATCAATTTCCTTGGCGCGCGGGAAACGGTCCGCACGAAAAGTCCTGGGACCAAATAAGCGCGCAAGTCTTGAAGCAAAACAATCGAGATGTTGCTGTGCAATGTCTCTGCTCCTGAAACCTCAAATCCAAGGGGATGATTCTATGAATCGCAAACTCACTTTCAGCATAGTGATCGCACTCGTAACGCTCGCGCTCGTCGTCGCCGCGTGCGGCGGGAACGCAACACCCGCGCCCGCCGCGCAACCCAGTGCGACAAGCGCGCCCGTCACGCAACCCACCGCGCCCAGCGCGCCTGCCGCGCAAGCGACGACTGCGCCCGCGTCACAGCCCATCGCCGCGCCGATTATCACGGCTACACCCGCGCCGCAAACGTTCGAGATCAAATATACCTACGACGGCGCGGGGCGTTTGATGCAAGCCGAGTACTCGAACGGCGTGATCGTCAAGTATGCGTACGACAAAGCCGGCAACTTGGTCTCGCGCCAAGCGACGCAAAAATAGCGGCGCCCAAGCGCCTCTCTCTGTGCGGAAAACCTGGGAACGCGAGGGTGATGCTAGCCCTCGCGTTTTGTTTATGGTATAATTGCCGCACGTTTGCGGAGGTGGTTATGCTTTCGGCGATTTCCCACATTCTCACGGCGTTCGGCTTGTCGTCGGCGTCCGGTTTGAACGCGTACATCCCTTTGCTGATCGTCGCGCTGGGCGCGCGCTTCACCGGTTGGATCACGCTCACCGCGCCGTTCGATCTGTTGGCGAATGAGTGGGTGATCGGCGCGCTGATCGTTTTGCTCGTGATCGAAATCATCGTGGACAAGATTCCCGCCGCCGACTCGCTCAACGATGCGATTCAAACGTTCGTGCGCCCCGCCGCGGGGGCGATCTTGTTTGCCGCCGGCACGAACGCGATCCAGTTGCACCCGGTTCTCGCGGCGATTTTGGGCTTGGTGTTGGCATTCGGCGTTCACGCGGTCAAGGCAACCGCGCGCCCGGTCGTGACGGCGAGCACCGGCGGGTTGGGCAACGCGTTCGTCAGCGTCGCCGAAGACGTTGTGGCAACTGGGGTCACGCTCATCGCGCTTTTGTTGCCCGCGCTCATCGGCGTGCTCATCGCGCTCCTTGTGCTGTGGGGAGTGCGGCGCGCGTTGCGCCCCAAGCGTGCGAGCGCGTAAAGGAAAACAGTGATCTGATATGAACTTGCCGCTCTTTCAAACACCTAGAAAAATCGAAAAGCAGTTCGCCCCAAGCGCCGAGTTGGTGCTCTATCACGGTGACGTGACTGATTTACTTGTCGCCGTGCCAGACAACTCGGTTTCGCTTGTCATTACCTCGCCGCCTTATAACTTGGGCAAGGATTACGAAAGCCGTGTTTCCATCGAACGCTATCTGGAAATCCAAGCCCAAGTCATCGCGCAACTCGTTCGCGTCTTGCGCGAGGATGGAAGCATTTGCTGGCAAGTCGGCAATTTTGTGCAAGAAGGCGAGGTCTATCCGCTGGACATTTTGTACTATAGCGTGTTCAAAAAGCTGGGATTGTTTTTGCGGAACCGCATCGTTTGGCATTTCGGGCACGGCTTGCATGCCTCGAAACGATTTTCGGGGCGTTATGAAACGATCCTGTGGTTTACCAAAAGCGCCAATTATATTTTCAACCTGGATGATGTGCGTGTGCCATCCAAATACCCGGGCAAACGCCATTTCAAAGGCCCGAACAAGGGCAAACCCTCCGGCAATCCGCTCGGCAAAAATCCTTCGGATGTTTGGCAAGTGCTCGCGCAAGATTGGGAAACCTGTTTGTGGGATATTCCCAATGTGAAAGCGAATCACCCGGAAAAAACCAAACACCCTTGCCAGTTTCCGATCGAACTTGCCGAACGGTGTATCCTTGCGCTGACCAACGAAGGGGATTGGGTTTTGGATCCGTATGCCGGCGTGGGCACTTCATTGATCGGCGCAGTCATGCACAACCGCCGCGCGATGGGCAGTGAAAAAGAAAGCGAGTATGTGAAGATTGCGCGTGACCGTTTGACCGAATATTTTAACGGCTCGCTCCAAGTCCGACCAATCGGCAAGCCAGTGTTTGTGCCAACCGGCAAAGAGAGCGTTTCGCAAATTCCCGCAGAGTGGGCAACCCCTAGTTTGGGCATCGCCACATAATTGGGTCTAGTCTTGGACAGATTCACCCCACGCCCCGAAATTCAAAATATTCTTGACGCCTTGCCGACAAGCCCCGGCGTCTATTTGATGCGCGACGAGCGCGGCACGATTATCTACGTCGGCAAGGCGATCAACTTGCGGAACCGCGTCCGCTCGTACTTTCACGCGCCGCACGCGCAAGACGCCAAAGTGTGGCGGCTCGTCGAACGCATCCGCGATATTGAATTTATCGTCACCGAAACGGAACTTGAAGCGCTCGTGCTCGAGATGAATCTCATCAAAAAGCACAAGCCGCATTTCAACGTCCGCCTCAAAGACGACAAACGCTATCCGTACATCAAAGTCACGTGGCAGGAACCGTACCCGCAAGTGTTTGTCACGCGCCGGATGGAAAAGGACGGCGCGCGTTATTTTGGACCTTTTACCGCTGTGTGGGCGGTGCACGAAACGATGGACACGCTCCGTAAGATTTTTCCGTACTTGACGTGCGACCGCGACATTACCGGGCGCGACCGCCGCGCGTGCCTTTATGCCGACATCGGCTTGTGCCTTGCCCCGTGCACCGGCGCGGCGACGCGCGACGAATACCGCGCGATGATTGATCGCCTCTGCCTGTTTTTGCAGGGCAAGACCGAAGCGGTCACGGCGGCCATTCGCGCGAAGCTGGACGAGGCAGTGGGGCGCTTGGAGTTCGAACGCGCCGCCCGTTACCGCGATCAACTCCAAGCGTTGGCGCGCGTCGCCGAACACCAAAAGGTGATCTCGCCGACGATGGTGGATCAAGACGTGATTGCGTTCGCGCGCGATCAGGGCGACGCGTGCGTGCAAGTGTTTTTTGTGCGCGCCGGCAAATTGTTGGGGCGCGAGTATTTCGTCCTCGAAGGCACCGAGGACGAAAACACAGAGCAGGTGCTGGCGTCGTTCGTCAAACAGTTTTACGACGAAGCCGCATACGTGCCGCCCGAAATTCTCTTGCCGGAAAATATCCAAGAGGCGCAGATCATCGAACAGTGGTTGCGCCAACAACGCGGGCAAACCGTCGTGCTGAACGTGCCGCGCAACGGGCAGAGCCGCGAACTGGTGACGATGGCGGAAGACAATGCGCGCGCGACACTGACGAGTTTGAAGGCGCAATGGCTCGCCGACGAGACCAAGCAGATGAGCGCGGTCGCCGAATTGCAAGACGCGCTTGGCTTGCCCAACCCGCCGCTGCGGATGGAGTGCTACGACATTTCGAACACGCAAGGCACGAACTCGGTCGGCGCGATGGTCGTGTTCGAGCGCGGCGCGGCGAAGAAAAGCGATTATCGCAAATTCAAGATCAAGACGGTGGAAGGCGCGAACGATTTTGCGAGTCTGCAAGAAGTGTTGCGGCGGCGCTTTAATCGCTTGCTCGAAAACAGCGGGCAGGGGGCGGGGGCGAGTGAACAGTCCACGCCGCCGAATCCAGATACAATCGAGAAAAAACGCGGCGGCGCGCAGATGGCAAAAATTTCCGCGCACGCCAAAGCGGACGACGCGTGGAAGCGTGTGCCGGACTTGGTGATCATTGACGGCGGCAAGGGGCAACTCCACGCGGCGCACGCGGTCTTGCGCGAGTTGGGAATCGAAGGCGTCCACCTGATCAGTTTGGCAAAGCAAGAGGAAGAAGTTTTCATTCCCAGCCGTGAGGATTCGTTGCGGTTACCCAAGACCGCCGAGGCGCTGAAATTGCTCCAGCGTATCCGCGACGAAGCGCACCGGTTCGGCATCACGTACCATCGCGCGGTGCGCGCCAAAGTGGGGCTGGCGTCGCAACTCGACGCGATCCCCGGCATCGGACCGCGCCGGCGGCGGGCGTTACTCGCGCGCTTTGGCTCGCTCGATAAAATTCGTGCCGCTTCTGTCGCCGAGTTGCTCACGGTCGAGGGGATGACGCGCGCCGCGGCGCAGAAACTCAAAGAGCAGTTGTGAGGTACGCGATACGCACTACGCAATAGTATTACGTATTGCGTATTACGTAGTGCGTAGTGCGTAAAGCGTAAATTCCATTATGCTGGTTATTCAACATCTACAAAACGTTCCGCAATTCAAAAATCTTTCGTCGGAGCACTTGATTGCGCTGGCGACGTTCGTCAAGTCCGAAAATTATTTCGCGTCGCAATTTATCGTGCGGCAGGGCGATGCGGGCGACCGCTTGTTCATCATTGCCGAGGGCGAGGTCAATTTGCGGCAAACGGATGCGTCCGGGTTCGAGCGCAACTTGCGCGTGTTGCCCGCGCCCAATCCGGCAAATCCTGCCGCGCCGCTCAATTATTTCGGCGAGCAAATGTTTACTACGCAAGAGCCGTTTCCGTTTGCGGTGGTGGCGTTGATCAACTGCACCTTGCTCACGCTCGAACACGGCGACCTGATGGCGTTCGTGCTGGCAAATGCGGACGCCGCCAAAGAGATGCCGTTTTTGCAGGAGGCGGAACGCAAACGCACGCGCGGCTTTGACTGGGTGAACAAGGGCGAATCGGTGGCGCTGGTCGTGCGCCGGCATTGGTGGACGCTTGTGCCGGACTCGCTCAAGGTCGTTGTCGCCGCGCTGGTTGCCGGGTTGCTCACCTGGGCGTTGTTCTTTTTTCACCTCGAAGCGTTTTGGTTCGTGCCGGTGTTAGTTTGGGTCGGCGTGGCATTGGCGGCGGCGTGGATCGCCTACGATTGGTGGAACGACGAGTACATTATCACGACGCATCGCGTCGCGCGCATCGAACGTGTTTTTCTGACTGCCGAATTGCGCGAGAGTATCCCCATCGAAAAATTGCAAAACGTGCGAATTGACAAGAGCGGTATTTCGGCGTGGCTCAACATCGGCAAGGTGACGATTCAATCCGGCGGCAAGGACGCCGGCGACGTGACGTTCGATTGGGTGAGCCAGCCGGAGCAAATTCGCAAAACGATTGCGCTGCAACAATCACGCGTGCAAGCGCGCACAGCGGCGGAAAAGCGCGAGCAACGCCGGCGCGAAATCGAACGCGATTTGCGCGGTTACATCTTGCCGCAGACGACGATCCAAAATCCGCCGGCATCGCCCAAGGCGGCGGCGCAACACACGATGCGGCACCGGTTGCGGCAGTGGGTGGGCACGCTCCTCAACGAAGAAATCCATCGCGGCTCGACGATCATTTGGCGCAAGCATTGGCTCGTCCTGCTCCAGCAAACCGGGCGTTGGCTGTTGGGCTTGGTTGCGTTCGACGCGATCCTGATCGCGTATGCGATTGTGCCGGGCGTGCAGGTGTTGCCGGCGGGCGCGCACTTGCTCGGCGGGTTGGTGGCGCTGTTGATCTTGCTCGGCGGCGTGTGGTGGGAGTGGGAGGATTGGCGCAACGACACCTACGCGATCACCGATACCCAGGTCATTGACGCGGAACGCTTGCCGCTCGGCTTGGACGAAAAATCCACTACCGCGCCGCTCGATCAAGTGCAAGATGTGCGCGTCGAAGTGCCGGGCTTGGCGGGCTTGGTGCTCGACGTGGGCAACGTGACGATTGAGACGGCGAGCGCGGGCGGGCAAATGAAATTCAAAAGCGTGCGCCACCCGCGCCTCATCGCCGATCTCGTGTTCAAACGCTTGCAAGATTTTCGCGCGCGCAAGTTGGAGGGCGAAACATCCATGCGGAACCGCGACATGATTGACGCGTTCGTGACGTACCACCGGTTGCTCAAAGAGGAAGAGCACTTGTTGCGGCAACGCCAGCAACCGCCGGCGCAACCGCCGCCCCCGAACGCCGCGGATCCCGGCGCGCCGCCGCCGCCCGATGCGAAACCGCCCGCCGACAAATCTCAAACGCCGTAACGCGACAACTCGATATGAAATTTTTAACCACTCTCCGCCGCGTGCTCCAACGCGAAACGCCGTTCTGGATTCCCCTGCGCTCCGGCGCGGTGCGGATCACCTCACGGCACTGGGTTTTGCTCCTCGCCTGGGTCGCGGTGACGCTGTTGGCGTACCAGACCCAGCGCGATATTTTTTTCCGCTTGTCGTACCTCATCCTCAGCGTCGAAATTTTTTCGTGCGTGTGGGCGGCGTACAGCGTGGCGCAGTTCGACCTCGAACGCAAAACGATCACGCCGCGCGCCCAAGTGGGCCGCGTCGCCGAAGAACGCTTTCTCGTGCACAACACCGGGCGCACCCCCAAAATTTGGATCGAAATCCGCGACGATTCGGAATTGCCGGCGCACCGCGTCAGCCGCGTGCTCAACGCGCTTGCCGCGCACGTCCGCTGGAGTTGGAGCGTGCGAACAGTGTGCCGCCGGCGCGGTCGCTTTCGCCTGGGTCCGATCACCGTGATCGCCGGCGATCCGTTCGGCTTGTTCGTGTTTCATCGCCGTCTGCGCGACACGATCAGCGCGATTACCGTGTACCCGACGACGATTGATCTGCTCGCGTTCGCGTCGCCGCAGGGGCAAATGGCGGGGGGCGAGGCGTTGCAACGCCGCACGCATCACATCACGACGCACGTCGCCGGCACGCGCGAGTACGCGCCGGGCGATTCGTTCAATCGCATCCATTGGCGCTCGACCGCGCGGATGGAGCGGCTGATCGTCAAAGAGTTCGAACTCGATCCCAGCGCGGACATTTGGATTTATCTCGATATGGAACGCGACGCGCAGGCAATGCGCGAGCGCGCGGACGATCTGCCGACGGATCAGGCATCGGCGTTGTGGGACGCGTTGGCGGCGCAAAAGCAAACGGTGCGCTTGCCGCCCAGCACGGAAGAGTACGGCGTGACGCTTGCCGCGTCCATCGCCAAATATTTTTTGCGCGGGCAACGCGCGGTCGGTTTCGCCGGCTATGGGCAGGCGCGCGAGATCGTGCAACCGGATCGCGGCGAGCGGCAGTTGCAACGCCTGCTCCAAGTGTTGGCGGTGCTGCGCGCCGAGGGCACACTGCGCTTTGCCGATCTGCTTACCTTCGAGGCGGCGCGGCTCAGCCGGAACAATACGCTCGTCGCGATCACGCCCTCCGCCGATCTCGAATGGATTCGCGTGGTGCGCGAAACGAAAAAGCGCGGCTTGCGCGTCATCGCCGTGCTGGTGGACGCAAACTCGTTCGGCGGTTTCAGCGAGACCCAGCGCGCGGCGGTTGAATTGATGGCAAGCGGCATCCCCACGTACATCGTGCGCGAGGGCGACGATTTGCAAAGCGTGTTGGGGAAATGAAAAGGGGCGAGAGGCGAGGAGCGAGGCGCGAGGGGCGAAGGGCGAAGGGCGAGAGGCGAGGAGCGAGGAGCGAGGGGCGAAGGGCGAGGAGCGAGGAGCGAGGGGCGAGAGGCGAGGAGCGAGAGGCGAAGGGCGAGGAGCGAGGGGCGAGGCGCGAGGCGCGAAAATTTTTTTCTCGAAAGGATTCGATGAACAACGAACTGAATGAACAGGAGCAAGTGTTAGCGGCAGTTGCCCAGGTGCGCGAGCAGTGGGGCGGTGTGATCAGCGCGGTGGTGGCGGCGAGCGCCGGCAACGCCGATGCGGCGCGGCAACTCGATCCGTTTCTCGACGACATGGCGCGCCAAAAAGAGTGGGGCGGGCTTGCCGCCGCTTTGCGCCAAATTCTCGCCGGCGAACGCAACCCGCTCAAATTGTTCCAAGATTTGGAAGACGTGGATGTGCTGATCCTGAGCGACATTTTGCGCGCGCTCGGCGTGGACCCGCGCCTGTTGCCGGCGTTGCCCGGCGAAGAAGGGGCGGACGACGACGACGGCGGCGATATGTTGTCGCTCGAAGAATTTTTGCAGATGGTCGTCGAGGCGTGCCAACCCGGCGCGCCCGCCGAACTCAAAGCGCAAATGCTCCAGGCGACGCAAGGCATGGCGTTCCAAGCCGGCGCGCCGCCGGAACTGAACGCGCTGGGGAGCGTGCTGAACCGCATGCTGACCGGCGAGCGCAACCCTGACCTTGCCGCGCTCCCGCCGCAATTGGCGGAGGTGGTGCGCGCGATGTTGAAAGAGATCAAGCCGAGCATCTTGTTGGCGTAAACCGAGTTTGCCCGCGTTGGAGGAACCGAAATGTCCGAACTCTCTTTGCGTTTCACGTCCGAGAACGACAGCGCGCCGATTTTCGTTTCGATGTTTCGCCCGGATTCCGGCGCGTCCACAAACCCGGTTGCGTTCACCCCGCCGCTCACCGATCCGCAACTCGTCGAGTTGCGGTGGTACCTCGAATCGTCGTGGCACTGGCCCACGCCGCCGGATTTCGAGCGCGCCGAGAAAATCGAAAATGATTTGGAGAATTGGGGCAAGGCGTTGTTGGCGAGTGTGTTGGTTACGCCGAATGCTGGCGACCACCCAGGGTCGCCCCTACGCGGTATTGATCCTGCGCGTCTCTGGCAACAATTCCTCGACCAACCGACTACCCAACTACCCAACCACCCAACTACCCAACTCGTAACCATTGACGCCACCGACCCGCGCGTTTTGCGCTTGCCCTGGGAATTGCTCGCGGATGAGGGCGGACACGTTTTCGCGCGCGGCATTGGCATTCGCCGCCGTTTGCAACAGGCGACCCAGGTCGCGCCGGCGCAAACGTTTGAATTGCCGGTGCGCGTGCTTGTCGTCGTGTCGCGTCCCGACGATGCCGGGTTTATTGACCCGCGCAGTGAAACGATTCCGCTCCTCAACGCGCTCGACGAACTGGGCGACCAGGCGACGGTCGAGTTTCTCGACCCGCCGACCTTGTCCGCGCTCGATGCGCGTTTGCGCGACCGACGCAAGCCGCGCGTGCACGTCGTCCATTTCGACGGACACGGCGTGTACGACCAGTCCATCGGCTTGGGCTTTTTGCTGTTCGAGGACGACGCGCATAAATCCGACCGCGTGGACGCGCACCAACTCGGCACGTTGCTGTACGGGTGCGGCGTGCCGCTCATCGCGCTGAATGCGTGCCAGAGCGCGGCGCAAAAAGACACGAATCCGTACGCGAGTGTCGCGGCGCGGCTGATTCGCGCGGGCGTCGGCAGTGTGCTCGCGATGAATTATTCCGTGCTCGTCGTCGCGGCGCAAAAATTCGTCGGCGCGTTTTACGCGGGCTTGGCAGGCGGCGTGACGATTGGGCAAGCCGTTGACGATGGTCGGCGCGTGTTGTTGCGCGAGGAAAAACGCCACACCTTGATTCGGCGCAACGAGCAAGGCGACCAGGTCGAACAAACGCTACGTTTGCGCGATTGGTTTCTTCCGGCGTTGTACCAGCAAGCGGGCGACCCGGTGGTGTTTGACGACAAGGAGACAAGGAGACAGGGAGACAAGGAGACTGGGCGCGATTCGCTCTCCGTGTCTCCTGGTCACCGTGTCTCCTTGTCTGCATTGCCCGCCGACTTGCCACCGGAACCGCTCCATCGCTTTCACGGTCGCTCGCGCGAACTGCTGGCGATTGAACGCGCGTTTGCCGCGCATCGCGTCGTCGTCCTGCACGGCTTTGGCGGCGTCGGCAAGACGACGCTCGCGGCAGAAGCCGGGCGTTGGTTCACGCGCACCGGGCGTTTCCCCGGCGGTGTTGCGTTCGTTTCGTTCGAACTCGGCGGCTCGCTCCAACAATTGTGTTCCTGGGTCGGGCAGACGCTCACCCGCGACCCGAATTTCGTCATCGGCGACGGCGACCCCGTCGAACGCATCGCCGCGCTCTTGCGCGAACGTCCCGCGCTCGTCATCCTCGACAATTTCGAATCGGTGTTGGGGCGCGCGCCGTTGATGCCGGCGGACGAATTGCGCGCGGTGCTCGATGCGGTGTGGGGGTGGGGGCAGGGCGACAAGGAGACAAGGAGACAGGGAGACCAGGGGAGCAAAATTTTGATTACAACGCGCGATGTTACATTTCACGATTTACGTTTTAGTCCTTCCGCCGCGTGCGCGCACATCGAGTTGGGCGGGCTGGCGGAGAGCGACGCGCTCGATTTGGCGGCGAGCGTGTTGAACGATCACGGGATTGACCGCGCGCGCATCAAACGCGAGGACCTGTGCGAGTTGATGGAACGGCTGGGCGGGCATCCGCTGTCGCTGTACCTCGCCTTGCCGCACCTGCGCGCCTTGTCGCCGCGCGAGT
Organism: uncultured Anaerolineales bacterium; assembly: GCA_903825565.1. Taxonomy (GTDB): domain Bacteria; phylum Chloroflexota; class Anaerolineae; order UBA4142; family UBA4142; genus CAIKBD01. The sequence goes on along the minus strand of CAIKBD010000434.1, from coordinate 12,806 downwards.
TGATGGCGCGGTACGAACAGTTACTGCCCGGCTTTACGCAGGGCAAGGCACAAGCACGCAACGAGAGTTTGGCGGTCTCGTTGAATTATTCCTTGACGCGGCTGGGCGAGCAAACGCGCGCCGCGCTTCCCTCGCTCGGCGTGTTTCAAGGCGGCGCGATGGAAGATGATTTATTGGCAATCACGGAAATGGATGCCGAACTGTGGAAAACGGCGCGCGCGGAATTGCAAGCCGCCGCGCTCGTCAAGGTTGAACCTTTGCGAAACATCAACGTGCCGTTTCTCCAATTTCATCCGACGCTGTTACCATACCTGGCAACGCAACTGGACGATGCGCGCCGCGCAAAATTGCACGAACGCTATTGGCAAGCGTACTATCAACTTGCAAATCAACTTTACCAGTCCGACACCCAGCATCCGATTGAAGCGCGCGCAATCGTCGTGCGCGAAATGCCCAACCTCCGCCGCGCGCTCGACCTGGCGCTGGATGCCGGCGCGATGGATGAGGCGGTGGGGTTTGCGGCGCGCATCTCGCGTTTCCTGGATTATTTTGGGCGATGGCGGGAACGGGACGAAATGATGGAACAAGTTAAAAGTAAAAATGAAAAAGTTAAAAGTGCAGATGGCAAGTTGACAAAGTCAGAATATTTGTTGGCGAGTCAGCGCGGGGACGCGATGTGGCAACAGGGACACGCGGCGGAAGCCGAGCGGTTGTTCCGCGATTTGCTCAAGCGGATGGATGCGGGTGTTGCGTATGATGTGGAGTACGACCGTGCGATGACGTTTTGGCGTTTGGGGCGTTGCCTTGAAGCGCAAGGGCGACCGGCGCAGGCAATCGAGTGGCATCACCAAGCACTGCAAGTGTTCGAGCGGCTGAGCGCGACGGACAAAGATGCGAAGAAAAATGCGGCAGTCGCGCGGACTGATTTGGCAAATAATCTTGTAGCGACCGGGAAATTTGGCGAAGCGGAAAAGGAATATGCGGTGGCATTGGAAGTTGCGCGCGCGGTTGATGACTCGCGGCAAGTTGGTGTTACGCTCGCTCAACTGGGCACGCTGGCGATGCAACGCGGCGATCTCAAGACCGCGCACGAACGCCACACCGACGCGCTCAACACCTTCCGCGCGATGGGCGAGCAACAGAGCGAAGCAGTTAGCTGGCATCAGTTGGGGGTGGTGGCGCAGGAGGAAAAGCAGTGGGACGAGGCGGAGCGGTGCTATCGTGAATCGCTCAAACTTGAAGAGCAAATGAATCACGCCGAAGGTGTCGCGCAAACGTGCAACCAACTCGCGGTCGTCGCAAAAGGCGCGGGGCGGCTGGCGGATGCGGAGCGGTGGTATTTGCGGGCATTGGATGCATTCGAGAAATTAAACGACCCAGGAGCGCAAGCGAAAGTGCTCAACAACCTTGCCAACCTCTACCTCGCGCAACGCCGGCTGGATGAGGCGGAGCGTTACGCGCGCCGCGCGGTGGCAATCAAAGAGACGCTGGATGTTTCGGCTGAACCTTGGAAATCGCACAGCATCCTCGCAGACATCTTGGTCGCGCGCGGCAACGCGGCGGAAGCGGTGCAGTGGCGGCGCAAAGAGCAGGACAGTTTTGCGGCGTATGCCGGCGCGGCGTATCAGTTGCCGGAGTGGGCGGGGCAGTTTGTGCAGTTAGTTGGCGCGGCAATGCAAGGCAGTGAAAAAGACAGTGAGACAGTGGGACAGTTTTTGGCGCAGATGGACGATGAACGTAGTGCTTGGCGCAACTTGGCGGCGGCGGTGCGGCGCATCTTGAACGGCGAAACGGATTTTGAAAAGTTGCGCGATGAGTTGGATTATCAAGACGCGTACATTGTGTGGGCAATTTTGGGAAAGGATGAAGGCGGCGGTCAGCGGTCGGCGGTCAGCGGTCATCCGTCCCCGAACAGCAACAGGGCATCACGCTCGAACAACTGCTCGGCTATGTCGTCGCCGCGTGTAAGCCGGACGCGCCCGCCGGCCTCGCCGCGCAACTGCACGCGCTCACGCGGCAATTGGCGGGGGACGCGCAAATGCCAAACGAAATTCGCGCGCTCGGCAATGTGCTCAACCAAATTCTCGCCGGCGAGCGCGCGCCGGATGTCTCGGCACTGCCGCCGCAACTCGCGGACGCGGTGCAAGCGATGCTCGCGGAACTAACGACTGCCCGCTGACGACCGACCGCCGCGAATAATTGTCATTTCGACGAGCCGCCAAGCGGCGAGGAGAAATCGCGCGCGATAGCGCGGAGAGATTTCTCGCCGCAACGCGGCTCGAAATGACAAAATCACGCACCGCGCAATACGCACTACGTACTACGTAATACGCAATACGCAATACGTACTACGCAATACGCACCACGCACTACGTAATACGTAACGCGCAACCTGAAACCTGAAACCTGAAACCTGAAACCTGAACCCAAACCATGAACACACCAACTCTAACCGACCATGCCACCGCCTACCTCCACCACCTCTGCGCCGAAATTCCCACGCGCCGCTTGGGAAGCGCGGGCAATCGCGCCGCCACCGATTTTGTCGCGCGCGTGCTCGCGTCGCACGGCTTTGCGGTCGAGTGTCCCGCGTTCGCGTGCCTCGATTGGACGCAGAACGGCGCGCGCCTCGCGGCGGGCACTGCCACGTTCGCGGTGAACATCAGTCCGTACTCGCGCGGCGTCCACGCGCACGCGCCGCTCGTCGTCATCTCAACCTTGCGCGAACTCGAAGACGTGGACGCGGCGGGAAAAATTTTGCTCGTGCGCGGCGAACTTGCGCGCGAACAACTCATGCCCAAAAATTACGTGTTCTACAATCCCGCCGAGCACAAGCACATTGTCCGCTTGCTCGAAACCAAATCGCCGCGCGCGCTCGTCGCCGCGACGACGCGCAACCCGGAAATGGCGGGCGCGGTCTATCCCTTTCCACTCATCGAGGACGGCGATTTCGAAATCCCGTGCGTGTTCACCACCGAGGACGAGGGCAAGCGGCTCGCGGCGCAGAGCGGACAACTCGTCGCGCTCGACATTCACGCCGAGCGCATCCCGGCGACCGGGTGCAACGTCATTGCGCGCAAGGGCGCGCGGAATCCGCGCCTCGTCCTCACCGCGCACGTGGACACGAAAGAGGGCACGCCCGGCGCGCTCGACGATGCGGCGGGCGTCGTGACCCTGCTCTTGCTCGCCGAATTGTTGCGCGATGCGCGCGTGACGCGCGGCGTCGAAATTTTAATCATCAACGGCGAAGACCATTACAGCGCGGCGGGCGAACTGAATTATTTGGCGAGCGCGCGGCTCGCCGAAATCGAACTGTGCATCAATCTCGACGACCTGGGTTATCGCGAGGGCGACACGGCGTTTTCGTTTTACGAATGTTCCGCTGTGCTACAGCAAACTCTGCGCGCCACATTCGCGCGTTATCCCGGAATCGTCGAGGGCGCGCAATGGTATCAGGGCGATCACATGGTTTTTGTGCAAAACCAGATTCCCGCGCTTGCGCTCACGTCCGAAAAAATTTTCGAACTGATGGCGACCGTCGCGCACACGTCGCGCGATGTGCCCGCGTTGGTGGACGTTGAAAAACTTGCGACCGTTGCGCGGGCGTTGCGCGAATGGCTCATTGGTAATTGACCATTGGCAATTGGATGTGCAATGCCCACTCTTTCCGATAAACTCAAATCGCTTGGCGTCAAAATCGGCGCGCAGAGCACGGCGAGGCGTTCGTCGTCGAAAAAATTTTCGCGGACGATTACCGGCACGACACGCCAGGCGTCGCGCTCTCGGTCAACGCGTCGCTCGCGACGATTGCGGACTGGGCGAACGAGCCGATGCTCGCCCGGGGGAGTTGCTTTACGCGCGCTTTGCCAGCCGCGCGAGCACAAACACCCAGGGCGCGCCCAGCGCAAACCACACGCCGATGATCGCGTAGCGAATCGTATCGCCGACCGGCGTTTCGCCCAAAAGTGGTTTGAGCGCAACCCGCAACCCCAGCCCAATCGCCACGCCGAGCGCGAACTTGAGCAGGTGTTGCCACCACGCGCCGCGCGGCGAAAACCGCACGTACCGCTCCTCCAAAATTGCGCCGACGAAAAAGCCGAGCATCGCGCCGATGGGCACGGCGGTCTTGACCGAAAAGAACACGAGCGCGAGCGCAAGCGGCGCGAGAACGGCGAGCGCCAACTTGCGCGCCAGCGACTGCGCGATGATCCACCGCGTCGCGGGCGGCTCGAGCACGGCATAGCCCGCGACGAGCGCGACGCCCAGAATTGCGCCGGCGATCACATCTTGCGGAAAATGATCGGCGAGGTACATCCGCCCAAACCCCACGCTGAGCGGAATTGCAAATGCCAGCGCCCACCACCCGCGGCGGCGCAACTGCGTCGCAAGATTGCCCCACGTCGTCAGCGTGTTTTGCGTGTGCCCGCTCGGAATGCCATAGCCCGGCTGTTGCACCGGCGCCCAGAGATTCTTGTCCACCTGGTACGGGCGCGGTTGCGCGAACACCGCCTTCAGCGTCTCGTTGAGAAAACTCGAAAAGAGGAACACACCCGCCAGCCGATAGCCGACCGATTTGCTAAAACACCAAAAGAGCACCGGAAAAAAGATCAGGTAGAATTCAGCGTCGCCCAAAAAATTGATCGTGAGAAAAAACTGATCGAGCGCCGGATTGCGGATCGTCTGAATCGCCCGCACGACTTCCAGTCCCCATTGAATCCAATCGTTCACCCTCGAACTCCTTTCGTACTACGTTGCAGGTTTCACGTTGCAGGTTTCACGTTTCACGTTTCACGTTTCACGTTTCAGGTTTCACGTTTTACGCAATACGTTTTACGCAATACGCAAACTTGCAACCTGAAACCTGCAACCTGAAACTTGCAACCTGAAACTTCGACTACCCCCGCTTAACCGCTGCCGTTTCGTGCAACAACTCCGCCGCGCTTTGCCGCGTCGTCGCCGTCGCCGTGCCCAGCATGTTGGCGATCTCATCCACGCGTTCGTCCGGCGCCAGTTCGCGGATTTGCGTCAGCGTGCGGTCGCCGACGATTTCCTTGCGGATGTTGAAATGCGCGTCGCCATACGCGGCGATTTGCGGCAAGTGCGTGATGCAAATGACTTGGTGTTGCGCGCCGTGCGTGTGCCGCGCCGTCGGCGTCAGCATCCACAATTTGCCGCCGACGATGCCGCCGGTGCGCCCGCCGATCCCCTGATCGATCTCGTCAAAGATCAGCGTCGGCGTGCGGTCGGCAACGGCGAGCACCGATTTCATCGCCAGCATCAAGCGCGACGTTTCGCCGCCCGACGCGATTTTTGCCAGCGGCTTGAGCGGCTCGCCCGGATTCGGCGACACCATAAACTCGACGCGGTCCATGCCGGTCGAATCCACCGCCACGCGCTTGCCGGTCTCGGCGTCGAGCACGCCGTTCGGATCGTCCGCGCGTTCGAGCGCGACGCCGAATTTCGCCTTCGCCATTCCCAGGTCTTGGAGTTGCGCTTCGATCTCGCGCGCAATCCGTTCGCCGGCATCGCGGCGCGCGCGCGACAAGTCGCCCGCCAGTTTGGCGATCTCTTTGAGCAGTTGCGCCTCTTGCTTCCGCAACTCTTCGATCCGTTCCTCGCTGTGCGAAATCGTCGCCAGTTCCGCCGCCGCATTTTCGCCGTACTGCACAATGTCCTCGATGGTTTCGCCGTACTTGCGCTTGAGCCGAAAGATCAAATCCAGCCGCTCGTCAATTTGTTGCAAGCGCGCGGGATCGTGCTCCACGCTGTCGCGGTAATTGCGGAGTGCGCGCGAGAGATCGTCGGCTTGCGCCACCGTGGCTTCGGCTTGCTCGACCAGGTTTTTCACGGAGGCGTCGTACTTTGCCAAGCCGGTCACCGCTTGCGCCGCTTCGGTCAGCAGATCAATCGCGCCCTTGTCGTCCTCGCCCTCGCCGTACAGCGCGCGGTACGCGTGGTCGGCAAGATTCGCGCGCAGTTCGGCGTTGCCCAGCAACTCGCGCTCCTGCTTCAGCGCGGCTTCCTCGCCGAGCCGCAAGTCCGCTTCGCTGATCTCGGCGACGACGTACGTCAGCCGATCCACGCGGCGCGCGATCTCGCGTTCGTCCACCGTCAACTTTTTGATCTCGTGGCGCGCGGCGCGCAACGCCTTGACCTTTTCCGCGACGCGCGCGCGTTGCTCCCAGAGATTGCCATAGCGATCCAAAAAGTCAACGTGCTCGCGCACGCGCAACAGCGACAAGTGCTCGCTCTGCCCGTGAATGTCAATCAGCGTTTCGCCGATGCGTTGCAAAACGTGAAGCGTCACCGCGCGCCCGTTGACGCGGCACGCATTGCGCCCCTCTTTGCTGATCTCGCGCGTGATGATCAGCGCGTCGTCCTCGTGTTCGATCCCGATTTCGTCGAGGATCGGATCCAGCGTGTCGCGGATGCTGGGCGCGAGCGTAAAACTGCCTTCGACGCGCGCCTTGTCCGCGCCCGCGCGCACAAACTCGCTTTGCGCGCGCCCGCCGAGCAGGGAGCCGACCGCGTCAATGATGATGGACTTGCCCGCGCCGGTCTCGCCGGTCATCACGTTGAACCCGCGATGAAATTGCAAATGCAAGTGCTCGATGATCGCAAAATTGGTAATGTCTATTTCGGATAACATAGTTGTCCATTCGTCCGATAGTCAAATAGTCGGCTAGTCCAGTCGTCAAATGATCAGATTGGCGAAGCGGATGCGCGTGTGTTGGTCTAACTGCGGAGGCGTGCGTAGATGGTGCTGATGCCGACGACGAGATAAATCCACAGCCCGATGTTGAACAGCGCGCGCGCCGCCATCATCGGAAAGAGGAGGAGCACGGCGAGGAAATCCGCCGCTGTGCCGCCGCCGCCGGCAAACACCGAGAACAGCGGGACGAGACCCGCGCCGGCAAATGCGCCGACGCTGAACATCAGGCACGCGATCAGCCAGATGTACCGACCGCGCCGTTTTTCGATCACGCGGCGAACGATCTCGGCGAGCGCGCCGCCGGCAATCGGCGCGTAAAACACCATAAAGATCCAAAAGCCGCTGATCGCCGCGCCGATCACGCCGGCGATGCTCGCCGCGACAATGCTGACGAGCGCGGTCAACACGTAATCGCCGGGTGTGGCGGTGTAATAGCCGGCTTGCTGAATGTTGAGGCACGCGCGACAGCGGTAGCCGACCGGCACGCGTTGCAAACACTTGATGCAGAACGGTCTGCCGCATTTGTTGCAACGCAACAACGTTTCGGTTTGGGGATGGTTGACGCAAAAGATGGGAGATTCGGCGGACATTTTTTTCTCTGCGAACAAATTTTCGTAATTGTATTTTAGCACGAAATTGCCGAACGCGAAAGCGCGTTACGGAAACACCATCAGCCACCAGCCGGCGATGCAAAAAAAGGGACCGTACGGCATGACGGCGGTCAGCGTGAGTCGGCGTTCGGTGAGGCGATGGTACACGAGCGAGCCGAACGCGCCGATGCCGCCCAACAAAATGGTGTAGAGGATCGCCGGAAAGATCGCGGGGAACCCGACGACGATGCCCATAAACACTGCCAGCCACACATCGCCGCGGCCAAACGCGCCGCCGGCAATGTTCAACCCGCGCGCGCGCGCATACGCTTGGGCGAAAAAGTACATTCCCAGCGTGAGCGTCAGCGCAATGCCGCCGCCGAGCAATGAATACTTCCAGCCCAGTTGCGAAAACGGGCTGGCGAGCGCGGCGAACACAATCGCCGGAAACAAGACGACGGTAAAGATTGAGCGGTGTTCCAGATCGGTGATCAGCACGAACAGAAAAACGGCGGTGTAGAGCGCCGTCAGCGCGAGTTGGAGCGTCGCGCCAAAACGCCACGCCAACGCCGCGAACAGGATCGCGGTGGCGAGGAGGACGAGCGGCGCGCGCCAACGGTGTTGGCGGTCGGGCAACTCGCTCGCGGCGATCAAGCGGTCGGCGCACCAGCTGATCGCCCAACCGACCGGCAAACCGATCAGAGCGGCAAGCAAAATTTCCATACGTCCCCCTTTTGTTTGACAAAAAACCGCGCGGCGATTATGATGCGAGCATGTTCGAACCTGTGCCCCCACGCGCGCCCACGACGAACCGCGTCGCGCCGCTCGACCGCCTCAGTCTTCTGACGAGTCTTGTGCTCGTCGGCTTGACGCTGACCTTGATTCTTGATCTGCCGACGCAACGCGTCGCGTTTTCGTTCCTGGGATCGGAAGCGAGTCTCACCGTGTCTGGCGCGTGGGTGATCGCGATCCTGCTCGCCGCGCTCACCGCCGCCGGCGTCAACGCGATTGCGCGCCAGCATCCGCGCGTGCATCTCGCCGAGCGATGGTACATTTTCATCTTGTGGCTGTTGCCGGCAACCGTCGTCGTCACCGCGACGATGCTCTTGTCGCTGGCGGACGTGCGTGCGTATGGTTTGTATGCGTTGATTCTCGTCGTGTTCGTCGGCGCGTTTCTCGTCGCGGTCATCGTCGGCGAGTACATCACGATTGATCTGAATGATCGCTGGTACAGCGCGGCGCGGCTGGCGGTCAACCTGGCGATCTATCTCGTTGCGCTGATCTTGTTCGCCACGATTTACAATTGGAAGCTCCGCAGTTTGTTCTCGTCGCCGGCAATTGGGCTGGCGGCGGGTTTGCTCGCGCTCGAATTATTGCGGAGCAGTGAAGCGGAATTTTGGCGCACCTGGCTCTACTCCGCCGTCGTCGCGCTCGTGATGGCGGAAGTGGTTTGGGCGCTCAACTATTGGAATCTCCCCGCGTTGATCGGCGGCGCATTCTTGTTGATCTTTTTCTACGCGCTGACCGGTTTGGCGCAACAGTACCTCTGGAATCGCCTCACCGTGATCGTCTTAGTCGAGTTTACGCTGATCGTCACCGGCGCTATCGCGCTGTTGTTTTGGTTGCGTCCGACCTAACTCGCGCGTCCCAGGTTCAGCCCGATCACGCCGCCGACAACCATCGCCCCGCCGAGTAGTTGCAACGGTTCGAGGCGTTCGCCCAGCGCGACGAACGCGATCCCGCTTGCCAACACCGGCTCAATCGTGGCGAGGATGCTGGCGTTGCTCGCCGGCACACTCCGCAAGCCCGCGGTGAAAAACCAAATCGCGCCGAGCGTGGGTCCGAACACCAACGCGAGCAAAAAAATCCACGCCGTCGGTTGCGCGAGCAGGGGCGCGAAATCGCTGGGTGTTTGCACGAACGCGAGAAACGCCGCGCCGAAAAGCAGTTCGTAGGTCAGCGCGGTGAACGGCGCAAATTGCTTGCCCACCTGTTTGCTGAACACGGTGAACAGCGCGTAGGTGAATCCCGCGCCCACGCCAAAGCCGATGCCGATCCAGTTCAGCCGGAGCGCGGTCGCATCGTACGCGCGGGCGACGAGCGCGCACCCGCCGAACGCAAGCGCGAGCGCGAGCAATTTGCGCGCGGTCAACGGTTCGTTCCACAAACGCCATGCCATCAATGAAACGAAAGCGGGCGCGGTGTACAGCAACACGACTGCCAGCGTCACACTCGTTTGAATGATCGCCTGGGTGTACGTCCAGTAAAACAGCGCGATGCCGAACAAGCCGTAGAGCGCGAACACGCCCAGGTCGCGCCGCGTCACGCGCAGCAACTCGCGCCGAAAGAGCGCCAACCCGGTGAAAGAGATCGTGGCGGCGATGCTGGCGCGCAAAAAGGCGAGGGTGAGCGCGTCCAGTCCGAATTCGTCGTGTAGCGTTCGCATCAACAAGCCGATCAAACTCCACAAGCACGCCGCGATGATAATGTAGAGATAGCCCTGCGAAGAGGAAGGTTTCATGGTTGCGCGCAAGCATACCATTTCGGCGCGCGGGTGTCAAACGCGCGCCGCTTGCGGGGGGCAGGTTCTGGATAGATGCGCAACGCCTCGGCGGGCATTTTGACAAACGCTCCTACGCGCGGGCGTAGGGATGTTCGTCAAAACGTCTTGTTCGTCAAGCGGAAAAAATTCTTGACAGCGCACAGTATCTTTGGTATACTCCACGCCGATCGTTTGGTTTGAATGAGGGCGACGGGCGTCACGCTCGCTCGCCATAAAATTTTTCATTCATCCAACAACTGGATAGACGCCCAATTTTTTCCTTGGAGGAGGAGAAATGAAACGCACGTTTGTACTCGGCGCGTTGCTCTTGGTCGCGCTGATCGTTGTGGCTTGCGCGCCTGCGCCGACCGCCACGCCGGTTCCACCCACGCCAGCACCTAAACCAACCGAAGCGCCGAAACCAACCGTTGCTCCTACCGCCGCCGCTTCTGCTTTGCCCGATCTCAAAGGGCGCGCGCTCAAAGTTGGTAGCGACACGACGTATCCCCCGTTCGAGTCCGTCAACGAAAAGAAAGAGGTTGTCGGCTTTGACGTAGACCTCGTGAACGAAATTTGCAAAAAGATCAACTGCAAGCCCACCTTCATCACCGCCGATTTCGATGGCTTGATCATTGCGGTCAACAACAAGACGTACGATTTCTCGATCTCGGGTTGGACGATCACCGAGGAACGCGCCAAAGCGGCAGATTTCGGGTTGGCGTACATGCCCAACACCCAGGTCTTGCTCGTGCGGAACGATGAGACCCAGGTCAAAGAGCCGGAAGATTTGAAAACCGCGTCCGTGATCGTGGCGGTGCAACGCGGCACCTCGAACTCGATTTCGGCGAAGAAGCTCGTCACCGACGCAAACAAGCAAGTTAAGGAATACGACGATTTTCCCGCCGCCGTGCAATCGTTGTTGAACAAACAAGCGCAAGCCGTGGTGATCGACGCGTTTGCCGCCGCCGACTTGGTGGATCAGAACAAGGGTAAGATCAAATTGACCGGTAAACAATTCGGCAACGAATTTTTGGGAATGGTTTTCCGCAAGGGCGACGCCGAACTCAAATCGGCGTTTGACGCCGGCTTGAAGGCAGTCTACAAGGACGGCACCTGGGGTAAACTGTGCGAAAAATGGTGGAAAGACATTAGCCCGAAACCGGATTGCACGGGCAAGGGTCTGCCCGACCTCGCCAAGTAGATCGCGTGTCCGATGCCCGCCGTCCGTTGCGCCCATCAGCGCCAAGCCGGGCGGCGGGCATGATGGGCGATCCGATTGTTGAACCAATCCCATGCTAGATTCCGATCCCTCTAAACGCACGTCACCTCCCGCGTCCGTATCCCGTGAAGCGACACGTGGTCGCGCGTTTCCGTTCGCCTCCTTCGACCGCTTTCCGTACTGGATTCTCATTCTGCTCATCGCCGGGCTGATCGCGGCAATTGTGATTGCCACGAACGCCGAGTACTCGCAAATCATCGAAATTCTGAGTAGCGGCATCTACTATACACTCTACGTCGCTTTTTTTGCGTATGCGTTCGCGCTCGTGTTCGGTCTCATCGCCGGCTTGATGCGCGTTTCGCACAACCCGGTGCTCTACACCCTGGGCACGCTCTACGTGGAAGTCATTCGCGGCATTCCGTTGCTCGTGCAGATTCTGTACTTTTTCTACGTCATTGCGCCGTTTGTCGCCGACCGTGTGCCGGAGCCGTACGATCAATTTTTTCGGAGCGAAGTGAACGAAGGAATTCTGGCGCTCTCCATCGGCTACGGCGCGTACCTCGCCGAAGTGTACCGCGCCGGCATCGAGGCGATCCCGCGCGGGCAGATGGAAGCGGCGCGCTCGCTCGGTATGAGTTATGTCCAAGCGATGCAACACGTCATTTTGCCGCAAGCCATTCGCATCATTCTGCCGCCGCTCGGCAACGATTTCGTTTCGATGCTGAAAGATTCCGCGCTGACCTCTTCGATCAGCGTGAAAGAGTTGACGCTGTGGACGCGGCAACGGAGCGCCAACACCTTTCGCCCGCTCGAACATTGGACGATTGCCGCGTTGCTGTACCTGACGATGACCCTGGGGCTGTCGCTGATTGTTCGTTATATTGAACGCAAGTATACGATTCCCAAATGAACCCAGTTGAACCGATTATTCAAATTGAAAATGTCCACAAGCGTTTTGGCAAAGTGCATGCGCTCAACGGTGTGAGCACGGCAGTGCGGCGCGGCGAAGTGCTCGTGCTGATTGGGCCCAGCGGCTCGGGCAAGTCCACCTTGTTGCGGTGCATCAACGGGTTGGAGCATCCCGATTCGGGACGCGTGATCGTGGATGGCATTACGGTGGATCGCCGGGCGAACAACATTAACGCGGTGCGCGCCGAAGTGGGCATCGTCTTTCAACAATTCAACCTGTTCCCGCATCTAACGGCGTTGCAAAACATCACGCTGGCGCAACGCGTCATTCGCAAGCGCGGGACTGCCGAGAGCGAAAAGATCGCGCGCGCTTTGCTCGCTAAAGTCGGCATCCCGGAAAAAGCGGAGGCGTATCCCGCGCAACTGTCCGGCGGGCAACAGCAACGCGTTGCCATTGCGCGCGCGCTGGCGATGAATCCCAAAATCATGTTGTTCGACGAACCGACGAGCGCGCTCGATCCCGAAATGATCACCGAAGTTTTGGAGACGATGTTGTTGCTCGCCAAAGAAGGCATGACGATGGTCGTCGTGTCGCACGAGATGGGATTTGCCAAGGCGGCGGCGAATCGCATCGTGTTTATGGCGGAAGGCGCAATCGTCGAGGATACGACGCCGACGCAACTGTACACCAATCCGCGCGAAGAGCGCACCAAGCAATTCTTGGGCAAGATTTTGCACTAGACCAGCGAGGGCAAGATGAGTGTGATGGAACCGCCCGTCCAATCGCCGGCGGTCGAGCTACCGGCAAGCGCGTCCAATCCGCAAATGAGTTAT
>CAIKBD010000433.1 GCA_903825565.1 uncultured Anaerolineales bacterium | reverse complement strand
GTATCCTTGCCGTCGCCCGCTTGCGGGTCGAGCGCGCCACCCATCAAAAACGTTTGCCACGCATCGGCGATGCGCGCGGTCGGGTTGTAGACGCCGCGCGTAAATTCGTACAAGCCGTAATTCACCTTGAGCGACCTTGCCCACGTGTGAATGTGCCGGTACGCCGTGTTTTCGAGTAACGCCCAGTACAGCGCGTAACGCATTTGCCGCGCCGCGAACGCGTCAAACTCGTCCGTGCGTAGCGCGCCCGCGTTCAAATAATGCTCGCGGAAACCGCGCACCCCTGCCATTACACGCCCCCAAAATGAAATGTTTGCCATTGCCACGTTTCAGGTTTCACGTTTCGCGTTTCACGCAATCCGCAATCCGCAATCCGCAGTCCGCAGTCCGCAGTCCGCAATCCGCAATCCGCCCTATCCCCGGTATCCCGCGAGTGGACTCATCCCGCTCGAAAACTCGCTGCCCCCGTGGGTCAAGCCCCACCACGCAAACGCCAACGCCATCACGCAATCATCGTGCAACCCAGTCGGCGCGCCGTAAATCGGCTTGCCATTCGCTTGCCGCCGCAATTCTTCGTACGCTTCCAACTCGCCGAGCAGAACCGCATCTTGCAAAATCCGAATCTCGCGGTACTCAAACGCGCGAATCAGCGCATCAATCAATTCCACCTTGCTCGCGGCGGTCGTCGTAAATTCGCTGATCGGCAAACCGCGCGCTTGCAAAAACTCGGTCATCGGCTTGCCCATCGCGTTCGTCTCCGCGATGATCTGCGCGTCCCAGTACCGCTGATTCAACGCGCCCAAGCGTTCGGCTTGCGTCGGATAATCTATGCCGGTAAACCGGTCGAGATAGACGAGCTGGCGCGTGGTCTTGTCGAGCACGGCGAACACCGTCAGGTCGCCCGTGCGCGCCCAATCCACGCCGATCACATACGCGTGCCCGGGCACGGGGTCTTGGCGCGTCAGCGTCGCCAACTCGCGCACATTCCGAAAGACCGCGCCGCCTTCGACGAATTCCGCCAGCCATTCCTGCCGAAAGGTGCGCTCGCTCACCCGCGTCCGCGCGAGTTCAAACGCGCGCCGAATGTTCGGATTCGGATTCGCATTCGTCGGCGCGTGCCATGCGTGCGCGCGCCCGGTCAAATCGCTCTGCGCGGCGACAAATTCGTTAAAGAACCAGTTCTTGCCTTTCGGCGTCGAAATGAGCAACGCGAACCCGTCGTAATCCGCGAGCGTCGGTTGAATCGCGTCCGTCCACGCTTCCTCGCTCACGCGCGCCGCCTCGTCAATAATGGTGAGATGAAACGCTTCGCCGCGAATCGAATCGGGATTGTCCGCCGAATAGACGCCGATAAAGCCGCCGCTCGGAAAACTGATGATGCGCTCGGCGCGCGCGACCTCGATGCCGTCGCGCGTCAACGGACTGCACACGCTTTCGCACCAACGCCACATGGGGCGGCTGTTGCGATACGTCGGCGCGATCCACGCGACCTTGCTCCCGCCGTTCGCCGCCACGATGCCGACCGCGCCGCCCAACACCGTCTTGCCGAACCGTCGCCCCGCGCACACAATTTTGATGTGCGCCGCGTGCGCCGCAATCGCCCACTGGTCGGGTCGCAATTGCGGCAGTTCGAGCGCGCGCGTCAGCGTCGTCATTCCGCGCGCCTATCATTCCGAGCGAAGCGCGGAATCTCCGTCCGGCGGTTTGAGCGCGGCAATCGCCTCGTCATACGGCACGACGCGAATCGGGAGCGGTCCCTTCGTCGTCAGTTCGGTTTTGCTCGCTTCCGTCCAACCCGGTTCGCCGGCGCGGTCGCGGCCGGGG
>CAIKBD010000432.1 GCA_903825565.1 uncultured Anaerolineales bacterium | reverse complement strand
GCGCTCCTTGTCGAATCCCAGCTCGTCGAGCGTCGCTTGCAGTACGGCGAAACGGCGGCGCTCTTTGTAATTGCCGGATTGATAGTGGCAATCGCCCGGGTGACAGCCGCCGATCAAAATGCCGTCCGCGCCATCAAGCAGTGGCTTTAAAACATAAACGGGATCAACCGCGCCGCTACACATCAAACGAATGATGCGAACGTTTGGCGGGTATTGCAAGCGTGACGTGCCCGCGAGGTCTGCGCCAGTGTACGTACACCAGTTGCATAGGAACGCAACGATCCGGGGTTCATAGCCGTTGTCTGACATTGGCTCACACTCCACAAGATTCTGTTTTGCGTTTTACGGTTTATGACGGTAAAACGGAAAACGTAAGACGGAATCACGCCATCGCCATCTCAATCATCGAAAACACTTGCGGCATCTCGAATGCTTTTTGTTGCGATGCGCCGTTCGGGCATGCGGTAACGCACGCGCCGCAACCCTGGCACAGCGCGGCGTTCACCTGCGCGACGTTCGTCTCGGCGTCGAGCGTGCGCGCGCCGTACGGACACACCGCCACGCACAAGCCACAGCCCGCGCACAGCCGCTCGTTCACCGCCGCGATAATCGGCGCGGCGGCGCGTTGTTTCTGCGCGAGCAATGCCACCGCGCGAATCGCCGCACCTTGCGCCTGCGCGATGGATTCTTCGAGCGTGCGCGGCGAGTGCGCGAGCCCGGCGAGAAAAATACCGTCGGCGGCGAAATCGAGCGGGCGCAGTTTGGCGTGCGCTTCGAGGAAAAACCCGTCTTGGGTCAGCGGCACTTTTAAGATTTGCGCGAGCGGTAAATTGTCATTCGGCTCGATGCCCGCGCTCAACACGACGAGATCGGGCGCGAAGGTGATCTCGCCGTCGGGCGCGAACGGCGCGTGCGCGGTCACACGCAATTCGCCGTCCTCGACCGAAACGACCGGCTTGGCGTCCGGTTCGTAATGCAGAAACAGCACGCCTTGCTCGCGCGCGGCGCGGTACGCCTCCTCGCGGAATCCGTACGCGCGCAGGTCGCGATCCAAGACGACGATCTGCGCGTTGGGATTGAGCGCTTTCAGCGCGAGCGAATTTTTGATCGCCTGCTGGCAACAAATGCGCGAGCAGTACGGGTGCGCTTGGTCGCGCGAGCCGACGCACTGGAGCATCACGACCGATTTCAGATTTTTGATTTCAGATTTTTGATTTACGATTTGTTGCTCAAATTCCGACTGCGTGATCACGCGCGGGTCTTGTCCGTACAAATATTCGTGCGGCGTGATCGCGCGCGCGCCGGTGGCGACGACAATCGCGCCGTGTTCGATTTCGATCTCGCGCGCTTCGTCCTGCAACCGCACGCGCGATTTGAAGCGCCCGACATAGCCGGCAATGTCCGTCACCTCAGCGTGCGCGTAAAGATGAATGTGCGGATGCGTTTGCACGCGAATGATCGTGCCGTCCAAATATTGTTGCACATCATGCCACTGTTGATTGGCTAATGCCGATTGGCTGCTGCCCACTGTCCACTGTCCACTATCTACTATCCACCGAATATGTCGCGCGTGCCCGCCCAACATCGCTTCCCGCTCGATCAAAAATACTTCGTGCCCCTGATCCGCAATTGTCAACGCCGCTGTCATGCCGGCAAGTCCGCCGCCGATCACGAGCGCGCGCGGATTGATGTCGAACACGAGTCGGTACAGCGGTGTGTTGCGTTGCACGCGCGCGACCATCATCGCAACGAGGTCTTGCGCCTTGCGTGTTGCCGCGTCGTGGTCGCCGCGATGCACCCAAGAATCTTGCTCGCGGATGTTGGCGAGTTCGAACAAATGCGGATTGAGACCCGCTTCACGCAGCGTATCCTGAAACAGCGGCTCGTGCGTGCGCGGCGTGCAACTCGCGACAACGACGCGATTCAACCGATTTTCTTCGATGCGCGCCTTGATGCGCGCCTGGGTATCCTGGGAACACGTGTACAAATTGTGCTCCGCGTACACGACGCCGGGCAACGTCTTGGCATACTCGACGACTTGCGGCACGCGCACAATGCCGCCGATGTTGATCCCGCAGTGGCACACGAACACGCCGACGCGCGGCTCTTCGTCCGAGACATCGCGTTCGGGCGGGTACGTTTTCACCCGCGCGAGCGTGCCGCGCGCTGGGGCAAGCAATTGCGACGCGCACGCCGCCGCCGCCGAGGCTTCGATCACGGTTTCGGGAATATCTTTCGGCTCGCGGAATGTGCCGGCGACAAAAATTCCGTCGCGCGTCGTCGCGGTTGGCGCGAATGGAATTGCCTCGGTAAAGCCGTACGCGTTCAGCGAAATGCCGAGGCGTTCCGCCATCGCTTGCGTTTCGGCATGCGGCTTGACGCCCACCGACAGCACGACCATTTCAAATTCTTCGCTCTGCGGTCCCGCGTCCGTCGCGTACTTGACGCGCAAATTTCCGTCTGCCGCCGGCTCGACCGCGCTGACCATCGAGCGCAGATAACGCACCCCCTGGGTTTTCGCGCGCTCGATGTACCGTTCGAAATCCTTGCCATACGCGCGAATGTCGAGATAGAAAATCGTCGGCTCGATGTTCGCGTCGTGCTCGCGCGCAATGACCGCTTCTTTCGTCGCGTACATACAACAGATCGAGGAGCAGTACCCTTGCTTGCGCGCGCAGTCGCGCGAACCGACGCACTGAATCCACGCGACGCGTTTTGGGTGTTTACCGTCGCTCGGCCGCGCGACGCCGCCGGCGGTGGGTCCCGTCGCGGAAAGGAACCGCTCAAATTCCAACGACGTAACGACGTTCGGGTAACGCCCGTAGCCCAGTTCGGGACGATAGTCCAACGCCTTTAGATCAATCGGCTCGACGCCGGGCGTAAGCACGACCGCGCCGACGTTCAACTCGCGCGTCTCTTCGACCATTGCGTGATTCACCGCGCCGGCGCGACACGCGTACACGCATTCCAAACATTCCGAGCACACGCCGCACGCAAGACAACGTTCCGCTTCGGCGATGGCTTGCGCTTCGGTCAGCGTGTGCGCGAATTCGTTGAAATGGGTGATGCGTTCGCGCCACGGTTCCAATTCGGGTTCGACGCGTTCGCGCGCCGCCACTTTGCCGCTTGCGAGTTTGGCGGCGATCTCTGCGCGCGATAATTTCACCACGGGCGAATTAGCAATTGCAAACTGCGAATTGCGAGACAGTTCACTGTCCACCGTCCCCTGTCCACTCAGGTATTTCTGAATGGATCGCGCCGCCGTGTGCCCCGCCGCTACCGCCTCGATGATCGAACTTGCGCCCAGCACGGCGTCGCCGCCGGCGAACAACCCGGGGCGTCCGGTCGCCAGCGTTTCGGGATCAACGGCAACGGTGCGCCGCTTGCTCTGCGCGACGCCGGACGCGTTTTGGATCGGCGCGAGATCGGGTCCTTGCCCAATCGCAAAGATCACCGCATCACATTCGATCACGTGTTCGGTGTTCGGATGCGTTTCGAGCGTCAGCCGCCCATCTTTGTCGAACTGCATAAATTTGACGTTGATACATTCGACGCCGGTAATTTTGCCATCGGTCGCAACAATCTGTTTGAATGAACGCGCCGGAAAAATTTCGACGCCCTCTTGCTCGACCTGAGCGATTTCGTCTTGCGGCGCAGGCATCGCTTCGCGCGCTTCGAGACACGCCATTGCCACGCTCGCCGCGCCGAGCCGCCGCGCGGTCATCGCCGCGTCAATCGCCACCGCGCCGCCGCCTAAGACGAGAACTCTATGATTTTGGATTTTAGATTTTAGATTTTCGATTGCAGGTTTGATTGGCTCATTGGCAAATTGGCTGATTGGCTCATTTGCCAGACTCACGTCGCGCAACAAATCGAGCGATACGATCACGTCCGGGTGATCCGCGCCGGGAATCGGCAACTTGCGTCCGCGATGCGCGCCAGCGGCGAAGAACACTGCGCTGTAACCCTCGGCAAAAAGTTTTTCAACATCCTCCACGCGCGCGTTCAGTTTCAGTTCCACGCCGAGCGACAGAAGATCGTCAATCTCTTTTTGCACGCGGTCGTGCGGCAACCGAAAATTCGGCACGCCGACGCGCATCATCCCGCCTGCCACCGGCAACGCCTCGAATACCGTTACACGATAACCTTGCCGCGCCAAATCCGCCGCGCAGGTCAACCCCGCGGGACCCGCGCCGATGATGGCGATGCAGAGATTGGAGATTGGAGATTGGACGTTGGAAATTGGAACTGGATTTACTGGCGACTGGCGACTGTTGACTGGCGACTGATTCCAATACCAATCCGCCACAAATCGTTTCAGTTGACGAATTGCCACCGGCGCATCGAGCGCGCCGCGATTGCATTGCGGCTCGCACTTGGCGATGCACACGCGTCCGCAAATCGAGGGGAAGGGATTGTCTTCCTTGATCACGCGATACGCGTCCGCGAATCGTTTTTCGCGGATGAGTGCGACGTATCCTTGCGCGCGTTGATGCGCGGGGCACGCGTCGCGGCACGGCGCGACGCCGCGCTTTTCGATGGCGAACGCGTTCGGGATTGCTTGCGGGTACAACTTGTAGATCGCTTTGCGTTGCATCATCCCGGCGTTAAATTCATCGGGCAGGGGGATGGGGCATTTCGCCGCGCAGTCGCCGCACCCGGTACATTTCAGCGGGTCCACGTACCGCGGGTGCTGGCGAATCGTCGCGACAAAATTCCCCGGCGCGCCTTCGACCTTTTCGAGATCCGCCGTCGTGATGATTTCGATGTTGAGGTGTCGCCCGGTCTCGACGAGTTTCGGCGACATGATGCACATCGCGCAATCGTTCGTCGGAAACGTCTTGTCGAGTTGCGCCATGTGCCCGCCAATCGCCGGCGCGCGGTCGAGCAAGTACACCTTAAAGCCGGCTTCCGCGAGATCGAGCGCTGCCTGCATCCCGCCGATGCCCGCGCCGACGACGAGCACTGCGCCGATAATTGGTTGAGTAGTTGGATAGTTCGATAGTTGGCTAGTTCCAGTTTCGTCAGACATATTCATCCATCACGTAATACGCAATACGCAATACGCAATACGCAATACGTTTTACGTATCGCGTATCACGTCACCATTTGTTGGGCGACCAATTCCGCAAGGTCCAGCACTTTGATTCGCAGTTTCGCTTTGCGCGCCGCGCCCATCAGCGTGCGCTCGCATTGCTGGCACGCGGAGACGAGCATGTTTGCGCCGGTGGCGAGCGCCTCGTCCAAACGTTGCGTCGCAATTTTCGGCGGCAAGGTGGGATCGAATGTTTCGAGGTTGCCGCCGCCGCCGCAACACATTGCGTTCGCGCCGGCATTGGTCATCTCGACGAAACGTGCCGCGGGGATGGCATCCAGCACCGCGCGCGGCGCAGCGAACACGCCGGATTTGCGGCCCAAGTCGCATGGATCGTGGTACGTGATCGTGCCGTCGAACGCCTTGAGTTTCAACGCGCCATCGTCCAACATTTGCGCGAGCCATTGCGTCGCGTGTTGCACTGCGAACGGTAGTTCCGCGCCGAGCATCGCCGGATATTCGTGTTGCCACATGTGATAGCACGAGGGGCAGGTGACGACGAGTGCGCGCGCGCCCAGCGCTTGAATTTGCGCGACGTTGTGCGCTGCCAATTCGCGCGCGCACTCGCGTTGCCCTGCCGCGATCAGCGGATAGCCACAACACCATTCTGCGCTTCCCAGGATCGTGAAATCGGAATGGGTGCGGGCGAGGATCGCGGTGAACGTTTGCGGGATGCGGTAACTTTGCGGAAAGAGCGCGCTCACACAGCCAGTGAAATAGACGATCTCGGCGTGCGCGCGATTCGCGGAATCCGGCGCGAGGTGTTCGAGGTTGCGCGCCCACAGCCCGCGATTATCGGCGGCATCGCCGGTCACGTTGTGCGCGTTTGCCAAGTTGTCGCGCAATTTGCCGAGCCGTTCCATCCCGGCGACAATCGCCGGATCGGTGAGTGTCGCGCGCCGCGTTTCGTCCCACGCCAGTTCGCGCGCGGCGGCGAGCATCGCGCCGATGTGCACATCGTTGGGGCAACGCGCGCCGCACAAATCGCAACCCAGGCAACGCCACAGCGCGGGCGAGTTGAACAACGCGTCGGTCATGCCGAATTGGACGAGCCGCAGAAAATGCGCCGGGCGCAAGTCCGCAATCGCGGCAATCGGACAACCGGCTGTGCATTTCGCGCAGGCAAAGCAGAGATCAATTTGCTGTTGCGACCGGACGTTGACGAAATCGCGCAACGTCGGATCGAGCGTGGCGAGTGTGGTCATTTGTATCCGCCCTTGGCATTGTGCGCCGCAAAGTAGCGAAGCAATGCCATTTACAACTTGTATTTGGCAACATCGCCGGTGATCAATGCCGCGAACGCCGGATCATTGGCGCGCCACAACGTGGTCAACTCGGCGGGATTGCTCGCTTCGATCTTGACGACCCAGCCCTGATCGTACGGCGACTCGTTGATCAGCGTCGGCGCAAATTCCAATTCCTCGTTCACCGCCGTCACCTTGCCGCCGACCATCGCCAGCATCCGCCCCACCCATTTGCCGGACTCGATGCTCAACACCGCTTCGCCCTGCGTCACGGCGCGTCCGGCGGACGGAATCTCGACGTACTGAATTTCCTTCGCGAGTTTTTGCGCGAACTCGGTGTACCCCTGGGTAATCACGCCGCCTTCGACGCGTGCCCACGTGTGATTCTTGTCGTAATACAAATCGTCTGGAAATTCATAGCCCGCGATGTTCATTTGTTTCCTCCCTGCCCCGATTGGGTCTCGTTCAGCAATTTTGCCGCACGCTTTGTACGAGGTTGCCGCGCGCGTCGTGAATCCGCGCCTCCAACGGCGTTTCGCCGGCGAGCGTGTGCGTCGCGCACCCAAAGCACGGATCGTACGCGCGGAACGCCATCTCGATCCGGTTGAGCAAACCTTCGGTAATGATCGTGCCCTGGTGAATCAAACCTTGCGCCGCTTTTTTGATCGACAAACTGATCGGCGCGTAATTGTTCGTCGTGCCGACGATCAAGTTCGCTTTCGTCACGATGCCGCGCTCATCCGTCCAGTAATGATGCGTGAGCGTGCCGCGCGGCGCTTCAACCGTGCCGACCCCCTCCGTCGGTTTTTCGGTTGGCAGGTTGCGGACGTGCGGATTCGTGATTTCGGGATCGGTCGCCAGTTCGACGAGCCGCTCCGCCGCGTAGAGCAGTTCGACCAGCCGCGCCCAATGGATCGCGAGTGTGTGATGCACCGGCTTGCCGCCAAGCGTTTTGTAAAATTCGGCGTACGCTTCCTGCGCGCGCGGCGTCGCCATCCCGTCCGCCGCGTTCAGGCGCGAGAGCGGCGTCGCTTGGTACACGCCGCTGTCCTTGCCCGCGACGATCCCTTTCCAGCCGACTTGTTTGAGGTACGGAAATTTCAAGTACGTCCAGGGTTCGACGCGTTCGGCGATCACGGTGGCGTAATCTTGCGGCGCATATTTGGCAAACTCGTCGCCGTCGGGATCCACGATGCGAATTTTGCCGTCGTAAAAATTGATCCGGTTGTGGTCGTCCACCATGCCCATGTAATACATCGGCGCGGTGTACGCGTCGGAAAGAATCATCTCGACGTACGCGGAATTTTTCAACACGAGATCGCGAAACACTTGGAGCGTGAATTGCGCGAAATCAACCAACTCGCGCCCCGTCGTTTCAAAGCGCGCGCGTTCCTCTGCGTTGATCGCTTTGCTCACACCGCCGGGAATCGCATTGACCGGATGAATCGTTTTGCCGCCGAGCGTGCCGACAATGTCCATCGCCATCCCGCGACTGCGGATCACGCGCTGTCCGATCTCAACGCCGACCTTGTGGATCAGCCCCAGGATGTTACGCTCCGCCGGCGGTGCGTCGGGTCCGACGACGAAATCGGGACCGGCGAGAATGTAAAAGTGCGTCGCGTGATCGGCGACGTAAAACGCCGCGTAGAGCAACTCGCGCAACATTTTGCCGGTCGGCGGAACTGCGACGTGATACACCGCGTCGCACGCTTTTGCCGAGGCAAGGTGATGCGCCTCCGGGCAAACGCCGCAAATGCGCGGTGTGATGCGCGGCAGTTCCTCGACCGGGCGACCCTCCGCGAATTTTTCAAACCCGCGTAACTCCGGGATCACCATATACGCGTTCGCCACGTCCCCCGCGTCGTCGAGAAAAATTTCGATCTTGCCGTGTCCTTCCAAGCGCGTGACGGGGTCTATTGTGATGCGTTGCATAACTCTCTCCGTAAAACGTGAGGCGTAAAACGTAAAGCGTAAAACGTAAAGTGTAAAACTTAAAGGGATTGCTTTTCACGTTTCACGTTTTACGTTTCACGTTTTAGCGCGGTGCAATAATGATGCAGGTAGCCCAAACCGATAAAACGTGCCGACGGGATCAACGATCTCGCCGATGATGCGCGCGGCTTCGTCCTCGGTGCTTGCGTCCGCGACCGATGCCGCCGCCGACAATAACGCCGCGCCCTGGTCGGCGACGTGCGCCGGCGCGCCGTAACACCCGCGACACGGCATATCTACTTTTGGGCAGAGCGCGCCGCACCCGCCACGGGTCGCGGGTCCCGCGCACAGAATGCCTTGATCGAAAAGGCACGCGGCGGAATCGGGAATGATTTGGTGCGGGCGATAAAATTTCTTGATGCGTTTTTCTTGCCGCGCATGCTGGCACTCGTCGCACACTGTCTTGTCGTTCGCGCCGACGACGCTCCCCTTCGCCGGCAAACTGCCGCCGAGAATCGCTTCGATCACATTCCAAATTTGCGGCGGTTGCGGCGGACAACCGGGGACGAAATAATCCACATCCTCGATCTGCGCCAGCGTTTTGACCGTGTTGTAGAGTTGTGGAATCGTCACGTCGCCTTCCGCCAAGCGATACGTGGTTTGTGGCAAAAGGTGATCCGCATTGTCGAGCGCGGGCGGCGTCAGGTACGCGCGCTCGAAAATCGCCGCGCGGCTATACAAGTTGGCGAGACCGGGAATCCCGCCGGTGTGCGCGCACGATCCGAACGCGACCAGCACCTTGGATTTTTGGCGGAGCAGATGCGCGATGTGTTCGTTCTCGCTGTTGCGGATCGCGCCGTTGAACAGGCACACGTCGAGGTGGCGATCCGGCATTTGCTCGACATCGTGATATTTGTAATCCAGCGCGACGGGCCAAAACAAAATTTCCGCCGCCGCATCCAGATCGAGAATTTTTTCGCGCAGTTCGACCAGCGCAATTTCGCAACCGCCGCACGCCGCCGCCCAGTACAAACCCAGTTTCAGTTTCGGCATCAATCCTCCTTGCTGGCAAGTTCGCGCTGCCAAGCGAGCGGACCCAACGCGCGCACCTGTTCGGTGAAATCGTGGACGAGTTGCGTCCACTTGGGCGCTTCTGCGCCGGAAATCCAGCCCCAATGGAAGCGCGCTTTTTCGATGCCGTACTGCGCGAGCAACATTTCGAGCAAGGGCATGCGGCGGAACGTTTTGAAATTGCCGTTGCTGTAATGACAATCGCCCGGCGGATGGCACCCCGAAACGATCACGCCATCCGCGCCGAGCGCAAACGCCTTGAGCACAAATTCCGGATCAATGCGTCCCGAACACATCACGCGGATCACGTCCACGTTCGGCGGCATCTTCATCCGATTGACGCCCGCCGTGTCCGCCGCCGTATACGTACACCAGTTGCACAAAAAGCCGACGATGCGTGGTTCAAAACCATTTTCCATAAATGCCTCTTGGACTTGGTTTCAAGTTCAACGTTAAACGTGAAACCTGAAACTTGAAACCTGGGTCTACGCGGCGATTGCGAACAACCCTTCCAACTCCGCCACGATTTGTTGATCGGTGAAATGCCGCGCGGTGATCGCGTTTGCCGGACACGCCGCCACGCACGTGCCGCACCCTTTGCACAACGCCTCGTTGATTTGCGC
>CAIKBD010000431.1 GCA_903825565.1 uncultured Anaerolineales bacterium | reverse complement strand
GTTCACGTTTGCCCATCTGCACCAATTTTTCGAGCAGGGGCACAATGTCGGTGTGCGCGGAAATTTTCTTGTCGGTGATCAAGATGTACACGTTTTCGAGCACGGCTTCCATGCGTTCCGGGTTCGTGACGAAATACGGCGAGATGTACCCGCGATCAATTTGCATACCTTCGACGTATTCGGTTTCGAACGCGAGACCGGTTTTCGATTCTTCGACCGTGATGACGCCGTCTTTACCGACCTTGTCCATCACGTCCGCGAGCAATTTACCGATTTCGGGATCGGCGGCGGAGATCGCCGCGACGTTCGCAATTTCGTCTTTGCCCTTGACCGGGACCGCCATCTTCTTGATCGCTTCGACGAGCACCGCGGTGCCTTTTTCAATGCCGCGCTTCAAGAGCATCGGGTTTGCGCCGGCGGCGACGTTCTTCAAGCCCTCGTTGACAATCGTTTGCGCGAGGACAGTCGCGGTGGTCGTGCCATCGCCCGCGACATCGTTCGTTTTGGTCGCGGCTTCTTTGAGCAGTTGCGCGCCCATATTTTCGTACGGGTTTTGCAGTTCGATCTCTTTGGCGACGGTCACGCCATCATGCGTCACGGTCGGCGCGCCGAATTTTTTATCGAGCGCGACGTTGCGACCTTTGGGACCGAGCGTCGTCTTGACGGCATTCGCCATCACATCCACACCAATTTTCAAATGTCGGCGCGCCTCTTCGGCGAACGCGAGTTGCTTTGCAGGCATAGTCTATTTCCTCCTAGTAGATTCAGACGTGGGCTTATTTTTCGACGACGGCGAGAATGTCCTTCTCGCTCATCAACAAATATTTCTTGTCGCCGATTTTGATCTCGGAGCCGGAGTACTTGGCGAAAATGACCTTGTCGCCGAGTTTGACTTCCATCTCCATCCGCTTTTCGCCGTCTTCGTCCCATTTGCCGGGACCGATTGCCACGATCACGCCTTCTTGCGGTTTCTCTTTCGCGGTTTCGGGAAGCAAAATCCCGCTTGCCGTTTTTTCTTCCTGATCGAGCGGCTCAATCAGAACGCGATCCGCAAGTGGTCGCAGGTTGAGTTTTTTGTCCGCCATAAATTTCCTCCTTGCTGGAATTGGGAATGAATAGTTTGCGTTAGCACTCTTTTTAATAGAGTGCTAACACGCATACTATACTCCAAATTTTTGATTTGTCAAGTGCGGCGTAAAAAAGTAGAGAGCCGCCGAATAGTAGCAGTCTCGGCGGCTCTCTGCTAATGGCTAGCGCCCGGCGCGGTTATTTTTTCTTCGGCGTGGGCACCGGCGCACCTTCGCAATGTTGCTGGTACCACGTCAACGCGCCTTGCACGGCAATATCTTGCGAATTGATCTGGATCGCCTTGTCGAGCCATTGTTTGCCGCGCCCGCAATCTTTCAGGTTGACGTAGGCGAGACTCAGCTTGTAGTAATACTCCAAGCGATTCCCGCCAATCTGCAACGCCTTTTCCAAATTCTTGACGGTATCTTCCCAGTCTTGCTGAACAAAGTACACGTGACCGATGTGTCCGTACGGCGTTTCCCAATTCGAATCGAGTTCAATTGCGCGCTTGAGCTGCGCGACGGCGCGCGCATTATCGCCGGAGAGCGAGTACGTCCAACCCAATTCGTCGTACACCTGCGCGTCCTTTGGCGCAATCTTTTGCGCTTGCTGTAGCGTCGCAATTGCATCCTTGAAATTGTTCAGCGCGCGATAATTGCGCGCGAGACTGATGTAGAGGTACGCCCACTTGGGGCGAATTTGGATCGCGCGCTGATATGCTGGGATCGCGCTCTTGTAACTGCCGCGCGATTCGTACACGTAAGCGAGGTTGCGATGCGCGTCCACGTTATTGTCGTCCAACTGCACGGCTTTTTGCGCCGCCGGCAATGCGCGATCCGCGCGATTCAAATCCGCATACACTTCGGCGACGACGGCATAGCCACTTGCCGAATTCGGCGCGAGTTCCGTCGCGCGCAACGCGAGATCGAGCGCTTCGATGTAATTGCCTTGCCAATCGAGCGCCTCCGCCAGTGCGATCAAATTTTCGGGGCGCTGATCGTTGATCTGCACGGCGCGCCGCGCCGCTTCCACCGCCTTGTCCACTTTGCGCGTGAGAATCAGCGGCTTGACCAGCCGCACGTACAAGCCATCGTTCATCGGCTCCATCGCCAACACCGCGTTGTATTCGCTAAGCGCAGATTCAAACTGCCCGTCGAGAAACAACGCGTCCGCGCGTTGCAACCGCGTCGTCGCGGCTTCGGTGGGCGTGGCGGTCGCCGTCGCGGTCGGGCGCAGTTGTTCGGGCAAGGGAATCTCATACGAAATGTAGCGACCGTTCGCCGCTAGAAGCAACACCGCCAAGTACGAACCCACGACCAAGATCAACAGCGACAACATGCACCCTTGCCACCAGGGTGCGCCTTTTTTCTTCGGACCAATGTACAGATCTACGGGCATAACATCTTCTCCCTAGTTCCTTCCTTTTCCTCGCGCAAAATGGAAACAAGGGAATTGAGGGAATTGAAGGAAAACCATTGCGCGCTCACTCCACGTGCACCGTTCCCAAAACGAGCTGATCGCTCTCGCCCACGCGCAGGCGCGCGCCGTCCTCTGCGCGATACATTCCAATGGCGAGGCGATACGCACCCGGCGCAAGCCCCGGCGCGAGCCAGATGCCATAATTGTCCGCGATGGTTTCACCCGCGCGCCAGGTCGTCGTAATTCGCAGATCGCCGCCGGGTTCGCCATCGCGTTGCGCCACGACTTGGTCGTGGGCGTCGAGCAAATGCGCGAACACTTTGTAGCGCGCGCCGGGCGTTTGCGCCGCGCGCCAATTCAGCGTGAGCGTCAGCACATCGCCGATGCGTGCTTGGCGTTGATCGAGTTGATAACTCGTCAGCGTGATCGCCTCGCCGAATGTTGCGGCGAGCGGTTGCGCCGCGCCGCGCACATCGGGCGCGACGCCGTACAACGCCAAGCGCAGATTGCCATGCCACTCGGCACGCGCAAGAAACGCGCGTTGCGCCATCCGCTCGCCGATAATGTTTTGCGGATCGCTTTGCTCGGTGGCGTAGTAAATCGCAAACACGCGCCGCGATTGTGCGAGCATCGCATCCACATCCGCACGCGTTGCCGCGCCATCCGGCGGGCGCATCCGCGGCAGGAGATAAAGCGATTGATTGCCGCGATGATAATAGCGCACGACATCCATCTGCCCGGGCGCATCCACCAACACGCTATCGCCGGCGCGCGCGTGCGCGTCAATCTCTTGCACAACAGCGCGATAATCGTCGCGCGCGTAACGCGGCTCCGTATAAAGGTTTTGGAGCGCGGGCACAAGCCCGACCACTGCCAACACCGCCAATGCCAGAAACACAAAACGGAACGGGCTAGCAGTTTGCCGATGCCGCGCGCGCAAAAAGACGCCGGGATGAATCTGCGCCAAGCCGCGCGCAGACAGAATGTAAAACGCCGGCGTCGCGAGCAACAAGAATTTTGGATTGTATGCCGGGCGCGCAAGCGAAACGATGTACATCACCGCAACCGGCACGAGCGTCCATAGAATCAAGGTGATAATCACCCAGTTGGCAGTGACGTTCGGCGCGCGCCGCCAGCCGAGCAGAAAGAGCGCGCCATACGCCAACGCAATCGGCGCGGCTACTGCCGGGTCGAGCGTCAAGCCGACGCTGAACACATTGAGCGCACGCCAGAGCAACGTCGGCAGATCGAGCGGCTCGCTAATCGAGGGCCAGGATGCGAGTTGTCCGCCGGCGAACAGGTACCACGGCAGGAACAATGCGCCAATGATAAGTTGCGCGCCGAGCCAAATGCCGAGAGTGCGTAGTACGTATTGCGTATTACGTATTGCGTAGTGCGTAGTGCGTAGTGCGAAAAAGAACCAAATGGCAAACGCGAGATTTTCGGCGACGACGACGAACGCGCCGATGTACTGCGTGTACAGCGCGGCGGTGGTCGCGGCGATGTAAGCGAGCCAGAGGAGAGAATCCTGGACACGCGAATTGCGAAAAGCGCGAGGCGAAGAATGGTCGCCCTCTTTTCGCCCCTCGCTCATCGCTCCTCGCTGGATCATCAGCATCGCCCAAACCGATGCCGCGCTCCACAGCGTGACCCAAATGTACATCCGCGCTTCTTGCGAATAGTAGACCTGAAACGGCGAGAACGCGGCGAGATACGCGGCGAGGATCGCAATTTCGACATCGAACGCGGAATACGCAATGCGAAATACAAAAGCAACGGTCACAACTCCCGCTATCACTGACATGAATCGTATTGCGTATTCCGTATTTCCTGTGATGGGCAACCAAAAGTGCAACAGGTAATAGTACAGCGGCGGGTGAATGTCGCGCGCCGCGCCGTTCGTGATCGCTTCGAGCGACAACGCCGACAACGCCACGCTCGTCCCCTCGTCGTTCCACAAACTCTGCGCGCCCAACGCGTGCACGCGCAAGCCGAACGCGACGAGGATCGCCACGAGAAGCCAGAAATGGTTTTTGTGTTTGAGAATAAACGCCGTCATCAAGTTTCCACTCGGCGCGCCCGCAACCGTTGCGCCGTCGCATCGTCGAGCACGTCCGTTTGTTGCGCGGGCCCGTCGAGCAGGAGCGACAACTTGTTGAGCACGTTGCGGCCGAGGATGATTTCGTCCGTCGCCTCATTACCGACTACGTAGATGCCAACCAAGTGCGCGCCTGCTATCGAAAGCGGAACCAGATACAACAGCGCGATTTGCCGTTCTCCAAAATGACTCCGAATTGTAACTTGTTCACCCTCGCCGACTCCAATCTGATCGAGTAAATCAACCGGGACGAGTGTCGTGTCCGCCCCAGAATCAATCAGTGCCGGCACAGGACCCACGCGCGACGCGCCTTCGCCCAAAGTAACGGGCAAGGTCGGAAAAGGCGGAACGTAGGTTTTGTTGTACGGCGTGCTCATGGGATTTTCTCCAAACGCGGGCTACGCAACACATATTCCTTGTCCGGCTTGGCTTCCACCTCGCAAAAAAGCACCGGGGCGGAACCGAAACGCTGGCGAATCCGCCGCAACAGGGTCAGCGCATCCGCGTCGTGATCCACCAATTCGCCATTATAAATAGCGACCGATTGCCCCAGATATTTCTGTGCGAGTTCCGCGTGCATCGCGCGAAATGCTTCTTGCTCGCGGTGCAGTTTGTTGCGGCGCGCTTGCCGAACGTACTCTTGCGCGGATTCGCCCAGCGCTTGATCAAGCGTCAAACCTTTTTCCGCCGCAACCTGGCGCAGGGATTCAACCAGGTTGGCGTCAAGCGATACTTGCGTTTGCGTCATCATCCTACCTCCCGCCCTTACTGTCCGTTGTGATTACCCCAGCCCCGCCGCTTGCAGCGTTTTCCGCGCGTGCGTCAGTTCCACCGCGTACGCGTCCACCGTCTTGGCAAGGTCGAGCGTCGCGGGCAAACCCAGCCGCGCCAAATCATTCGCCGGCGGCGCGCTCGGCGCGATCCCTTTCGCGTGCGCTTCGCCGCGCACCCCGCTCGCCTGCACGACCAGCTGGCGGCAGTTCTGAAACGCGGCGGCGACAATGTTCTGCATGTCGGCGCGCGTGAAATTGTCGTCCGCGCGCAACAGCGTTTGCGCTTCTTCGATCAGCTTCAAGCATTTTTCCCATGCCTGCTTGCGCGCCTCTTCCGTCGCCAGCGGGTTGAGCGTGAACCGTTGCGCCTCGTCTTCCGCTTCGCGCAGTTTCAAATCCCAGGACGCGCCATCGCTCAACTCGCGCGGCCGCGTCGCGGTGCGTTGCACGTCGAGGATGACGTACGACCACTGCGTCGCCGGTTGATCGTCAACGAGCAAGCCGCGATCCCGCACCGCCAAGCGCGCGGTCGGCGCGGGCAACGGCGTGCGCTCATCCTTCGTGCCGAGGATGACGTAATAGCCGTCGAACAATTGCTGGGTCGCCAAGTTGAAATCGCCGGCGAACGACAAGAGCGGCTTGCTCTCTTCCGCCGGGATAAACGTTTGGATCACCTTGTCCGCGAGTTGCGCGACGGTTTTCGCCACCGCCGACGCGCCGGGCGCGAGCGACAGCACGCTGAAAAAACTGTCGCTGTTGATCAGCCCGCCCAACTGCGCGAGCCGGTTTTCGCGGTCGAGCACGAAATCAATCGCGAGCGACACGCTCGGCATCACCGCCGGCACGAGATGGATCAGGTTCGGGTTCAAGCCGAGCGGTTGCGCTTGATTCTTTTGCACGTCGCGCGTGCGCTGGATCGCGCGGAGCGGACGGTTGTCGAGATTGCGATGATTCAGGTTGACCTGGGACGTGACGACGAGCCGCTTGATATTGTCCCAGGGCGCGCCGCGAAACGCGACCTGCGCGGCGTAGACTTGGATCAGAAAATACTCTTGCCCCGGCAACACCGCCAGCGGCGTAAATTTTGGATCGCGGCTGACGAAGATGGGCGAGGTAGTGCCGGTGCGCGAAAAAGTCGAATCGGAAAACATTTTGACCTCCCAGGGAATTGGCGATTTGCGATTTCTGGCTTCTGGCTTCTGGCTTCTGGCTTCTGGCTTCTGGCTTCTGGCTTCTGGCTTCTGGCTTCTGGCTTCTGACTTCTGGCTTCTGGCTTCTGGCTAGACCCCGTGCACGGCGAACGCCGCCCAGTGGTACGGGTGCTCGAACGGGCACACTTTGGCGCGAGCGGTCGCGTGATCCACGAAATGCTTGTGCGCGTCCGCCAACGCCATGCGCGCGCCGGCTTGCGCGGCGGTCGCCTCGTACCCCGCGAATGTCGCGGCGAGTTCCACGTTCGTCGCGGCGCGGAGCCACTGTTGCGCGGCGCGCAACGCGGCGGCAGGCGACTGCCCGCCGAGATGATTTTCGTAGAACCGGATCATTAACAGCGCGGTCGAGAGATCGTTCACCGACCACAAACTGCTGACGACGCCGGCGACGCCGGCTTGCAAAAACCCGGCGGGCAAGCCCACGTACTCGTCCGGCGATTGGCGAATGTCCGTGATGCCGGTTTCGCAGGCGGAGAGCACGACGAGCCGCGCCGCGCGCAAATTCATTTCGCCCAAAATTTGCGCGAGCGTGAGCGGCGGTGTGCCGTTGGCAAGCCGGAGCGCGGAATCGAGCGGCGCGCCCCACGCGAACGAACCGTGGCAGGAGAGATGCACGTACCGCGCGCCGGTCGCACCGCGCTTGATCGCGTCCGGCGTGGCGGCGTCGTCGAGGTGCGGCGCGACGCCGAACAGTTCCGCGATGTGTTGCGCCTCGACGCGCGTGTACGGGAGCGCGCCGTGTTCCGAGTTGCTGACGCCGGCGATGAGGGCGCGCACATCACCTGTCACATCGAGCCGTGAAGCGGCGAGATGTCTCGCTTCGCTCGACATGACAGGGAGGCGCGTTTGCGCGGCGCGGAGCGCGTAGCCGGACGGCGCATACGTAAATTCAAAATCATCGAGCCAGTACCGCCGCGCGCCGTTTTCGTCTCGCCAAATCGCGTGGAGCGGCAGAAGTTGCAAGCCGCCCATCGGCATCAGGATGACGCGTTGAACGCCGAGCGTTTGCAGGCGCGCGTGGATCGGCGCGGCAAGCGCATCCCACAACCGCCCGGTGATTTTTTCGATGGCAGATTGCCAGTCAAGAAAAGCGGTCGCCGTTCGACTTTCGCGCGCGGCGAAATACGCGCCCATCCAGCCGCCCCATTTCGGATCATCCGCCGGTCCCTTTAACATTTCGTTGAGCGTTTCGGTCGTGAAATTTTCGAGCGGGAGGACGTGGCGGGCGTCCACCGTTTGCGCGCCGGCCGGAATGACGAACACGATGCTCCCCTCCGACGTGATGAGCGGCGCGACGAGCGCGGCATCGCGCGGAACGAGCGCGAGAATTTCCGGCACGCTGAGACCGAGCGGCATAAAATCCGGATGCGCGCGCCGAATCTCCGCGACGAGTGCATCAAGTTCCGCGCGGGTGACGCGCAACGCGTCCGCGAGTTCGCGATCCGAGCGGCGCGCGGGCGTGCTGGGCGGCAAGCGCATTTCGGCTTCGAGCGCGCGCACGGTGTCGCGTTTGGCGACGAGCGCGGACGCTTGTGCGGGCGGGATGCCTGCCGTGTCCGCGCCGGCAAGCGCGATGGCTTGCGCGAGCAAACGCGTTTTGCCCGCTTCGAGTTGCGCGAGCGCGTCCGCCGGCTGGTGCAATTGCCAGTGGCAAAACGCGGCGCGGGCGTAGAGTTCGCTCGTCTCGGCGATTTCGGCGCGGCGGCCGGCATCCGTGTATGCCGCGTTAAAGAGCGTATTCCCGGCGGCAATCGCAGCGGCAAACGCCGCGCGCGCGGCGTCCCAGTGGTGTTCGGCGAAATGGAGTTTGCCGAGATTGCGTTGGGTTAGACGATATTTTTCGGGGAACGCCTCCCGCGTATAAACCTGCAAGGCGTTCTCGTAATATTCGATGGCGCGCTCTAGGTTCGCCCCCCGCTCCCCGCTAATCCGATTGCGATACGCTTCGCCCAAGTTGTTCTGCGTGCCTGCCCATTGTTCGGGAAACGCAACACGCGTATAAACCTCTAACGCCGCTTCATAGTGCCCAATCGCAACTTCCAGATTCTCCGCGCGCTCACCCCGAATGCGGTCGGAGTAGGCGAGCGCCAAGTTGTTCTGCGTCATTGCCCAATCGCTTGGGAACGCCGCGCGCGTATACACCTCTAACGCCGCGGCATAGTGCCCAATCGCCGCTTCCAGATTCTCCGCCCGCTCCCCCCGAATGCGCTGATTGTAGGCGTTCGCCAAGTTGTTCTGCGTCATTGCCCAATCGGTTGGGAACGCCGCGCGCGTCCGCACCTCTAACGCCGCGGCATAGTGCCCAATCGCAACTTCCAGATTCTCCGCCCGCTCCCCCCGAATGCGGTCGGAGTAGGCGAGTGCCAAGTTGTTCTGCGTGGTCGCCCATTGTTCGGGGAACGCCGCGCGCGTATAAACCTCTAACGCCGCGGCATAGT
>CAIKBD010000430.1 GCA_903825565.1 uncultured Anaerolineales bacterium | reverse complement strand
TTTGATGTCTTCCTGCGTTTCGGCAATAAACTTGGCGAGGTCCTCGTTCCACAACGACGGTTCGGTGATAAAGCCGTCTTCGTCCACTTCGAGTTGCGTACCTTTGTAATCCAAGAATGGCATATCTGTTCTCCTCTGAAAATGTCGGACAAATTTACAAATTTGTCCTCCGCGTGATCCGGTTGACGTGCCGGGCTATGCCGGGTTATCCGGCAGTTTGATGAACGTTGCGCCGCCGTACGAGGTAAATTCAAGTCGCCCGTCATTGACCAGCACCGTGATCGCTTTTTTGGCGAGCGCGTTTTCGATCCCCACGCCGGTCGCCACATCGCGGCTGGTCAGCATCTTGTTTTTTTTCTTGAAGAACTCGAGAATTTGCGTCAAGAGTTCTTCGGTTACTTCAGCCATAATTGCCTCATTTCCGATTTAGGATTTATGATTTAAGATTTCAGATTTCCAAACACGCTCAATCATAAATCAGAAATCATAAATCCTAAATTCGCTCTACCACTTGAACGCCGCGGTCGTGCGATACGTTTCGGGCGCGGTCGTGAAATCGTCAATGAGTTGTTCGGCAAAGGGGATGCCGCTCAATTCAAAGAATCGCTCCCAACCGATGCGCTCGATCCATTCGCCCATGCGTTCGTGCTTGCGCGCATGTTTCGCCCACACTTCGACAATGTTCTTGACGGCGGCGACGGTCTCGGGCCAACGCGGCGGCGTGTTCGGCAGGTACGGAATCACGAGGCGCGAGAACGCGGGTCCGCCGCGGGTGTTCGACACTTTGCCGCCCACCCAAATCGAAACGCCATCGCCGGCGCTGTCCGCGACCGGCATCCCGGGGCACATCGTGTAACAGTTGCCGCAGTACATACAGCGGTCTTCGTTCACGGTTAAACTCTTGCGCGCGGGATCGGGGCGAATCGCGCCGGTGGGGCACGCCGCGATCACGTTCGGAATTTCGCACTTGGCTTTGACGATGTCGTGATTGATCTGCGGCGGCTTGCGATGAATGCCGAGGATCGCAATGTCGGAGCAATGCACCGCGCCGCACATGTTCAAACAGCAGGCGAGCGAGATGCGGCAGTACGCCGGCAAATCCATCGTGCCAAAGTAATCGAACAATTCATCCATCACTGCTTTGACGACGCCGGAAGCGTCCGTCGCCGGGGTGTGGCAGTGCACCCAACCCTGGGTGTGGACGATGTTGGTGATCGAATGTCCCGTGCCGCCGACCGGCAAGCCGCGCGCCTTGAGTTCGCCAAGCAACGGCGCCAACAGGTTCGCATCGGAGACGAGGAATTCGATATTGTGGCGGCTGGTGAAGCGCAGATAGCCGCCGCAATATTTTTCGGCGAGGTCGCACAGTTCGCGCACCTTGTCGGTGCTGAGCAAACGCTCCGAGCCAACGCGCACCGTGTAGAGCGCATCGCCGGATTCCGCGACGTGCTTTAACACGCCGGGTTGCGGGCGTTCGTGGTACAGCCATTTGCCGTAATTTGCCTTGATCACCGGCGGCAACATTTCTCGATAATCAGGAGGTCCAAAGTCAGTTCGGGTTGCCATTAGTTCACCCCCTCACGCCAGAAATAGTACGGATTTGCGCGCGGGCGCTTGATCATTTGCGGTGCGGGCTTGAGCCCCATCGCTTTGAGGAACTTGCCCATGCCTTGCCGGTTGATCAGCTCACCCAAGCGTTCGCGCATCTTGCCATTTTCGTCCCACCAATCGAACACCTTGTTGATGAATTCGAGCAATTCATCGTACGGCGGTTCGAGTTTGATGAACGGCACGGCGACCCAACCGAGGAGCGCGCCGTGCACGATGGGCGCTTTGCCGCCGACGAGAATACTCGCGCCGCGTTCCACGCCTTGCCGCAACGCTTTCGGCATCAGGTTGATGCAGTGCATACAGCGGTTACATTCCCGGTCGTCGAGCGTGAGCGTAGTGCCGTCCCAGCCCATGCAGTGCGTCGGGCAGAGGTCTACCACTTCGGCTTGAATGTTCATGCCGCCCTGCGCGCACGCGCGCACTTCATCCTGATTGATCCGGATGTTGCCCTTCCACGTACCGATGATGGACATGTCGGAGCGGGCAATCGCCGCGACGCAGTCGTTCGAGCAACCGCTGATCTTGATCTTGAATTTGTACGGAAACATCGGGCGATGCAATTGGCTTTGGAAGGCATTCGTGATTGTATGGCACACGTCAAGCGAATCAAAGCACGCCCACTCGCAACGCGCGGGACCCACACACGCGCTCGGCGTCCGCAACGCGGAACCGGAGCCGCCCAAGTCGAAACCGATGTTGGCGAGATCGTCGAAGCAGGGTTGCAAGTGATCCGTCGTCGTGCCGAGCAGGATGATGTCGCCGGTCGCGCCGTGAAAATTTGTCAGCCCCGAACCGTGCTTGTCCCATACCTCGCATAACTCGCGCAATGCTTTGGTGTTGTAAAACCACCCGGAGGGTTGATTCACGCGGATGGTGTGAAAATGCTCCACGCCGGGAAAATCGCCGGGCATATCGGTGTAGCGTCCGATGACGCCACCGCCGTACCCCTTGACGCCCACGATGCCGCCGTGTTTCCAGTGCCCAATGCGATCCACGTACGACTTTTCGAGTTGCCCCATCAAGTCTTTGGCGGACGCCTTTTTCGCCGCCGCCTGCTTCAGGTCGGTCACGAACGAGGGCCAGCGCCCTTTTTCGAGATCGTCGAGCAGGGGCGTTTTCATTTCATCTGCCATTGATACCTCCATCTTGGAAATTAAAGTTGGGGATTAGAATTTGCGATTTGAGATCGATGTTAACCGGCGCACTCCCAATACCAATCCCCAACTTGATCTCACTTTTTGATCTCATGTGGCTTGTGGCACACCACACACTCTTCCTCACCACGCGTGTACTGACCGATCTTGTAATCCTTGCCCAGCGTGTGGCACGTCACACATTCCGCTGTCGCCGCGGATGCCACCACCGACTTGAAGCTCTTGTCGGCGTACTGATTCAGCAAGAGGACAGCTTGCGCGGCAACATCGCCGGTCAATCTGCCACAACGTTCCGAACGCTCGTCGCTGCCCGATGCAAACCCGGATGCTTTGCACCACTTGGTAACCGAGATGTGGCACAAGGTAGAGCGCGCAACGCTCGATACAAACACCTTGTCCGATTTATACTTGTCCACCAAGAACTTGTGGTCTTTGGCATACTGGTTACTAATGTCGCTCGGGAAGGGAGTCTTGGGATACCAATTCATCAATTCCTTGACAACTTTTTTCCAATCATCCTTGCCCAATACAAGTGTCATCGCGGCAGTCGCGCCCGTCAGCGCGCCGCACAAACCACCCGTGTCCGCCACGCCGCCCACGCCAAAGATCATAAAGTCGGTCGGCATTTGGGTGTACGGAAAACCGATTTTTTCGCGCAACGAATCTACCACCGCCCAAAATGCGCCATAGCAACACGAGGCTTGGTAGTACCCCAAATGCGCCTTTTTCCGCACCTGTTCAACGTCAAGTTGAACGTAGGGCCAGGGCCATTTGGGAACTTCTTTGACGACCTCTTTAATCACTTCCTTCGGAACTTCTTTGACGACCTCTCTGATGACTTCCTTCGGAACTTCTTTGATGACTTCCTTTGGAACTTCCTTGATCACTTCTTTCGGGACTTCTTTAATAACCTCTTTTGGCGCGCACGCCGCAAGCCCAACCAATCCAGCCCCAGTCACAAAGCCCGTCGCCAACGAACCTGTCTCGATCAGAAAACGTCGGCGGGAAAGCGTATTCTCATCCATGTTCAAGGTTCTCCTTATTCAATTAAATTGAACCCCCTGCACAGAAAATCGGCTCGGGCAGGGGGTGAAATGATCAAACCCGGATACGCTCGCGGTTACGGCAGCGGCATCCAATATCCAAAGATAAAGATCGCGACGATCAGCGCCAGCACCGTGTTAAACACCGTCACGATCATATACGCCCAGAACGGTTTGCCGCCCACTTGCTTGAGCGAGCCAAAGTCCAGTTCCAAGCCGATGCAGACGAATGCCATCGCAAAGAGCCAGTTGCGGATATTGCTCATCGCCCCCAGCGCATCCGCCGAGAACAGCACGCTCGCGCCCTTGGCGTCCACGATGGACACGAGAATCGAGGCGATGATAAAGCCCAGCACGAATTTCGGGAAGCGATCCCAGATCACTTTCGCGCTCGGTTTTTCCTTGCCCTTTTCGACGACGGTCACGAAATAGAACGCCAGCCCAAACGCAACCAAGCCCATCAGCGCGTTCTGCGACATTTTGACGATACTCGCGATCTCTTGCGCCTTCTTGCTGTGAATCGTGCCCGCGCCGACCACCGCGGCGGTGGTGTCAATGTTGCCGCCGAACCATGCACCCGCCACGGCAGGCGCCAGGTTCAACGCCTGCGCGATGTACGGCATGATCACCATCAACGGCAACGCCGTGACGATGACGAGCGCGGTAATGTACGCCAATTCTTCTTTCTTGGCGAGCACCGAACCGGCTGCCGCAATCGCGGCAGACACGCCGCAGATCGCGACCGCGGTGGACATGACAGCGCGCATACTATCGGACAGTTTGAACACGCCACCCAGCCACCACGAGAAGAGGAACACGGCGGTGACCATAAAGATACCCTGAATCACGCCGCCGCCGCCCGCGCGCAAAACCGTGTTGATGTTGATCGTTGTGCCCAACAGCACCAAACCGATCTTGAGGAACAATTCCGTCCGCACGCCGGGCTTGACCCAGTCTTTCAATTTCAGCGAACCCAGCACAAAGTTGGCGATCAAGCCGAGCACCGCCGCCCACAGCGGATACTCCAACGCCTTGCCATAATCACCCAGGTTAGCCGCCGCCCAGAGCGAACCTTGCCAACTGCACCAAGCAAGCACCAAGATAATCACCAAGCCGACAATAACGCCAGCCCAGTAGTTGCTATTCTTATCCATACATCTCCTCTTTGATTACGCGTGCGCTCGCACAAGGAGCGCACTCCCGCTAACCAGTTTACCCGCTCTGGCTACCAGGGGATGTTGATCATGCCTTTGGCTTTGCCGAGTACGCTGGCATACGCCAACGCCATCAGCACAAACGCGACGATAACCGACCACCAATCTTCATTGATCTTCATACGATCCTCCTCAAATGATCGAACTGCTTGTCGGATGAATGAATGGACTCACACAACTCGACTTTCCGCGCGTCTTCCTCCAATCTCTGGGGAGTTTATTCATTCGCCAGTAGTCGTCCCAGAGCGGCTACCGTTCGTTCCCCTGGCAGGGGGCAAGTTCAAACAGCAAACCCCCAGTACGTCCTTGTCCTGTGGGGTGTCTAAACATATTCACTTTTTCGGATTTCTTCACACCACGCATTATAGCAATGCGGCTACCGGAAAGAATTAGGCAAATTACCTATTTTATGTAAGGTGTTTGCTGTATCTTGGCAAGACGCGCCGCCGCCCAACCGCCCAACCGCCCCAAAAACAAGACCTGGAGGGTTGAAACAACCATCCAGGTCTCAATTAGCGTACTGTAAACCGCCGCTCAAAACGGCAGTGCAATAAACTTGCCGCGTGGAAACAACGCCTCACGCATTGCCCGCGCCGAAGTAAAGCGATCCGGCGGATCGATCTCCATCGCCTTAAAGATCACCCGCTCGGTGTGCACCCCCACCGACGGATTGAGCTTGCGGAGCGAATTGAGTTTGAGCGAAACGTTGATGGACATGGGCAACATCCGATCCACCGCACGCGGCGGCAAATGCCCGGCGAGCAAATAGTACATCGTCGCGCCGAGACTATACACATCCGTGCGCTGATCCGTGCGCGTGCCGCTCTGCGCGTACTGTTCCGGCGGCGCAAACTCAACCGTGCCGATGGCATGAATCAGCGGACCCGATTCCAATTCGCGCTCAACCTGCTTCATCAACCCAAAATCCACCAGCACCACGCGCCCGTCCGGCGTCAGCATCAAATTTTCCGGCTTGATGTCCCGATGAATGATCGGCTTGGGTTGCGTGTGCAAATAATCGAGCGCGTCCAACGCTTGCAACGCCCAGCCCAACACGCGCGCCTCTTCCAAGCGACGATCCCGGCTGATCATCTTTTCCTGAATTTTCTGGAGCGTCTGCCCTTCGATAAACTCCATCACGAGGTACGCATCGTCCGCGCGCGTAAACTGATCGTACACTTTGGGAATGCCAGGATGATCGAGCGGCAACAACACTTGCATCTCGTGCACCAACCGCTCGCGGATTTCATCAATCCGCGAAGAACATTCCGGCGACAAACACGCCGTCTTGATCGCAACCGTGCGCGCGTGCGCGCGATCCTCCGCGCGATAGATCGCGCCCATGCCGCCGCGCGCCACCTGCCGCTCGATCACATAGTCGCCCTGATTGCCCTTGATCGTCACCCCTTCGAGTAAAAACACTTGCCGCTCCTTGCTACACGCTGATCAGACCCTGTCGAATCGCGTACTTGACCAACTCGGCGCGATTATGCAGATCGAGCTTTTCCATAATGTTCGTGCAATGCGCCATCACCGTCTTGACGCTGAGACACAACCGCTCGGCGATCTCCTTGTTGCTCTGCCCATCGGCAATCAGGCGCAACACTTCAGTCTCGCGCTCGGTGAGATGCGGCCGCCCGGCTTCACCGGGCGCGCGCTGAATGTACCGTTCCATCACCTCGCGCGCGATGCTGGGCGGCAGAAACGCGCCCTCGTGGTACGCGCCGCGAATCGCCAGGATTACTTCCGCGCCGCCGGCTTTTTTCAGCACATAACCCACCGCGCCGGCTTGCAACAACGAAAACACATACTCGCGGTTATCGTGCTGGGTCAGGATCAGCACCCGCATTTCGGGAAACTCTTTCTTGATCCGCCGCGTCGCTTCCAAGCCATCCATCACCGGCATTTGCACATCCATCACCACCACATCCGGCTTGAGCGTGCCGAGCAAGTCGAGCGCCGCTTGCCCATCGCCGGCTTCGCCCACCACCTCGATATCCGGTTGCAACGTGATCAGCGACCGCAAACCCTCGCGCAGAACGGCATGATCGTCTACCAGCAGAACACGTATTTTGGACACTAGGTTGCCTCCAACGGCAGATGAATGGAAATGCGCGTGCCAATTTCCGGATCAGACGCAATACGAATTTGTCCGCCGAGCAAACCCACCCGCTCTTGCATCCCAACCAAACCCAAGCCGCGTTGCTGATCCGTTGCGCGCGCCACCTCCGTCAGATCGAACCCGATCCCGTCATCACGCACATCAATCTTGACCTGGCGTGGCTCGCACACAAACACGAGCCGAACATTGCGCGCGCCCGAATGCCGCGCGATGTTGTTGATCGCCTCCTGCACCACCCGAAACAGCGCGGTCTCGACGCGCGGCGGTAACCGCCGCAACGTGCCCTGCTCATCGAGATGCACGCGCATCCCCAGCGGCTGTAAATGCGTTTCGGCGTACCACCGCAACGCGACGAACAAACCCAGATGATCGAGCATGCTGGGGCGCAAATCGAAAATCAACTTGTGCACGCCGTCGAGCATTTGCGCGACGCGTTGCCGCATCGTGCCCAGCGAATTTTTGACCGGCGCCTCCGCGCACGTCGCCTCCGCCGCTTCGAGCGCATAGATCAACGCAGAAAGCGATTGGCTCGTGTCGTCGTGCAAGTCGCGCGCGATCCGCTTGCGTTCCTCTTCCTGCGCCGCAATCACTTTTTCGAGCAGTTCCCCGCGCAATTGTTCGCGCCGTTCAAGCTCGGCATACAGACGCACGTTTTCCACCCCAATCGCAATTTGACTGCTGATTGCCATCAGCAAGCCCAACTCGTCTTGATCATACTCGCGCGGCTGCGCCGTGCCCACGCACAGCGTGCCTAGCGCGATCCCACGACTGATCAGCGGCACGTGCACCAGTGCGCACAAACCGGCTTGTTGCAACATACGCCCCGCACCCGAACGATAAACGCTCAAATCCGGCACGACTACGGGATGCCCTTTTTCGATCACCCCGCCGCACGCGCTATCATCCACGTGCAAATTGATCATCGCTTGCGCCGCCGCTGGCGCGGTGCCGCGTTGGGCTTCGAGCACGAGCGCCCGGGTATCTTCGTGCAACAAGAAAATTGATCCGGCGTCCACGCCCGTCACGCGCAGAACTTGATCCAACGCTTTTTCCAGCAGAGCGCGCAACGGCAAGGTTTGCGTGATCGCCGTGGCAACCGCATTGACCGCCGCCAGTTCGCGCGTGCGATCTTGCACGCGTTGATCGAGATCGCGGTTGAGCGCTTGCGCCTCAACCAGGCTTTGGTGCAAACGCGCCCGCATATCGTCGAGCGAATGGGCGAGCGCGCCGATTTCGTCGCCGCGCCTGAGTGCAATCGGCGTATCGAGATCGCCGTCGGCGATGCGTTGCGCCGCACCGGTCAAGTCCTGCACCGGCGCGATCACACTCCGCGTCGTCAGCCACACTAAAATCACCGCGCCCATCACCGCAATCACGCCGAACAAAACAATGCGCCCCTGCAATGTTCGCGCCGCGGCAACCACTTCGGTTTCGCTCTGGCGCACAACCACACCCCAAGGCACGCGCTTGAGCGGCGCAAACGCAATCACCTCCGTCTCGCGCTCCGCGCTGATATCGGACGTGTGGCAATTGTGGCAATTCGTGACCAGACTTTTGCCCTCGCGGATCATCGCCACCAAACTGTCGCCGTGATCGGCTTGCGTCAACAACCGCTGCGCCCGCGTGCTGAGCAAGATCACGCCACGCGCATCCACAATTTCGAGATAGCCGGTTTGCCCCAGCGTCACCGATTGCGCGTTGAGTTCGGAGGCATCCAGATCGAGCCAGGCGACCAGCGTGCCGACAAGCCGCTTGTCCGGATCGCGCACCGGCACCACAGCAATGAGCGCAGGACCCAGCGGCAAGTCCACACTCGTCACCACAAACGACGCGCCGCGCAACACCTCGCCAATTCCGCTTCCCAGATTCAGCGGCAACCCAGTTGCCGGTTCGGCGGCAAACGCCTGCCCTGCCACATCGGTCAACCATACCTGACGGAACAAATTATCGGACAGCACGAGCGTCTCGCGCAAGATCGTTTGACGCACGACGGGATCAGCGAGCGGCACGGCAGTGCGCCCTGCCGCCGATTCTAACTGCGCACGCACGTTGCCCAAAACATAATCGGTGTGATTTGCCACGAGTTGGGCGAGAATGATGCGTTCTTGCAGAGTGCGATCCGTCATTTCGTGCGCCGCCAGCGTGCTCATGAAACTAAACATACCAACCAGCGCCGTCAGCCCCACCAATGCCATCAACGTCATTTTGGTTTTCAAGCCGATGTTGAGCCAAAACGTCAGCGAGAAAATGTGTCGCCACGCGTCGCGCCAATTCGCAAGACCCGTTTGCATGACACCTCCTCCTCGCCAGTGTATAAAATTTTGCGCGATAAGTCAAAATCACGCCACGCCTTTTTCTTTTCGCAAATCCTCCATTCCGTTGTATAATATCCGCGCTTTATTCTGGCAATTTGGCAGACGCAATGTCCCACTACCCAATCTCGCTCGTGAACCTCACACACGCGCTCGTCATTGGCGGCGGCGCGGTCGCCACGCGCAAAGTGCACGGCTTGCTCGCCGCCGGCGCGCGCGTGACAATCATCGCGCCCGAAATTTCGGAGGAACTCGCGGCGCTCGCGCACGCGCACGCGCTC
Organism: uncultured Anaerolineales bacterium; assembly: GCA_903825565.1. Lineage (GTDB taxonomy): Bacteria > Chloroflexota > Anaerolineae > UBA4142 > UBA4142 > CAIKBD01. The sequence goes on along the minus strand of CAIKBD010000430.1, from coordinate 2,046 downwards.
ACCATCCTGCGACGCGCGTACCAGCCGGACGATCTGGCGCGCGCGCAGATCGTCATCGCCGCGACCGACGATCTCGCCGTGAACCACGCCGTCTCCGCCGACGCGCAAGCACGCGGAATGCTCGTCAACGTCGTGGACGATCCAGCATATTGTACATTTCACGTCCCCGCCATCATTCGACGCGGCAACATCGCGTTGGCGATCAGCACCGGCGGCGCGAGTCCCGCACTCGCCAAATATTTGCGCCGCGAACTCGAACGCGTGATCGGGGCGGAGTACGAAACCCTCGCGGCACTGCTCGCCGAACTACGCCCGATCATTCAAACGCACGTGCCGCGCGAAAACCGCGAAACGCTTTGGGAAAATCTGATTGACGCGGCATTGCCCTTGTTGCGCGCAGGACGTACGGACGAGGCGCGGCAAAGCGCGGAACAACTCGTGGCAAAATATAAAGCGTGATGCGTGGCACATAATACGCGATACGTAATACGCAATACGCAATATAGAACAGCAGGTCACATTTGCTAAAAATAATTCTTGGCACACGCGGCTCGCAACTCGCGCGCTGGCAAACCGCTTGGGTCGCCGCGCGCTTGCGCGAACGTGCGCCCAACCTCGAAATCGAAATCACGCCGATCACCACATACGGCGATACCCGCACCGATGCGCCGCTCGCGCAAATCGGCGGGCAAGGTTTATTCACGCGCGAGATCGAAGCCGCGCTGATCGCTGGCAAAATCGATCTCGCCGTGCACTCGCTCAAAGATGTGCCAACCGAAATTCCGCCGGGCTTGACGCTAGCCGCGATTTGCGAACGCGAAGACGCGCGCGATGTACTCGTCACGCGACATCACTGTGCCTTGCGCGATTTGCCGCATGGCGCGCGCATCGGCACGAGTTCACTGCGCCGCGCCGCGCAACTCCGCACGTATCGCGCCGATTTTCAAATCGTCAATTTGCGCGGCAACGTGGACACGCGCTTGCGAAAATCCGAAACCGACGCGTACGATGCCATCGTCCTTGCCGCGGCGGGATTGATTCGACTGGGACACACGAATCGCATCGCCGAATTTTTATCGCCCGACGTGATGTTGCCCGCACCGGGGCAAGGCGCGCTCGCCGTGCAAATTCGCGCGGACGATGCGGACACGCGCGCGCTCGTCACACCGCTCGACCACGCACCGACGCGCGCGGCAATCGAGGCAGAACGCGCCTTTCTGCGCGCACTCGGCGGCGGCTGCCAAGTGCCGCTTGCCGCGTTCGCGCAAGTGAGCGGCGACGCGTTGCATCTCCGCGGCTTGATTGCCAGCGAAGACGGCACGCGAGTTGTGCGAGGTCAAGTTCAAAGCGCAGTGAGCGATGCAGAATCACTTGGAAAAAAATTGGCGCATGAATTACAAATTAAGGAATGAAAGTGAATCAGTAAGACAGTGAGACAGTTTACTGTTCACTGTTTTACTGTGCTACTGTTTAACTGAAATGACTGGCAAAGTTTACCTCATCGGCGCGGGTCCCGGCGACCCAGGATTGATCACGCTACGCGGCGTCGAATGTTTGCGCCGCGCGGATGTCGTCGTATACGACCGGCTCGCCGCGCCCGCCCTGCTCGATTACGCGCGCGCGGACGCGGAAAAAGTGTACGTCGGCAAAGCGAGTAGCGAGCACACGCTGCCGCAAAACGAAATCAACGCGTTGCTCATCGCCCAAGCGCGCGCCGGCAAAATCGTCGCGCGGCTCAAGGGCGGCGACCCGTTCGTGTTCGGGCGCGGCGGCGAAGAAGCGCTCGCGCTCGCCGACGCCGGCATCGCCTTTGAGATCGTCCCCGGCATTTCGAGCGCGATTGCCGCGCCCGCGTATGCCGGCATTCCGGTCACGCATCGCGGCGTGGCGACCGCGTTTACGGTGGCGACCGGACATTTGCAAGAGATTTCAGAGTTCAGATTTCAGATTTCAGATTCAGAGACCAAGATTTTTTTGATGGGCGTGGAAAATTTGGAGCGCATCGTCGAATCGTTGCAGCGCGATGGTGTTGCCGCAAGTACGCCC
>CAIKBD010000429.1 GCA_903825565.1 uncultured Anaerolineales bacterium | reverse complement strand
TGAGAAACATGCGGAGTTGGAAAAACGACCAACTGTGCAGTCTGGCTCTCTGGTCGCGTCTAACCGTAACTCGTTGGCGAATGCCGCTCAGGTCTTCCAGGGCAATCGCGCGACGAGTGCCTTGCGCGAGTTTTACCACTTGCTTGCTGATCGTGTGGTTGACATCTTTGGCAAAACGGGCTTCTTTGCCCGAAAGTTTCTTGAGCAAACGCTTTGCCGAGCGTGTGCCTTTCGTTTGCAGTTTCGCGCGCAAACGACGATGGCGATAACGGACGTTGTTGATGGTCTTGCCCGAATACACCGTGCCATCCGAATCAACGGCGATGTTCACCACACCCAGGTCAACACCCAAGACGCCGGCGCTTTGAAGCGGTGCGGGTTCGACAACGTCGCACGTCGCGGACAAATAGAATTGGTCGCGGAAGAAAACCAAATCGGATTCGCCGTGCCGGGTCTTGAGGAGTTCGCGTTGCTTATCGCCACACACGAACGGAATCTTGATACGTCCGTTCGTTGTCCAAATCGAAACCTGGGAGTGTTCCAACTGCCAACTCAAAATGCGGTCGTCGTAAATGATTGCGCCTTGCGGTTTGAATTTGCGCTTGCGTTTCTTATCGAGTTTGAAGGAATCCGCAACCTTGGCAATGCACCGTACCGTTACTTGCGCCGACAAACCGAATTGCTTTCGCGCTTCCTGGTAAACCAACTTGTGCAAGGCATACTGATTGAACGTTTTCTGTTCCCACGCCACCGACGAGATGTAGTCGCAAGCACGATTGGCAATTTGCATCGTCCGCTTGAGCGCGGTGAGTTGTTCGGGTGTCGTTTGCAGTTTGACCTGGGCAATCAGTTTCACGAACCCAGGATAGCACGGATGTACGCCAGTGTCAATAGTTGCGTGAATCCTTTTGACACTCTGCGATGTAGCGGCGAATCCGCTTCGCGTCTGCGCTGACGTGCCCTGCGGTACCAACGAGGTGGTAATTGATTGTAAACACAGTGCGCGTTGTGTTTGGCGTTTTGATCCATGGCACGATCGTACCACAGAAAGGAGAAGGTGCGTTCCTCCCGCCGCTGAAGCGGCGGGTTTCCCGCACCTGAATTTATGAACCAACTGCGCACGAGCGTTTATCCGGGTTTCCCGCAGGTGTCCGCGCAACCGTATCAATTCATGGTTCGCGATTCGGACGTCCCGGCGCGGTGGGGCACCGCCGCCATCGGATTGTTTGTCGATGTTCCGTGCGCACGCCAACAGTTGGCGTGCGCCTGGCTTCAGCCAGACATCGCCAGCTTTGCATTTGCCAATGACGACACATTTTTATTCTGGGAACGCATGAGTCCAGAGGGGAAATACATGTACGGGTTTGAGGCAACTCCAGGGTTTAACCCGCACAACCCACCACCGGATTACAAATGGTACATGCCGACTATCACCGCCCTCCATTACCACGAGTTCGAGTTGTTCTACGCGTGGATGCAATCGCTCAAAACGCAAGGCGCGCCGATCCCCAGTGTGCACGGATTGGCGCTGTCGTCGCGCTCGGCTGCACAGCGGGAGCTGGAATGGTTGGTGTGGAAACTACCGAACCATCCCCGCACGCAAGGTGTGAGTATTGACCGCGTACGACAACTCAATTTCGCCAACGCGGAGTAAAGGAGCAATTTATGAGCGATGTATTTTGTCCGAAATGTGGTGAGGAGTACGAGGCCTTTGGCATCACCTACGCCAAAGGCGAGGGCGATTTTACGCTGGCGCAGGTTGAAAAATTTCTGCGCGGGGAAGGGTGTCCTGCCTGCGTCTTCGGCACGATCTGTCCCAGGTGTTCGGGTGGACGCATCGAACGGAACAATTGCGAAACGTGTTTTGGCGGCGGCTTGGTTATCGCGCGCCGCTGTGCGCTGGCGGCGGACGCGCGTTTTCGCCATTGGTTTGTCGGGTACGCCAACAGCCCAACCCATCCTCTGCGGTTTTTCAAAGACGCGGATGTGGCGCTCCGCGTCGCGCTGGAAAACGAGGAATCACTGGACGGTCCCGTCCAGGTAGCCAGAATCCAATGTCCCGATTGCCTGGGTCAGGGGGAGCCATGTGCCGAATGCGGCGGCGACGGCAAATTCCACGCGGAGAAACATCCCGCGAATCTGGACTCCGCGATGCGGCGTTTGCTGGCGAACAGCGACGCCGAACCGCTCGGCGTCATGGCGCGGTTTATGCGCGGCGCGGCAAAATAGCCCGAGGAAAAAAACAATGGGACGACTCACGCAATTAGAGGAGAAAGCGCACGATGACGCGCTTGCGCTATTGAGCCTCACGCGCGTGTTGTCGAACGACGAAGTGGATTTCGTCTATCGGCATTACAGTCCGCTGGCGACGCATCGGGTGGCCCAGAACGCCATCTATTTTACACCGCCGGAAGCGGCGGCGCTCCTGGCAATTTATGCGCGCATGGAAGGACGCGCCCGCATCATTGATCTGGCGGCGGGCATCGGAATCCTAACGCACCACATGCTATTGGCCGAACGTTGGGATGACCACACCGCCGCTAAACAACATGTCTGCGTCGAACTCGATGCGGAATTCGTCGCCGTCGGGCGCAAACTATTGCCGCAGGTCGAGTGGGTCTGCGGCAATAGTTTCGACCCAGACCTGATGCACGCGTTAGGTTCATTCGACGCCGGCATCGCCAATCCGCCGTTTGGACAAATCCCGGCGCTCAAGGCGGCGAAAACCTGGCTCCGGGCGCGCGTGCCCGCGCATCTAGCCACCGTTGAGGTCATGCTCCGCATGTGCCGGCAGGGCGGGACGATTCTGCTGCCGCGGAACGACCAGAACATCCAGCGCGAGCGGCGCACCGAACCATCGTCCGTTCTAAAGCGCATGTACACGGCGTGGCCAGGCGTACAGGTCTCGATGGACGCCGACCTCGACGGTCTCTGTGACGACGAGGGTAAACCGCTGCGCTGGCACGGCGCCGATCCGGATGTTGTCGTGGCTGACGTGAATATCGACGACGCGAAATTCGAACTGCCGTATGGCTGGAGCGATGCGCGGCGCGGAGCGCGTACGCCGACGTTAGCGCCAACTCGAATTCCCGTAGAGTCGCCAGCGGTGATGATTCCGGCTGGGATGCCCAGCGACACGCAACAGCTGGCTCTGTTTGCAACCGATTGAGATCGGCGAGCGCGAACACTCGCGATCCGGAAAGGACTCCAATGTCTGACCTGAACTCAACCGCAATCCAAATCGTATTTGTGCCGCTCGACGACGAAACCGTCCGAGGCATCCTGCTCGTGGATGCGTTCAAACCCGAAAAAGCGCGGCGCGCGAAAGTGCGTGCGCTCGCGCAACTGGGGTTGACCGTCGGCGACGACGAAACGCCGCTCGCGGTGTGGCACCGCCATTTGTGCCAGCTCAACGGCGTGGAATATTCCACGCCGTTGCCGGCGGCGCTTGCGGATGCGATCCTGGGTTCGCCCGAGGCGCGCCGCATGCTGTGGTTCCTCGCATGAACGCAACCCACTGGGATCAAGTGGCGGCGGCGTAACCATGCCGACGCGCGTATTGATCTTGACGAATGGCGCGCAAACGCGTCCGACGTGCAATGGCGCGCAAACGCGCCCGACGTGCTCCGTCCATTTCTTCGGGTGCACGCGAAACGCCGCGCACGATTTCGAGCATCGCTTGCGCGCCGCGGTCGCCGAGTGGTTGGCATCGCAGGAAGGGCAGTGCGTGCGCGTCCAGATTGGCGATGCGCGTTTCGACTGGGGGCACGCGATTGACGGCGTGCCGCCGGAACTGTGGCGCAAGCACGGCTTGACGTTACGGACGCATTTTTTCGGCGAAACTGAAACGCTGCTATTGCACTATCAACCGGTTGCGCCGATGCAAGCGAAGGAGAAACGATGCCGAAATTGATCAACCGAAATCGCGCTGCGAACGGCCGGCGGCGCGGCAAACAACCCCGCGCCTTGAGCCGCGCACAGCGCGCGGCACGCGCCTTACGCGCGCTGGAACGCGCGACGACCGCGTGTCCGTATTGCGGCTCGTTCGAGAGCGCATTACTGGAACGCGGCAAGCCGCGCGTGACGCACGACCAGGACACCGGCGCAAGCAATCTAACATGGAGCGAACGCCGCCAATGCGTGCGGTGTCGCAACCAGTACACGATTCAGAACGCGGACGCCTAATTCACATGCCAGGACGTTTTGGCACTCGATAAGGAGAACGCCATGAGCCAGCAAGTTTCCCGAACCTTTATCGTCTCCATGATCTTTGGCGAGCTCGATGCGGGTGTGATTCTGCAAATTATCCACACCTATGCGTCGGCCCAGGATTTGCTCGAAGCGATTCGCGCATATCTGCGCGCGTGGGCGCAAACCGATGAGGGCAAACAAGCGCACGCCGAGGCGAGCGGAGATTTCAACTGGGGTGATTTTGCGGACTGGGCAACCGTTCTCCGCGAAAAAATTCCCGGCGTGCTGGACATCCAGTACGTCTATCCGGCGGTCAGCGAAAACCTGAGCGCGGTAATCGTTGACCATGACGAATTATTGATGACCGCGCCGGCGGGCAGGGAGGCGGCATGAAAACGGTGCGGGTGCGCTCCGTGATGGTCAATCCCAGCACGGTGTTGTGGTTAGGCACACCGCGCTGGACGGCGGAACAATTCCGCGCGCAATTCGATACGCGCGTAGAAATTGCGCCAGCGCTACGAAACGCATTGACCGTCGAACGGACCATTCACGGTTACGTCGTCTATCGGCTGTTGGATCGGTTGCTGTTACTCGATCCGGCAGACGGTCAGTTCTACATTCACGCGCGCGCGGGTGAATGGGAACACGCGGAGGACCACGCATGAAAACGGTTGTGGACATTATTGAACTGTTTGGAGGGCTGGACGCGCTCAAACAGAAACACATCCATCTCGAGAATCGCGGCTACATGCCGCTCGTCATTGAGTGCATCGGCGAAGGCCCGAGCGGGTATCCGCTGATCAGCGTCGCGCACACCTACATCCAGGAAGGCGACGTGATGTACGATCCAGAGATGACCTTCGAGGTCAACTGGGAATTGCGCCACACAGCGGATGCGTGGGGACCAATCACCTATCGCCAGGATGGTCTGGGTCTGAACCAGACCGCCAAGTGGCGCGACGAGGACGGCAAGGTGTACGTCAAACCGGACTTGGTCCGCAGTCTCAGGGCGTTTGCGCGCACGTGGAATAAGAACTTGCGCGAGCAGGGATTTATCACGGCGGCGCGCACAACGTGCAACGCGGAATTTATCGAACGCGCCGAGGCGCGCGCGGCAGCCGCATCCGCGCCGCGCCAGGCACACGCGTGCGCGCCAGTCGCCACCCCAGCGGTTCCACCCGCGCCGCGCCAGGTACAGGTGCGCGCGCGCCGCACCGTGGCGGACATTACGTGGGACGACTGACGCCGGCGCAAGCGCGCAAGCGTCGCGGCAACCGCACCCACGCCGCGCCCCCAGGCGCGGCAACGGCGCCAGCGCGGCTAGTCATCCAACGGGTCTCGGTCATCGCCGTTGGGTGGAGTGAATGGGCGACGGCGAGCGCACCGCGCTTGCCGCACATCACGTTCGCCGCGCACGATTGGAATGCCACCGTCGCGCAACAACCGGACGGTCAGTGGCAAATCGCGCAAATGCAAACGGTGGACGCGCAAAACCGACTCGTCACATACGACGGAATCTTCGTCGGCGGCGCGTGGCTCACCCGCGTGGGCGGGCGACCTGTGAACTGGGACGCGGCGTTAAACGCGATAGTGAGCGATTTGTACGAGTTGGGGCGTGCGGGCGCAGATGCCCGCTGGCGCACGCACACATTCGAAATCCAAATTCAGACTGGCGGCGCATAACCCAACGCGTGCGTCCACAGTTGGCACGCGCGCAGCATCTACGCCGCGCACGCGCCGGATGCTGCCGCGCTCCCTGCGCGCGCATCCCGCCGCTCGAGTTCTCACTTGAGGGGCTTTTTCACATTTCCGTAATTACAAAAACCAATCACCAAAAAGGAGACTCCCATGTTTACTGAATCGTTTACCCGTTCGCTTTTGGTCTGCATCGTGATGCTCTGTGCAGTTGCGCTGGGCGCATGTGCGCCGACCGCGCCGGAATCGCCGACCGCGCCGGCAACGGCAACTCCCGCGCCGTGCGTGGTCGTCGTCGCCCAAATCTTTGAACAGTTTGAAGAGACCGCCCTGTGGTTGCGGGTTGAATTGACTGACCCGCCCCAGGTCGGTTACGTGCGCGGCGTTTCGTTCGCCCACGCCGCGGCGATTGCCGGCACGTCCGTGCGCGTGCGCCCCATCGCGCAGGGCGTGTACGAATTTTGCCGATAGCGGCGGGCTTGTTCCTAACCGCGTCAGTGTAGCCGGCAGAAAACCCAAAACGGACGCCGCGGTTTTCTGCCGGCACGATTCGAAAAATATCTGAATCCTGGCAACCCAATGCCAGCAACATTCAAGGAGGTTTCGATGCCACGCTCCACAAAACGTTTTGCCCGTGTGATTGCGGTCACATGGGAAGGCGATTGGGACAACAATCTTCATCCGGCGGTAATCGCGCGGGTGGGCGGTCACGAATTGCAGTTCTACGATCACCCGACTGAAAGTTGGCAGGTGATTGCAATCGCCCCGGTCACGCTTGCGGATTGGACGCACGCGCTCTCCGCCGACGGCGCGGACGCGTGCGCACAACTTTTGCCGCGCGTCCTGGGCGCGCCGCCGGACTGGGGCAACACCGGCGTTGCGCTGGCACGCATTGCGGACGATCTCTACGAACACGGTCGGCACGGCGCCGCCAAACGTTGGACGGGCAAACGCCTAACGTTGACGTTAGCGGCGACGGTGAACGCGTGAAAACGCGACCGTACATCGTCGGGAAATGCCGGCGCACAGCCACCGGCACGGAAGTGCGTTGCGCGTGCGGCGGTCAGGTCGCGGTTGACGCCGCAGGCTACTACCAGACGCCGATTGGTTTCGGGTTTCGCGGCAACAAATTCGTCGTGGACACGCGGCGTCAGAGCGGATGGTTCGGCGAGTGTTTGACCTGCCGGCGCGCCGTGTTCGCGCCAAAGCCGCAGGCACGGGCGCGCGTGGTCACGCGGGTTCCGCATGGCATCAATGCCAAGATTCGGCAAGCGCGCGGCGCACAACCGCTGCGCTCCGCTCACGACCGCGCCGGTCGGTAGAGCAGGGGCGGCGCGTGCGTTCGAACCTTGAACGCCGCGTGCAAGTAAAAGTTTCTACGCGCGTATAAACAACGCGCCGCGGGATGACCCATTCATCGCGCGGCGCAATTATTTTTCCAGGAGAAAAAAACGATGTCTACTCAACCGACTACTGCTCAACTGTCCAACGACCCAACCATCCAACCGCTTCGCGCAACCACCCAACTGCACGCCCAGGTTTCGCCGCGGTTGCTCGCGGAACTGCCCCGCTTCTTCGGCGGGTTTGAGGCGGCGCTGGGCGAACTGTTCCAGAACGCGTACCGCGCCGGCGCGCGAACGGTGTTCGTTCAATTCTGGGCCGCCCAGCGCCGCCTGATTCTGGTGGACGACGGACCCGGCTTGGACAATCCGCAAAAATTGTTGACCGCCGGCGAATCCGGCTGGGACGATGGCACGTCTTTGGCGCGCATCATCGAGCCGGCGGGTGTCGGCGCGTTCGCGATTCTGCGCGATGAATTCGTGTCGCGCGTGACATACCTGTCGCTCGGCGCAGGCGACTGGGAAATGGATTTGACGCCGGCGGTGTTGCAGGGCGCACCCGCGCAGGTCAAGTCCGTTCCTAATCTGCACGGCGGGACGGGGCTGTCGGTCACGTTGTATTTGCAGTCCGCAGTCGAAATTGACGCCGACGTGGTGCGCCGCGCGCGCGGATACTATCCGCTGACCGTCGTGTTCGTGTCCATGACGCCCGGTGAGCGCATGCCCGAACCGCAAACGCTTGAACCGATGCGCGACTGGACGCCCGACCTGACGCTCGAAACGCCGGCGGGTTGTCTCGAGTGGAGCCATTTCCACTATGCCCATGGCGTGGTCATGCCCAGGCAGGAAGTCGTGTGGGAGTGGCGCGCGTTGCCCGCGCTCGAATTGGAGCGCGCCCTAACGCGCGCGTTGGCGGACTGTGCGCCCGGCGAACGCGAACTGGCGCGTTATTTGTTCCACCGGAACAATGTGCGCTGGTTCGTGAATCCCGCGACCGGCGTGCGCCCCAAACTGCCGGATCGCAACGCCCTGCAACCGGACGCCGCGCTCGACCGCGCCGCCGCCGAGTTGGTCCACGCGCTACTGACGCGCGTGTTGTCCGATCTGGGCGCGTTGAGCGCGAACTGGCCCGCGCGGATTCAGGAGTTCCACCGTTTCAAACATCCCGCCGAGTGGCAAAACGCGGACGATCTGCTCGCGCGCGCGCTACCGCTCCTCGGTTGGCGCCCAGTCAAATACACGGATTTGGCGGGCGTCTACGTGTATGACGGGCTGGACGGCGTGGAGGTCGAAACGCCGACCCAGGTTCTGTACGACCGCGCCGCCGTACCGGTTGCGTCCTGGGTGTTGAACCTGACGCTCAATCATTTGCCGGACGCGACAACCCCGCGCGCCACTCGGCTGGATGACGCGACCGATCCGCGCGTCACGGTTACGGGTTTGCGCGTCAGCACCGAGAGTCCGGCGGTTGCGCTCGCCGAGCGCATCGAGGTGGACGGGATCGGCGCGGTCCCGTACCTGCTCTGCGAGGACGACGCTCTGGATATTGCCGGGTTGGAAACGTGCGGAGCGGCGGTCGTTTTTGCCGGTTCGGCGGCAGAGTTTATTGCCGCATTGCAGAATTCGGACGTGCTCGCGCACGTCATTTTCCTGCACAGCCAGGATCGGTATGCGTGGATCACCAGCGTCTACGGTGAGGCGGAGATCGATCTGGCGCAATTGCGCGATGACGTGACGCTCCAGGTCACGCGGGCATTTGCGCCAGAGTTGTTGTCCGCGCGCGAGCGGTATTACGCGATGGAAGCGTTGCGCGGACCCACGCAGAACGTGGTGTCCCAAGTGGATGCGCTCCGCCAGAAGGTCGAAACAAGCGCCGACGCCGAACTGATTACGATGACGACGGCGTTAGCCGAGTGCCACGAAATTCTCACCGCGTTGAGCGACCTGCTGTCCCAGCGCGCGGGCGAACTGGCGACGGCGGCGCAACTGTAGCGCGCGCGGCGCACCGCAGTTGAAAATGGCTGGGACGCGGACGAGCGCGGACGAGCGTGGACAATTTGTTTTTATCCGCGTTAATCCGCGTCCCATTCAGAGGAGGCAACGATGCAGAACGTTTCGAGCAGGCGACCGCGCAATCCGCGACTGGACGTGGTCGTCACCCACGCCCAGTGTCATGCCGGCTATTGCGTGTCGGTCGAGGAACGCGGGTATGTGCGCGGGACAAAAATTCGCGCGACGACGATCTGGGCGGAGTGGCACGCTAGCCCGAGCGAACGCGCCGCGATTGCGGCCGCGCGGCGATGGATTTTTCACCGTTGGCGCGAAGCGAATCGCCGGGTGCCCCGCGCAATGCGTTTGCGCCAGGACCAAATTCGGATCACGCTTCAACGCGCGGGCGCGCGCCCCACGGCAACTCGCCGCCGCAAAATGCGGCAAGAGACAAAACATATTCATATTTAGGAGGCGACGCCATGCAACAGTTAGCTCTGTTCGAAGAATCCACTCCCGGTGCGGCGCAGTCTGCGCGCGTACTGCGCGAAATACCGACGCGCGAACAACCGCGCGCGCGTCTGGAATATGCCGGCGCCGGCGCGCTCTCGCTCATGGAATTGCTCGCGCTGGTGCTCGATTGCAAAACCGATCCGCTGTTGCCGGCGCGTCTGCTGGCGGAATTCACCACGCTCGACGAGTTGGCGCGCGCGGACAGCGCGGACTGGGCACGCGTCTCGGGGGTGACGCCTCTGCGCGCGGCGCGTCTCGCCGCTGCGCTCGAATTGCACAAGCGCTTTGGCGCGAGCGGATCACCCGACCGCGTCCGCATCAAATCGCCGGCGGATGCGGCGGCCGTGCTTGCGCCCGAGATGAGCGTATTGGCGCACGAGGAAATGCGCGTGCTCATACTGAACACGAAGAACGACGTGATCGGTCCACCGTTGACCATTTATCGCGGATCGGTTCACACGACCGTCGTGCGGACGAGCGAATTGTTTCGCGCGGCAACGCAACGCAATGCGACGGCGATTGTGCTCGCGCACAACCATCCGACGGGAGACCCCGAGCCATCGCCCGAAGACGTTGCCACGACGCGCGAGATCGTTCAAGCCGGGAAAATCCTCGACATTGACGTGCTCGACCATTTGGTGATCGGCGCGGGTCAGCGTTTCGTTTCGCTGAAAGAGCGCGGTCTGGGATTTGGCTAGCGTTAATGTGACAGCCAGCCAACAATCGCTCAGTCGTCAAAGTGCTGGAGGCAGAATTTACGCGGCTGGGTTATGCTGTGGCTGTTTGGTCGAACGACCGTTTTGAGATGCGCGGTTCGCGCGGTTTCAAGGTCGTCCGCGGCAAACCTTAGCCGCGCCCCAAAATATTCGGTGAGGGCGAACTGCCGGGACACTTCGAATGTCCCGGCAGTTTTTGTTTGCGTATCGCGCACGCGCGGCGGGACGCGCGCGCGTACCCGATGGGTGGTTAGAGGTGTGGTTACGCCGCCCCTGTCTTTATCGGGCAGGGGGGGGGAAGCGAGCGTGGATTCACGCGAGGGTTGTCTGGCTTTTGCCGACGAATAACAAAATCGCCGGCAGAAGCGAGCCAATCGCTCGAAAATCGCTCGAAACAATCTCGGCTTGGCGAATGCCCGCGCATTTGCCGGCGCAACCCCAGGAGGTTCCGATGAAAGAAACGTTGATCGTTTTAGGTGCGGTGGCGATGTTGGCGTATTTGATCGCGCAACCGTTTCTGATTGCGCTCAAACCGCTGTTTGCAGCATTGGCGCGCTAGGGGCGTTGGCGCGCCCCGTTTTTCTACGCGCGTATAAAAAACGGGGCGCGCTTTTTGTGTCCATTCCCATAGACAGTATTGTCTACTGACCGACCGAATACTGCTGTTGCCGCGCTAAAACGATGCCGGCGTGTGATTGACCTTCCTTCCGGCGAGTCAAACGCGCCGATCGTCTCGGATCGGTGCGTGGATTATACATCGCGCGAACGATTCACGCGACGCGCGCAACAACCCGCAAACGCAAACGCTCACGGCGCCGAGTGCGCAACTGGCGACGACCAGGACGTACAACGCCAAGCAATTGCCGAATGTCCGGCATTTGCCCTAATTTCCAAGCAGCGTTCTGGGGAGTAGCCAAAGCGATGGGCGTGCACGGGCCCAAGGTGTTTTACGCGTGGAGTTATGAGGGGTAGCGGGTAGCGTTCTCTGCTGGCGTGCAACCTTAAAAATGCGGCAGGTTAATAAACCGTAACCTAAAGCACTTGCCCGGGCGCGCAAAGCGTGTTATCTTGCGCGTAAAACGGTTCGTCGCAAAATTGGAGGTTGCTATGGTGCGCGCAGTCCAAGCACGATGCCCGATTTACCCCTCGCTTAGCGCAGTGGGTTTGTTGGTCCTGGCTTTGAGCAGTATCGTCTGGTTTCTCCACGCGCCGCACGCGGCGGACGCTCGTGCCGGACTGCTCGCGCCATCCAGCACGGTGC
>CAIKBD010000428.1 GCA_903825565.1 uncultured Anaerolineales bacterium | reverse complement strand
GCCAGCCAGGTCTGGACCTATCCCGAACTGGCTCCGACGCAATCGCAATTACTCAAAGACCTGGGTTTGCCGACGCCCCAACAAACCTTGAGGCTATCGTGAAGTCAATTGAATTTGGTCAACCCTGGAATACAGGCTCAGGAACCCGTTTCGGTCGGATTGAGCGTCGGGTTAGCGTCAGCTACCCACACGCCTGGCGAATCGCTAGACGCGCTCTTACAGCGCGCCGATGCACAAATGTATCACGCCAAAGCACATTTGAACTTGGGAACCGAGGTAGCATGCCGAGCCTGATTCAACTCGTTGAGCAGACGCCGCTGTTTTTAATCACTTTGGACCAGCAAGGCAAATTTACCGGCTTGAATCCTGCCGCAGAAAAATGTTTTGCGCGCCGCACGGCGGAGCTGTTGGGACAACCCTTCACAACCGTGCTCGATCCCTTTAGCCACGCTAAGGCGGCGTTGATGCTAGAACGCACACTGATGGAAGGTAGCGTGACAGACTGGGAATTGGATCATGTGCAACCGGGAGCGCCGCCGATCTTGATCGGTTATACGACCACGGTTTTGCAGAATGCGGCCGGTGAATTTGGCGGGATCGGGGCGATTGGACGCGGTCTGAGTCGGCAGTTGGAATTAACCGCGCGGCTCGCAGATACTAACCAACAACTAGAAGGCGCGTTGCTACAGCTAGAAAAAACCTACACGCAGTTAAAAACCACTCAGACCCAGCTCATTCAATCTGAAAAAATGCGTTCGCTGGGCCAACTTGTGGCCGGCGTCGCTCACGAAATAAACAACCCGGCCGGTTTTGTAGCGAATAATCTGGCAGACCTTGCGCGGCGCATGCCTTTGGTGCAGACATTGTTCGAGGCGTATGCGCCGCTCGCGGCTAAAGCCGACCCGGCTGAAAGCGCGCGGCTCCGCGCCGCTGAGGCGGCGGTCGCAATCAGCTATTTGTGGCAAGATTTGCCCGATCTGGTACACGAAAGCCAGGCGGGCATTGAACGGATTCGTCAAATTGTCCTGTCCCTGCGCAATTTTGCGCGGCTGGACGAAGCCCGGTTGAAAGAATCTGATCTCAACGTTGGTTTGCGAAGCACAGTGCAAATTATTCGTTCCCAATGCCATGACCGAATCACACTGATCGAAGAGCTGAATACGCTACCCAAGCTATGGTGCAATCCCGGCGAGTTAAATCAGGTCTTTATGAATTTGCTGATTAACGCAATGCAGTCTATTGAGCAACAAGGCTCCATTTGGATTACCAGTTGCGTGGACACAGGTAAGATCGTTGTGACGATTCGCGATTCCGGTAGCGGCATGGACACCCAAACCTTAGCTCGGCTGGGTGAGCCTTTTTTCACTACCAAGCCAGTGGGGACAGGCACGGGATTGGGGCTCGCGATCTGTTTTGGCATCGTCGCAAAGCATCACGGTCAACTGACTTTCAAGAGTCAATTAGGCCAGGGAACCAGCGCGCGCGTTGAATTCCCATGCCTGGGCTAACCCGGTTGGTTTCGGAATAGCCCCCGCCGCCGGTCAGAATCGCCGAAACGCATACCATTTATCAGATCAGAGCCACGCCGAACGCAACCAGGTTACCGTTATTAATTGGACTGGCAACAATCTGCACAAACTATCTGCGCCATTCGTAATGGCTCCGTCAACATTTGCGTCGCACACAAGCACAAGTGTGTTGCCATTCGCGGCGACTAGCTTGAATAGCTACACCTTCTAAATTGGCGAATGGTTGTCGTGGTCAAAACGGGATGCAAGCATTGTAAAAGCGCCAGAATATCTATAGACTTTTGGGATTTCTGAATTGAGGTGTGGTAACGTCAACGCTACCACAAAAACTCTTTCACCGCCTAAATTTTGGCGAAGGTATTGTAATAACGTCTATTGGACGTGTCGATGAGGAAGGAAAACACTTGCCATGCACAGACTCGCTCCAAACCTAAACTATGTTGTCCGCTATGCACTGTTCGGCGTGCTGTTCGGGTTTTGTTTCCCGATTGCGGCGACCATGCTTGACATGGCGTTCAAGGGCTTGCCCTTTACTCTGGCGGGAGCTGAGCAGGTGCAATCCCAGCAACCGTTGCTCTGGCTGATTGACACTGCCCCGTTGTTTCTAGGATTGTTCGCGAGCGTTGCCGGCAGAAGGCAGGATCAAGTCGCCCAAATCACCGTAGAGCTTGAACGCAAAATTACCGAACGCCGAAAAGCAGAACAGGAAATTCTTCGGCGAAGTGAGGAACTAGCGGCGCTCAATCAGGTTGGTCAAGCCCTCATTCGCTCGTCGGATCCAGCAGAGATTCCTGAATTAGTTAAAGGAATGATTGATCGGGTTCTGAGCGCAGAGAATCTCTACATCGCATTGTACAACGAAAAACCGCCCACCCTCTCTTTCCCGCTTTATATCAGCAAGGGTAAACGTGAAGCGCGGACACCGGAGCATTTTCTCACCAATGACTTGGCCGCACACGTCATTCGCACAAAAGCGCCATTACTCGCAAGCACCCGCCAAGAAATGGAATCCCTCGCAACGCGATATGCTCTCGAAAGGCGTGACCCGTTCGCTTGCAGTTTCCTTGCTGTCCCGATGCTGGTAGGGGAAAAACTCATTGGCGTTATCGCCGTTCAAGACGATGTGAGAGAAAACGCCTTTTCCCCTCACCTCATGGAGTTATTGTTCACCCTTGCGGCGCAAGCGGCTAACGCATTTGAAACCGCGCGTTTGTTTACAGAATTGCAACAAGAGCTCGCTGAACACAAACAGGCCGAAGACCTGCTAGCCCGCGAGCGCAATCTATTGCGCACGCTCATCGATGTTTTGCCGGATCGGATCTATGCCAAGGATACGGCAGGGCGCTTCATTCTATGCAATAACGCTGATCTGCAACTCCTCGGCGCCAAGACCGCAGGCGAAGTATTGGGAAAAACGAATCGGGATTTTTTTCCACCTGCGCTGGCGGCAAAATACGACGCGGACGAGCGCACGCTCTTGACTTCCGGCGAGCCGCTGATTGGCATGGAAGAACCAACCCTAGATGCCACGGGTCAGCGCATTTGGACTTTGACAACCAAAGCACCTTTCCGGGATCACACCGGCCAGGTCGCGGGGTTCGTCGGCATGGGGCGTGATATCACCAAGCGCAAACTGATCGAAGAGGCGCTCCGGGGCGAACGTGAACGATTTGATCTGGCCGTCAGTGGCGCTAACGACGGTATTTGGGATTGGAATCTTGTTACGGGGGAACACTACACTTCACCGCGCTGGAAGAGCATGTTGGGCTATATCGATGAAGATCTCCAAAGTCAACAAGCAGAATTTGAGTCTCTGGTGCATCCGGATGATTTACCGCGCGTGCGTCAGGCGACTCAGGATTGTCTCAAGGGAGTAATCCCAACCTATGCCGTCGAAATGCGCATGCGCCACAAGGACGGCACGTATCGCTGGATTCTTTCGCGAGCCAAGGTGTTGCGGGATACGGCTGGGCTCCCTTATCGGATGGCGGGTTCACATACAGATATCACCGACCGCAAGCAAGCCGAAACCGACCTCAAGAAAAGCCGCGAGGAACTTGTTCTGCTCACCAATAATATTCCGGCGATGGTCGCGCACGTTGATTCCGATTTGCGTTTCTTGTTCGCGAATAAAGCATATGCCGAGTGGTTTGGAATGACCGTTGAGCAAGTGGTTGGTAAACGGGTACCCGATGCCTTGGGGGAGCAAGCCTGGAATGCCTCCAAAAATTTCATCGCTCGCGCCTTACAAGGGGAACCGATCACTTTCGAGAGGGTTGTGATCTATCCAGACCAGAAAGAACATACGCAGACGGTTTCTTTGGTCCCCCAGCTTGACGAGAATAATTCACCGATGGCGTACTTCGCGCTTGTCATCGATGTTACCGAACGCAAACAGGCTGAGCTCGAGCTCGCACGTCAAAAGCGATTTTTTGAATCGCTCGTGGTGAACAGCCCCGTGGCTATCGTCACGCTGGATCTGACTCAACGGATCACATCCTGCAATCCCGCATTTGAAGAGCTCTTTGGGTACGCGTGCTATGAAGCCATCGGACGCAATCTGGACGCACTTGTATCTTCGGCAGAGAATCGCGTCGAGGCGCAAAAGTACACGCGGCAGGTCCTTCAAAGCGAAACCGTGCACGCCATCGGTCAGCGCTATCGAAAAGACGGAACCCCAGTGGAGGTGGAAATTTTGGGCGTGCCCATAAATGTGGCGGCCGAGCAAGTTGGGATATTGGCGATCTACCACGACATTAGCGAGTTGGTCCGGGCACGCAAGCAAGCCGAGTCAGCCGATCGCGCCAAGTCCGCTTTTCTGGCCGCAATGAGCCATGAAATTCGCACACCCTTAAACGGCGTGATTGGGATGACCGGGCTGTTGCTCGATACGCCATTGACGGCGCCGCAACGGCAATTTGCGGAAACCATCCGGTTTTCCGGCGAGAACTTGTTGACCATCATTAACGACATTCTTGATTTTTCCAAGATCGAAGCGGGGCGGATGGACCTGGAGGCGACCGATTTCGACTTGCGGCAAGTGATCGAAAGTATTGGGGCGATGTTCGCAGAACGCGCATATCAAAAAGGGCTGGAATTGATCACGTCAATCGCCCCGGATGTGCCGCGCGCCTTGTGCGGCGATCCGTTTCGCCTAGGTCAGGTTCTGACCAATTTGGTTGGCAACGCGCTCAAGTTCACCGAACGCGGCGAGATCGAGTTGCGCGCCGAATTGATCGAGCTGGCCGACGAGCGCGTGGTTCTGCGCTTTGCCGTCAAGGATACCGGAATTGGCATCACGCCGGCCCAACAAGCGGGGCTGTTCAAACCCTTCACGCAAGCCGACACTTCGACGACGCGCAAGTACGGTGGAACGGGATTGGGGCTTGCCATCTCAAATCGCCTAATCGAAATGATGGGCGGCCAAATTAGAATTGACAGCCAGGCGGGGCATGGCAGTACCTTCTGGTTCAGCATAGCGCTAAAAAAGGGCTCGCCGGATGTCCTGAACAAGCTCGAAGTGGCTGCCGATCTGCACGGCGTGCGTGTACTGATCGTGGATGACAATGCGACGAACCGGACCCTGCTGCACCACCAGGTGATCGCTTGGGGTATGTTGCCGAGCAGCGCGGCAAGCGGGGCTGAAGCGCTGGAAAAACTGCATGCCGCCGCTACCCAAGAACCATTTTCCGTGGCGCTCTTGGATATGGAAATGCCTGAAATGGATGGACTCGGTTTGACCCGTGCGATTCGCGCCGATCCTGCGTTAGCCGCCATCAAGTTGATCTTATTGACTTCGATTGGCCGGCTCGGCGGTGAAGATATCATCAAAGGAATGGGGCTGGATGCTTCGTTAGTCAAGCCGGTCCGTCAATCCGATCTGTACGAATGTTTGATTACGGCGATTGGCTTGTCGCCAGCGCCCGGCGAACCAGCCCGCCTGCAGGTCCGAGCTGGCAAAGACGAAGGACGGAATATTCGGATTCTACTGGCAGAAGATAATACCGTAAATCAGCAGGTGGCGGTATTTATGTTAGAGGCACGCGGCTATCTAGTGGATGTCGTCGGCAACGGGCGCGAGGCCGTAGACGCGTTGGCGCGAGCGCCGTACGCGGTTGTGCTGATGGATTGCCAGATGCCAGAGATGGATGGCTTTGAAGCGACAGCAGAAGTTCGCCGGCGCGAAGGCTCAATGCAACACACGCCGGTTATCGCGTTAACGGCGCACGCTCTACGGGGCGAGCGCGAGAAATGTATCGCCGCCGGGATGGACGATTATGTGGCTAAACCGATCAACCCGGACACGCTTTATGCTACGCTCCGGCGTTGGACCTTAAAGATATCTGCCTTACCCACCGCGGCGGGTGAGGCAGCCATCGGCGCGCCAATTGAACCAGAGCTGACGCCGCTTGAGTCTGACGCTGAGGCGACACTTGATCAGACAGTATTTTTCAACTTGCGGAAGTTGCAACAACCGGGGACGCCAGATATTGTTGGGACTTTGATTGATTTGTTTCTGGATGAAACACCCGCCAAGTTAGGGATCGTGCGTGAAAGTGTGGAACAGGGCGATGCGCCAAAATTAACCAAAATCACCCACTCGCTCAAAGGGAGTAGCGCAAGCATCGGCGCGCGCCGGATGGCGCAGGTTTGTGCCGAATTGGAGGTGCTGGGCAAATCTGGCGATCTGACAGCGACGCCAGAATTACGATTGCGGCTGGATGCGGAATTTGAACGTGCGCGTCCCATGCTTTTGGCTGAGAAGATTCAACCCCTGCCGACAGAAAGTCGGTAGGTTGTGTAGCGGCGAAGTAAACCGCCGCCTGAAAGCTGTGCTGTTGAAAGCAGGTGGTTTTCACCGCTTGCGCCTTCGGCGGCTAAAGACTTTGGAAATAAAGGGGGGACCATGAGAGTTCTGATTGCTGAGGACGATGCTGTGCCGCGTTTGATCCTAAAACTGACAGTCGAGAAATTCGGTCATGAGTGTTTAGTCGCTGAAGATGGCTCTCAAGCGTGGGATATTTACCAAAACACTTCGGTCAACGTGATCATCAGCGACCGGATGATGCCTGGATTGGATGGGCTTGAACTCTGCCGCCGGATCCGGGAGACGCCCGGCGTCGGCTACACTTTTTTCATCTTTTTGACTGCCCTGGGTGAGAAAGAACAATTACTTGCTGGCATTCGAGCGGGGGCTGATGATTATCTAACTAAACCGTTCGATCCGGACGAATTGCATGTGCGGCTCATCGTGGCTTCGCGCGTTACGGAGTTACACCAGCAACTGACGGAACAACGCGCTGAATTGAAGCAGTTGAACCAAGAACTATTTCAACAAGGGCGGCGCGATCCATTGACCCACCTGGGAAACCGCCTCCGCCTGATGGAAGACTTGGCAACGATCGCCGGTCAGGCTGAACGCTATGGCAAGCGGTATTGTATGATCCTGTGCGATGTAGACTGCTTCAAATCATATAACGATTATTATGGGCATATCGCCGGCGACAAAGTATTGCACGACATCGGGCAGACCATTGCCCAGACTTGCCGGGATGGGGACACCGCCTATCGTTACGGCGGCGAGGAGTTTTTGGTTATCCTCCCGGAACAATCGCCAGCCAACGCCGCTATTGCGGCGGAACGCGTACGCCATATGATCGAGACATTGGCTATCCCACATGCGACGAAGGCATCAACCGGCAGGGTGACGATTAGCGCAGGGGTTGCCATGCTCAAGCCGAGCGATTATCAAACCATGCACCATTGGCTCAAGCGCGCCGATGAGGCGCTCTACCGCGCCAAACGGGAGGGGCGCAATCGAATTGTGCTGGATACAGGGAGTTGCGACAATTCAACGAACGGTTGAAGGTTTCGAGCAACCATTCAACCGGTGTGTGACACTCCACCCGCGCCAAAGCATCGCAATTTCTGGGAACGTAACCGTTCAGGTGAGTAGGGTTGAAATCGTCAATTCCAACTCCGACCCGAAGCGTAGCAAGCGATCTTTATGCGTTAACGCCAACCGTCCCACTTCACCCGAACAAATCCGTTTGATGAGCGACTGCAACCCGCGCTTGTGGTAATTCAAGCCCGATCCCAAATCTTGCAACACTTCGTACGTCCAACCGTTGGCGGCGCAATAGGATTCCAATAACGCTACTTGGGTGATGAGATCGCTTTTTTGATCGTGGCTGGAAACGCGGGCATAGCACAAGGTGGCGCGTGATGACGCAGTAGCGGCGCGTGGACGGAGACCTTTGGGTTTGGAAAGGTCATAACGGCGATGCCCGCGTGGAGTGCGCTCAACTTCAATCTTGCCCGCCGCTTCCCAACGGCGGTGGATCATCCACAGTGACAACGAAACGCGCCGCGCCGTTACCGTTAGGCGCAACGTCGCCCAGATTGAGGCGGCACACGCTGTTCGCCTTATTGTCTGGATTGCATAGCCAACCAAATGTACTCAGCGCCAAGTTG
>CAIKBD010000427.1 GCA_903825565.1 uncultured Anaerolineales bacterium | reverse complement strand
CGGCTCCACGTGTCGAGCGGGAGGAGCCGCCCGCCATCCACCCAGATCAAGCGACCACCGGGAACCAGGACGCGATGCAATTCGGCGAGTGCGCGCGGATCGCGCACAAAGCCCGGCGGGAACGTCATCACAATGGAATCGAACGCGTGATCGGCAAGCGGCAACGTTTCAACGCGGGCGCGCAGCAAGGTGGCGCGGTGGTTCGTGTGCCGAATTTTTCCGCGCGTGAGGGCGAGCATCGGCGCGCTCAAATCCACGCCGACCGGCACATAGCCCGCCGCGCACAAATCGAGGAGCAGGTTGCCGGTGCCGCACGGCAGATCGAGCACGCGCGATCCCAGGATGTGCGGCAACGCCGCGCGCGTCCATGCGCGCCAATGCCCGCGCGAGACGAACGCGCTCACCCAGTCATACGTGAACGCGAACGGGTTGTAGAACAGGTGAAATGCCAAGCGCAGAAATGCGATCCAGAGTTGGCGGAACATCATGGGGATTATACAATGAAAGTTGGGAAAGAGATAGACAGGTGGGCAGTGTGCGCCCGGGTACCGCGCGGTCATACCATAAAGTACTAATGACAGGACTGGCTGAAGATGGTATAGTGCAAGTGAAGAAAGCGCAAGAGCGGCGCAACTCCTTCATAAAAAACTCAGGGCTCCTCCTCCCCCTGAGTTTTTATTTTTGGCTTACACGCGTTTGAGCGCGATCATTGTCACGTCGTCGAAATGCGCGCCCTCGCCGGCAAATTCGGTGAGCGCGCGCTGGATCGCGTCAATCAACGCGCTCGCGCTCCGCGTCGCGTTTGCCGCAACCAGATCGGCAAGTCGCTCCGCCCCAAATTCCTCTTCCTGTGCGTTGATCGCGTCGGTCACGCCATCGGTGTACATCAACAGCACATCGCCGGGGTGCAGATCAAGTTCGTGTTCTTCGAGCGTAATGTTCGGCAAAACGCCGAGCGCGATCCCGTGCCCCTTGACCGTCGTCAGTTCGCGCTCCGCCGCGCGATAGAGGAACGGCGGATTATGCCCCGCGTTGACGTACGTGAAATGATGTTGCTGGGGATCGAGGATGCCGTGAAAAACCGTGACGAACATTTCCGAGCGCGCATCCGCCAGGATCACATCGTTCGCGCGTTCGACCGCGTCGCGTGCGGTCGGCTTGCCAATCGTCATCGTCCGCAAGATCGTGCGCGACAACGCCATAAACATTGCCGCCGCCATCCCCTTGTCCGAAACGTCCGCAATCGTCATCGCCACGCGTTGGTGGCTGAGCGCGACGAAATCGTAAAAGTCGCCGCTGACTTCGCGCGCGGTTTGCCACAGCGAACAAATTTCATAGCCGGGAATGATCGGGCACGCTTCCGGCAAAAAGCTCGCTTGAATTTGGCGCGCGAGTTGCAATTCGTAATCGAGCCGGCGTTTGTCCGCCGCTTGTTCACGTAGGCGCGCGCCTTCAATCGCCACCGCCGCTTGGTTCGCAATCGCCATCACCACGTCAATTTCGTGTTGTGTGAAATGCGTGGGGCGCGCGCCTTGATCCACGAGCAATGCGCCGACGACTTGGGCGCGCGTGATCAGCGGCGCGATCAAGAGTGAGCGCAACCCGAACGCGCGCGCCAAGTCCGCTTCGATCAACGCGTTCGCCGTGGCGTCCTCGATCATCAGCGGCGCTTGCCGGCGCGTCAGTTCGCCAAAGATGAAGGGATCATTCGAGCGAAACCGCAAGCCCTCAAATTTTTCGTGCAGTTCGCGCGACAAGCCGTATGCCTTCGCCGGCAAAAAAACATTTTCGCCGGCGTGATGCAAGAACACAGCGCAACGCGCGACGCCGACCAACAGCGGCGTGATCCGCACGACGGTTTCCAACGCCTCGGCGAGGTCGGTCGTCGCCGCGAGGTTTTCCGCGACTTGGAGCAAGACGTTGAGATAGTACGCTTCTTCGCGTTGCGAATTGTAAAGCCGCGCATCTTCCAGCGCGACGGCGACTTGGGCGGCGAGCGTTTTCAGCACGAACAAGTCTTCATCGCCGAACGCGCAACACGCGTCGCTTTGCACGTCCAGCACGCCGCGCAATTGATCGCCGCTGATGAGCGGCACCGCGATCTCCGAACGCGTGTCCGCCAACGCCTTGTCGGGATCGAGCAGAAAGCGCGCGTCGCGGCGCACATCGTCCACGATCAACGGCTCGCGCGTGGCGGCGACCCAGCCGACGATGCCTTCCAGCCCGACGCGCAATTTTACGCCGCGCTCGCGCCACTCGCCGCCGCGCGCGTGCGTGCTGGCGCGAAACGTCACATAGCCCGCTTCTTTTTCGACGGTGAAAATGTGGACGTTGGTGTACCCGAAACGTTCGCGGATGCGTTGGACGACGTTTTGCAACAGATCATCCAAGTCGAGAAACGAGGCAACCTGGCGGCTCACTTCGCTGACCATCGCGAGTTGCGCGGCGCGTTTGCGCTCGACGGCGTAGAGGCGCGCGTTTTGAATGGCGACGGCGGCTTCGGCACACATTGCGGCGAGGTTGCGCGCGTGAATGACAAAGAACGTGCGCGGCTTGGCGGCGTACAACGACAGCGCGCCGATCAAATCTTCGCCGGCAAACAGCGGCACAATGAGTGCACTGCGCCAGGCGCGTTGTTCGGTTTGCAATTGGTGGAATAACGCGCCCGCGGTCGGCGTTGCTTCAAAGGGATAGACGAAGGCACGCGCCAAGTCCAGCGCGCGGATCGGTTCGCGGTGCGCGGAAAAATAAGCGAGGAGCGGCGCGCTGGAGCGCGTTTCGTTGGGATGGCGTATTTCGGTCGGCGTCGCTTCCAACGCGACGAACGCGCCGGCTTCGGGCGGGTGCTCGCGGTTGAACAATTCGATGCGGGTGAAATCGGCGGCGACGATGCGTTGCGCGTGCGCGTGCAACAGATCGAGCGCGTGATCGGGATCGAAGGCGGCGTGCGCGAGCGCTTGCCCAAACGCGTTGAGCGCGGCAAGGTCGGCGCTGCGGCGTTCGAGCCGCACGCTCGTATCCGCGAACCGTTGCAAGATGATCGCCGTGCCGACCAAACCCGCCGCGAGTAGCACAAAGACGCCGGGGTCGAGCGAGACGTAGACGATGGCGATCAAGAAGGAAAACGGTAGGGGGAGCAATTCCATCAAGAGCGAGTAAAACACAATGCGCCGCAGAAATCGGCTCAGCGCGGTTTTGCCGCCGCGCAGAAATTCGAGGGTCGCCCAGCCGAGATGATCGCCGATGAACCACACGAGCACCGTGGCGATTGCCGCGCCCAGCAGGCGGGGTTCAAATTCGCGCGGCGGAAACGCGCCGCCGAACCAGGTGTAGGCGTGTGCGCTGGCATACGCCATTGCGATTTTCAAGCCGGCGTTAAAGAGCGGCAGTTCGAGCAAATTGCGAAAGGTGTACTTTTCGCGGCGCAAGGCGTTGAGAAACAAGTAGAAAAAACCGCTGAGCGCCGCGACCCACGCGCCCAAAATGGGCCCGAAACTCAGCACAGCGGCGAGATCGATCACGCCGACGAGACTGTGCGTGATTTCGGGCGCGACGTGAAAGCCGGCGCGTTTGAGGATGAACGACAACGCGACGAAAAATGTGAGCGGCACGTACTGCGCGAACAAGGCGCGCCAATCGGTGCTCGCGCTGAGTGCGGCGACGCCGAACAAACCGACGCCGAGCGCAAAAATTGTGGCAAACCAGGAATTACGTGGCATTACACTCAAGCGGGTGATTGGGCAAACGGGCAAGCGGTTCGGCGTTCGGCAACGCGCGCGCCGGTGGCTTGCCCGTTTGTTACGTTATGGATTCGTCGCGCGGGAAATGGCTTTCAGCGATACGTCGTACCGGTACTGGATGTTGAAATGCCCGTCGTCAAATTCTTCGTGCGTAAACGGAATGTGGTGCGCGGCGAGCCGTTGCGCGAAAATACGCGCGCCGTACTGCAAGTTAAATTCGTCGCGCGTGCCCGCGTCGAAATGGAGCAGGCGCAACGAGCGCAACGCGTCCGCGCACGCGTCCACCCGTTCGACCGGATCGTGTGCGAGCCAACGCGCCCACACCTCCGCGCGCAGTTCGCCGGTCTCGATATCGAACGGGAGATCGAAACCGAATGGTGCGGTGGCGTTCGGCGAATAGCACGCGGACATGGCGATAATGTTCAAGAGCGCATTCAAATCGCGATCCTTTGGACGAATGGTGGGAAACGTGCGCCAAAAATTTTCCAGCCCGCCGTACTTGCGTAAGCCGCGCAACGCGCCGAAGAAATCCGGTTTGTAGCAATGTTCAAAGTACAGATCGCCGCTGTGCGACGCCACCAAGCCGAACACATCGGGGTGTTGCAAGCCGAGCGTCAATGCGCCATAGCCGCCGGAACTTTTGCCGACCACGGCGCGGTACGCGCGCTCCGGCAGCGTGCGATAATTTTGATCCACATACGCGACCAACTCTTGGACGATGTGATCGGTGTAGCGACCGACTGCGGGCGAGTTGAGATACTGACTGCCGCCGAGCCGGGTGAAGCAATCCGGCATCACGACGATCATCGGGCGCACGACGCCCTCCGCGATCAGGCGATCCATGCGTTGCGGCAGGGTTTCGTCCCAGGGCGCGTCGTTGAGATGCGTGACGCCGCGCCCGGTAAAACCGGCGAGCACAAAGACGACGGGATAGTGCGTGTCGCTCGCGTCGTAATCCGGCGGCAGGTAGATCGGCACGCGCCGCACGAATGGATCGCCGAGCGGATTGCCGCGCAACACTTCGCTGGCAATCGTCTCGATCACGACAGTGCCTTCGGACATGGCAACCTCCTGGCTATTCGACTGGGATACGGGTGGCTTTGGGCGCGGATTGGTCTTTTTCCGCTTGTTCTAATTTTTCGAGCTTGGCGTCGAGCAACGCGCGCCAGGCGAGCAACATTTCGCGTTGCGCCGCGCGGCGGTGCGTGTGAAACTCGGTGGGGAGAGCCGCGCCGCGCCAGTCGTGCATTTCTTGGCGAAATGATTTGATCGCGGCGGCGAGATGATCTTCCCAGGTTTGTTCTTTCGGTTCTTCCGTCATCGTTCACCTCACGGGGTCGGACGAACGTGCGCGCGCGGCGCGTTGCCCAACCTCAATCTTCCGCTTCGACATTCGCCGCCGATTGCGCCGGGCGCGCGGGGCGTTGCACGGGCGGCAACGTTTGCGCGTCAATCGTCTCCTCGACGAAATCAATCGGCAGAACTGCCGCCAAGCCGGAATTTTCTTCAAACACGACGCGCGGTCTGCCGGTTTGCTGGCTGATCGCCACGTCGTCGTACGGCACGTAAGCTTGCACCAGCCCGATCAAATACGGCACGACTTGCGGGCGCGTGCCTTCGATGGCGACCGCTTCCGGTTTGAGGATGACTGGGCCCCCGCTGTTGCCGGGAAACACGAACGCGTCCACCAAAAAAGTGTTGCTCGCGCCGGCGAGCGCATCGCGTACGCGTGCCAGCGCGCCGCTGCGCACGATCACGCTGTTGCGCGCGCCGCCGATCAAGCCCATTGGAAAACCCAGCACGTAGGCAAAGTCGCCCTCGGTGACGCCCAGCTCGTTCAACATTCCCAGGAGTGCCACGTGTTCGTCGTTTTCAAAGTACGCCACTTGCATCCCGCGTTCTTGGAGCAGATCGAAATGGATCGGCATTGCCGCCACGTCTACGGCGGGGTCGGGGTGCGTGTACCACAGTGGCTTGCCCGCGTCGTCGAACAATTCGAGATGAAATTCGCGGGCGGGTTTATCGGCTTGCGGGTTAAAGCGCAAGTACGCGTGCGGCAGGTCGGCAAAGACGTGCCGATTCGTGACGAGGTAGACGCGATACTGGCGCGGCGCGTTCGCGTCGTTGGTTATGCGGACGCCGTACAAAAAACCGGATGCGACCCAATGCTGCTCGCCCTGGGAATCGGTCGTGCCGATTGCCGCGACGCAATCCATAAAAAAGGGAGGGATGAGCGCCATTAGCGTTTCTCCGCGACGACCATCAGCGATGAGCCGATGGGCAAGTTGATTTGCCGGAGGAGCGCGGCTTCGACGCGACCGACGCCGCGCAGGATTGTGTTGACGAGCGGCGCAGTCGGTTCCATCTCGACTTGGTACTCGTCTTGATCCAAGTGATGCGAGCGCAAGTCCGGCGCGCGCCCCAATTT
>CAIKBD010000426.1 GCA_903825565.1 uncultured Anaerolineales bacterium | reverse complement strand
CACCTCGACGACACCTTGCGCGTTTTTGTACGTCGCGTGCACCGGGCAGACCGGCGTGCAGGGCGGATTGTCGCACTGCATACACGGACGCGGCATAAACTTGCGCGTGACGTTGGGATACGTGCCAAATTCTTCGTCGAGCACCGGGCGATAGACGACGCCCGGCGGCAATTTGTTTTCCGCGACGCACGCAATCGTGCAGGCGTGGCAACCGACGCATTTACGCAAATCAATCACCATCACCCACCGGCGTTGATTGACCGGTTTTTGCAGAGCGCGTTTCAGATCGTCTTGCATCCGCACCAAGGCATCTTGTTGCGGGATCATCGGCGCGTTCGACACGAGGAACGCGACTCGCGGTTCGGTCGTGACAGGCATACCTTGACCTCCTTGGAATAAAAAAGCAAAAGCGGCGTGTCTGCAATGACACTGCCGCTCGAATTGTAGCGTATGCCCCGCGCCGCTTCTAGCCGGGAAAATCCGTGTGGTTTATCACAATGCAAGGTAAAACCCTGGATGTGAAAAAACGTGTAGGGGAAAACCTTGCGTTAGTTGGATAGTTGGGTAGTTGGTTAGTTGGATGGTTCGTCACTAGCCAACTACCCAACTAACAAACTATCCAACTATCCAACTACTCTTTCATCCACCCTTCCTGAATCGCGTACCGCACAAGCGCGGCGCGACTCGACAAACCCAGTTTCTCCATTCCGCGCGCGCGATAACTCTCGACCGTCTTGACGCTCAGTGACAACTGCTCGGCGATTTCCTGGTTCGTGTGTCCGAGCGCGACGAGTTTCAACACCGCGCTTTCGCGTTCGCTCAAATCGGCGGCGGCAGAGGGCGCGTTTGTCGGCAACATCTTGTCGAGCAAGATTTTCGTGTGCGACGGATGAATGTACACATTGCCGCGCATCACCGCGCGAATCGCCGAAATCAATTCGGCGTCCGCCGCGCTTTTGGGACAATAGCCCGCCGCGCCGGCTTCGAGCGCGCGTTTGAGATAGCCCTCTTCTTCGTGCATCGTCAACACGAGCACGCGCACGTGCGGATGCGTCCGGCGAATTTGTTGGAGAACTTGCAAGCCATCGGTCTGCGGCATCGAGATATCGAGCAAAAGCAAATCGGGCGAATGCTCGCGCACAGCGCTGAGCGCCTCGTTGCCATTCGTCGCTTCGCCGACAACGACCAGGTCGCTCTGCGCGTTCAACAACATTTTCAAGCCGGAGCGTAACACAGCGTGGTCATCGGCGAGGAGGATTTTGGTTTTGGTCATTGCCAGTACGCGCCGGGTTAGGCAAGAACAGTGGTTAAATTTTGAACGACCACTTGGGGTTCCTTGTCCGGCGTAAACACATATTGCGACGCGTCCAAAATCTCGATGCCGACGATGCGTCCATCGGGCGCATAGTTGACTGCCACATCTTCCGAAAGGCGTTGCGTGGTAACTTGTACAACACCTTCGATAAATCGAATATAGACTGCATCCACTTGGGAATCGTATGAAATTTTCATCGCGCACTCCTCGGCTAGAAATAAAACGTGTACACGGTCACGACAATCAGCGCATCCGCTTCTTCGGCAACGATGGCTAGAATTTGTTGAATCGCGTACGTCCGACCGCCCCACAGACGGTTGAATTGAAAATTTTTGCGAAACCCCAACCGTCCTTTTTTTGCTGGCACGGTTTCGCCAACCCGAATCGTCTCACTCACCGAATCTTTATCTGCGCCGCGCTCTATCATCTGTTCCAATGCGTGTTTTGAGAATTGGATGGGTTTCATTAGTAGCTCAATCTGGTTTTCTTTTTCGAGTGTAGCACATTGTCAGGGGCGTGGCAAGTCAAACCGGAATCTCCACGAACACACTACTGCCCTTGCCCGGCGTGGATTCGATTTGCAATTGCCCGCCGAGTAGTTCGGCGCGTTCACGCATTCCGTGCAAACCCAGCTTCGTTTCTTCGTGCGGCGACGCGAGCACGGCGCGCGCATCAAAGCCCTGTCCATCGTCTTCGACAATCGCAACGACGGACGCGCGTTTGCGTTCGACAACGACGCTGACGTTTTGCGCGCGCGCGTGCTTGGCAATATTCGTCAACGCTTCCTGGATGATGCGATACAACGCGAGTTCGATTTCGCCGGGCAGACGCCGGTCGTTTTGAAAACCGGTCATTTGCAAATCTACGTTCAAGCCATAGTTGGCGCGATAACTCGACGCGTACCGTTCGAGCGCGGCGGACAAACCCAGGTCATCGAGCGCGGCGGGGCGCAGTTCGCGCGCGAGTCGTTTCACCGATTCGAGCGTTTGCGCGGCAATGTCGCGCAAGCCATCGAGCCGCGTGCGCGTCGTCGTTTCGCTTGCATCGCTCGCCGCGCGCAAGCCAACCATCAACGATGTAATCGCTTGCCCGGTGTCGTCGTGCAATTCGCGCGCGATGCGTTTGCGTTCGTCCTCTTGCGCACCGATAATTTTTTCGAGCAGTTGTCCGCGCACACGCTCTTTCTCGCGCAAGTCGTCCCAGAGTCGCGCGTTCTCGATGACAACGCCGAGTTGTTGCCCCACCGCTTCGAGCAATTTCATTTCGTCCGCATCGAACACAGATGCCTCGCCGCTCGCTACACCGAGCACACCCAATACCTGGTCGCGCGCGAGAATCGGAATGGTGACGTGCGCGGCAATGTCGCGTGCTTCGCACAGCGGACAACGTTCCGGGAGTGGCGCGACAATCACCGAGCGTTTGTCGGTCAACGCAACGGTGCAAGGACAACCGTGCAATGCCGTCGCCGCTTCGCGCAGACCCAGTTCGCGCGGCAAACCAACCCAACTCGCCAACTCGATGTGGTCGGCGTTGCGCGCGCGCAACATTACCCAACCCGCCGGCAAACCCAGGTCGGCGAGCAGAGCACGCAGAGCACGGTCGAGGGTATCGGTCAACGATGCCGGCGTGTTGACCGCGTTCGCCACTGCGTTGAGCGCGGCGAGTTCGCGATTGCGTCGGCGCATCGCACGTTGCGATTGGTCAAGTTCGGCGGTCATTCGATTGAACGCGCTCGACAGTTTACCGATTTCATCATCGCCCCAGGGCGGCACGCGTTGTGCGAGGTCGCCGCGCGCAACTTGTTCGGTGACGCGCACGAGCGTGAGAATCGGGCGCGTGAGAATGAGCGTGAGCAAGTACGCCGCGCCGACGCCGAGCAGGGACACGAGCAAGGTCGTCAACAACATTTGCCCGGTCAAATTGTCCACCGCGCGATGCACGCTGTCCTCGGTCAAGCCCACACGCGCGACGCCGGCGCGTCCATCAAAAATCGGCACGGCGATGTCGTGAATCAAGCCCTCGTCACTTTGAAGCAAAATGCTGTGCGCGCGTTCGGTTGGCGCGGCGAAATTTTTTTCGGCGAGTCCGCGCGGCAAGCCGGCGTCGAACGAATGCGCGAGCACGCGATTGTTCGCATCGAGGATGAACGCATACCGCAAATCGGCATTGTTGCGAATCGAGTCTTGCAACAATTCGTGCAAGGCATACGTGTTGTTGATGAGAATAAAATCGGTCGAGTGCGCGGCAAGGTCGCGCGCAATCGAGACGCCGCGTTCTTGGAGTTGCGCGATGAGCGCGGTCGTCATATTGCCGCGCACTTGCCACGTGACGCCTAAACCGAGAAGCAAAACGAGCGCGAGCACAATGCCCATAATTTTGATTCGGACACTGGGGCGCAACAAATAATCGCGCACACGCGCAGTTAGCCAGGGCGAGTTACTGGACAACATTGACCTGCAATTCGAGCGCGCGCGCGGAATCATAGATGCGGTCGGAGACGAGGACGAAACGCTCAATCATCAAGTTGCGTAAAATCGTTTGCCCCTCGGCATCGGCGTTCGCGTGCAGCAAAAGTTCGCGCAGGGTTTCTTTGAGTTGCGGCGCGAGTTTGGGATTGACGACAACGGGTGGAATGCCGAACGCCGGCGAGCGCGACACGACGCGCGTTTTTTGCGCGATGCTGGAATCGCGCGCGACAAAAAAATCGTACACCAGACTGTCCACGTTCGCGCCGTCGGCGACCTTGTTCGCAACGGCTTTGATGGCGTTGTCGTGGCTGTACGTGAAAAAGAGGCGCGCGAAAAATGTTTCGGGCGAGGCATCGAGCGATTTGACGAGCGAGGTCGGGTACACGCGCCCGGTGAGTGACATTGGGTCGGTAAAGGCAAACACCTTGCCGCGTAAATCTGTCATCGCGCGCGCGGGGCTATCGCTCGGCACGATGAGCAGAGAATAGTACACGGTCTCGCCGTTCACTTGTGGCGCGACGAGCAATTCCATTCCGAAATCGCGTTGTCCGATGACGTACGCGCTCGTGCAAACAAATCCCAGGTCAACCTCGCCGCTCTTGATGAGGTCGTTGACTTCGGCGTACGTTTGACGTTGGACGAGTTGCACCGGGCGATTCAGTTTGCGCCCGATGTACGCGAGCAGGTCGCTGTAACTTTCGACGTTGCCCTTGGGCGAAATGACGGCGGCGACGGCGACGCGCAAGGGCTGGGTGTCGTTCGGCGAATAGATTGTCGCCGATGCCGGGTCAACCTGGCTGAAACGAAAATCCACGCGATTGGGCGGAGCGCCATTGCACGCGACAAGCGCACACACACACAATGCAATAACACCCCATACGCGTAGGTGCCCAACCATACCACAACCTCCTTCCGCAGAGTTGCCTTATTTTCGCATTAATTATCCAGAGAGTCAAAATCATCTTTGTGCAATTTTACCTACACCTGCTAGTCCGATACTTTTGATAGCCAGTGACCGACATGCCAATTACAGTTTGCCGTGCAAACCGAGCGTGGTATACTATCATAAGAATTTTCTGGCAAGGCGATCTCGAACAGCCGGAAGAATTATTGCCGCACAATGTTCCTGCCCCAACCATCCAATTTCACCGAGTCGCGTCAAATTATTTGGTCTGAGTCTGGTAACCAAGTAATCGGTATCTGATTCGATAACTTGAGGCATTGGGAGCGCACGGATGTTGATATTCGCGGAAAACACTTTTGCCGACACAAATCAAAGTGTTGCTAGAAAATTGATGCCGATAGGCGGCGGTTACGCTGATGTTTGCGATGGCTTTGCCGAGGCGGTTGTTGCAAACGCGAAAAATGGTCGCGCCAAAATTCTCGTCTTGCCGATTTCGTATTCGAGCAACCCTGACGAAATTACTTTGGTGGAACGCGAGCAAAATATCAAGAGCGCTGAGCAACGGCGTTCTCAAATTGAGGCGGCGTGCCAGCGCGCGACGCCCGCCGGTTCTGCACTCGCGTGTGCGGCAATACTCGCGCCGATTTTTTCGCGCACGGATGCGTTCGACCCCGCGAATCAAAAATTCTTCACGGATGACCTCGCGGCGATTTTCATCCTGGGTGGCGACCAAACGATTGCGATGCAAATCATCATCGGCACGCCCATCGAAGAATTGCTGTCCAAGGCGTACCAACGCGGCGTGATTATCGCGGGCACCAGCGCGGGCGCTGCGGTTCAATCCATAACGATGCTCGGCGGTTATCAACCGAATTTTGTGGCAGACAATTCACTCGACTTGGGCGCGGTGAACATGTGGAACACGGCGCAAAAACACGGACTGCCTTTTGGCATCCAGGACGCGATTCTCGACCAACACTTTTTTCAACGCGGTCGCGCGGGGCGTTTGCTCAACGCAATCGCGCAGCCGAATGTGCCGCACGTAGGCATCGGCGTGGATGCGTTCACGGGCGCGCACGCGCCGAACGGAACGAGGCTCGAAAAAGTTTTCGGATTGTACACCGTTGCCGTGTTGGATGCCGAGACGTATCACTCTGCCGAGGCGGCGCAATATCGCGGCGCGGAAAACACATTGAGTTTGCGCAACGTCATCGTCAACCTGCTCGCGCCCGGCGATTTTGCGTACGACCTGGTGCGGCGTGAACATTCGCTGGCGCCCGCGCCCGCGCAAATCCATCGCACGTTCGATGCGTTGACGTTACCGAAAGGCGCGGGCGCATTGATGCTCGTCGGCGATTTGAGCGCCACGATTGAAAAATCGAATCAGCCCATCCTCGCGCGTTTTGTCGAACTGGCGGGCGGCAAGCAAGCCAACCTTGCGATTGTGGTGGTGGGCTATCCCTCTGAAGCATCGGCAACATCGGCGGCGAATGAATATGCCACCGCACTCGGCACGTCTGCGCAAATCGTCGTGCCAACCAAAGGCAAGCCGCTCGTGTTGCCGACGAATGTAACAGGCATTGTCTTTGTCGGCAAAGACCAAGCGAAACTCGATGCCCAAGAGTACGGTGCTATCAAGCACGCGTGGCTCGCGGGCACGCCGTTGCTTGCCGACAATGCGGCGGCGGCAGCCGTCGGCGCGTATTATTCTGCGCACGAGTCCATGCCGCGCGAAACCGAACAAGCCGAAACTGTCGCGCAAAAATCATTCTTGTACGGCAACACCCAGGTTGTTCCAGGTCTGGGTTTGCTCAACGTAACCTTCGAGCCGCAAATCCTGGGTGACAATCGCTGGGGACGCTTGTTCTCGCTCGCATACCAGCGTCCCGAATGGTTGGCGCTGGGACTCAATCGAAACACTGCGCTCGAAATTACGACGACAGGCGCGCGCGTGTTGGGAGCGAACGTCGTGTTCGCGCTTGATTTGCGTTCGGCAACGTTGGCGCTCGGCACGAACGAGGGCTTTGTCATCGCCAATGGCTTGCTCGATGTCTTTGCGATGGGCGATGCGGTCAAGCCCATCGGTGGGGCGCATTTCAGTTTGGGGGCAAACATAAAAATTGAGCGTGATTCGGTATCATCAATTTGTTCTCAAACAGGTGCATCTGCCAAAGTTTGAGATTG
>CAIKBD010000425.1 GCA_903825565.1 uncultured Anaerolineales bacterium | reverse complement strand
ATGACTTCCAACCCGCCGATCTTTTATTGGTCGCCCGCAATGGTGCGCGTAATCGAAACAATGCGGCGCGCACGTGCCGATGGACTCGCCGTGTATTTCACGCTCGACGCGGGACCCAACGTGCACCTGATCTGCGAAGGCAAAGATGCCGACCAAGTCGCGGCGCGCGCGCGCGAAATCGCCGATGTGCAAAACGTGATCGTCAATGCGCCCGGCGCAGGCGCACACCTAATCGCCGAACATCTTTTTTAATTCGGCGGCGCCGGCGACCACTTGTCACTTGCCCCGCGTGTGTGTATAATAATCGCGCTGTCTCCGCACGTTGAAACTGGAAAGGAAATTCGAGTGGAAATTTTTGTTAGCGGCGCGATCAATCTGATCACGTTCGTGGCAATGCTGGGCATCTTGGTTTTTGTCCATGAATTGGGCCACTTTGCCGTCGCCAAGCGTTTAGGAATCGCCGTGCCGGAATTTGGTTTTGGCTTTCCGCCGCGCGTCTGGAAATTTTGGCAAAGCGATGGCTGGATCGAAATCCAGGGACGGCGCATCGTCATCCCTCGGACATTGCCCGTGCCGGCGAACTTGGCGTACAATTCGCAGGTGCGCTACAAAACGACGACCCAAAATAATCGCGAAGTATTGACCGCCATCGAGGTAATCGATCCCGCCGACGAGAACGTCGCGCTTGCCAGCCCCGTACAAAACTTGGATCGCGGCACCGAGTACACACTCAACGCCGTCCCGCTCGGCGGTTTCGTGCGCCTGCTCGGCGAAGACGATCCGAATGTGCCGAATGGTTTTGCCAATGCCAAGCCCAGTGTGCGCGCGCCGATCCTGCTCGCTGGGGTCACGATGAATTTCATTCTCGCGCTGATCGTCCTCACGCTCGGCGCGCTATTCGTGCCGCCGTATGCCAACGTCACGACGACGACGATCAGCAACATTGCGGCAAATTCGCCCGCGGCATTAGCCGGCTTGCGCCCCGCCGATACGATTACTGCCATCAACCGGCAGGACATCAAACACAACTATCCGCTCTTTCGCCAAACGATTCGCGCTTCCGCCGGACAACCAGTCACGCTCACAGTGCAACGCGGCGCGCAAACATTCGACGTGCCAGTGACACCGCGCGCCAACCCGCCCAAGAATGAAGGCCCGCTCGGCATCCAACTGAATGGCTGGGTCGGCTTGCAAATCACGGACGTTGCGCGCGGCTCACTTGCCGATCAAGCCGGCACACGCCCCGGCGACGTGTTGCTCTTTTTCGTGGACAAAGATCGCTCGCTCCGCGATCAAAGCGAGCTCGAACAATTCACGCAGACGCATCTCGGTTGGAAAGTGGATTGGCGCATCGCGCGCGGCAACACACTACTCGATCCGATCACTGTGCAAATTCCGACGACACTTGCGCCGCAAGATGCCGCCCTGGGTTTGAACTTGCGCCTGAGTCCGCTTGCCGCGCCGGGCAAAGCCCTGAGCGATATGTGGACGATGCTGACGACTATCCCGCTCCTGTTCGCACAACTCTTTGAAGGCAGCGCACCCGCCAACGCATTCGTAGGGCCCATCGGCATTGCACGCGTCACCGGCGAAGTCGCGCAACGCGGCGGCTGGCTCGCCTTGTTGCAACTCACCGGTTTGCTCAGTCTCAACCTCGCGGTCGTCAACCTCCTGCCCTTTCCGGGTCTCGACGGTGGCCGCTTGGTATTCGCCGCGCTCGAATGGTTACGGCGCGGCAAACGGATCGATCCGCAAAAAGAAGGGGTCGTGCATTTGATCGGTCTCGTGATCTTGGTCGGCTTGATGGTCATCATTTCGTACTTTGATGTTTTGAGCGCCGTCTCCGGGCAACCCATCATCCCCACACCGTAACCCAATTGGGTGCGGCGCACCCGTTCCACCGGTGCGCCGCACCTTCAATTATATTTCGTGTCTCAATTCACCGAACCGCCTGATGTCCCAGAATCCGTAACCCGCCACTGCCCGCAATGCGGCAAACGATTCACACCCACCATTACCCTCTGTCCCGCGTGTGGGTACGAATTCTTGCCGCGTCACGCGCGCATCCGTTGTCAGCAATGTGGCAGTCGCATCCCTGCCGAAACGAAAATCTGCCCCCACTGTCACGGCGATCCCCGCTACGAACGTCTGCCGATGTGGGTCAAGCGCGCGCTCCTTTTGAGCGGAGGGATCGTGTTGCTCCTCTGCGCGAGTTGGATCATTTTTCGCGCGGTCACAACCAACGCGTTTGCGCGCGCGCTGGGTTGGGATCGTACCCCCGCTGCGCCGACCCGTATCGTCCAAGTGATCCAAGTTGTGGCAACTGCGCCACCGCCCACGCGCACCAGCACACCTTCGCCGACGCCAACCCTCACGCCGCTCCCGTCGCCCACCCCGCGCCGCACCGCGCGCCCGGCAACCCCAGCCCAAACGGCAACGTTGCCCACCCCCACGATTGCGTACACTGCGCCGCAACTCGTGGGGCCGGCGAATCGAACCGTTTACACCGGCGGCGACGCGCACATTCTCCTCGAATGGCAAAGCGTCAGCCCAACCGGCTTGCGCGAGAACGAATGGTACCAAATCACGCTGACTTTTTTGCGCCGCGACGCCAGCCCCGGCGAACAAAAAACGTTCGTCAAAGAAACGCGCTGGGTCGTGCCACCCGCCTGGAGCGCCGATCTCTCATCCGACACGCGCGCATTGCAATGGAGCATCGTCGTCGTGCGCGTCGAAGGACTCGATCCCTTTGCATCGCCCACGCGCCTGCCGGTTAGCCCGGCGAGTAGCACGCGCACTTTTTTCTGGAATTGAAAGCGCAACCCAGATTGTCCACTCGAACGATCTGGGCTTGCCCAATATTTTCACACGGAGGCACTATGGAACGTCAAGTCATTCACAGCGCGAACGCGCCCCAAGCCATCGGACCCTACTCGCAAGCGATCCGCGTCGGCGAATTTGTGTTTTGCGCCGGGCAAACGCCGATGGAACCCGCCACCGGCATCTTGGTCGAAGGAGGCATCGAAGCGCAAACGCGGCGCGCGCTCCAAAATCTCGCCGCAGTCCTCGAAGCCGCTGGCACCTCGCTCAGTCGCGTCGTCAAAACAACCGTGTTCCTGCTCGACATGAACGACTTTGCGAAAATGAACGCCGTCTACGCCGAGTTCTTCCCCGCCGATCCGCCCGCGCGCTCAACCGTTCAGGTTGCGCGCCTGCCGAAAGACGCGCGCGTGGAAATCGAAGTGATCGCGACGTTCTCGTGAAATGCGCGTAGAAAAGAAAAAATCGGATACGCGACGCGTGTCCGATTTTTTCTTTCGCCGGGCTATTACCCCTTGCCGCTATGTGCGTTCCTCGTACTGCTTTTTGTAATACGCCAAGTACTCGCCGCTCTTCAACTTGCGCCACCACCACGCGTTGGCGACGTACCACTGCACCGTTTTTTCCAACGCCGCGGCAAACGCGTGGCGCGATTGCCAGCCCAACGCGTGCAGTTTCGACACGTCGAGCGAATAGCGCCGGTCGTGCCCCGCGCGATCCGGCACGTGTTGAATCAGGGACGCGGGCTTGTTCAGCAATTTCAGGATCGCGTGCGCAAGATCGATATTATACGTCTCGTGCCCCGTGCCCACATTGTACGCCTCGCCGATCACGCCGCGGTGCAACACCGCGTCAATCGCCTCGCAATGATCGAGCACGAATTGGTAATCGCGCTGTTGTTTGCCGTCGCCGTACAGCGGCAACGGCAAATCGTCAATGGCGTTCGTCACGAACAACGGCACCACCTTTTCGGGAAACTGGTAGGGTCCGATGTTGTTCGCGCCGCGCGTGATCGTCGCGCCCACGTGATGCGTCACGACGTACGCGCCGATCAGTAAATCGGCGCTGGCTTTGGAGGCGGCATACGGCGAACGCGGCACGAGCGGATCCGTCTCGCGCGACGATCCTTGTTCGACCCAGCCGTACACTTCGTCGGTGCCAACTTGGTGATAGCGCAAGCCAAATTTTTTCGCCGCCTCCAGCAAAACGTACGTGCCGTAAACGTCGGTGCGAATGAACGCGTCGGCATCCAGGATCGAGCGATCCACATGTGTTTCCGCCGCAAAATTTACCAGCGTGTCAATCTTGTGTTCGGCAATCGCGCGCTCGACCGCCGCCGCATCGCAAATGTCGCCGCGCACGAACGCGTACTGCGGATGGCGTTCCACGTCGCGCAAATTGTCGAGGTTGCCGGCATACGTCAACTTGTCGTAGACAACCACAGAGTACGCCGGATATTTTTGCAACAGGTAACGAACAAAGTTGGAGCCGATAAAGCCCGCGCCACCGGTGATCAGTATATTTTGCATATCGCCGTTACATTCGCTTTCCACGCATCGCTTGCGCGTCCTCGATCAACGCGCGCAGATCGTCCGTCGTCAGTTGGTAGGTATCGCGTTCACCCGAACGCTCGCCTTGTGTAACCAAGCCCTGCAAGATCAAACCCTCGTCCGTTTCCAACACCCGCACTTCCGTCAAATGCGCGCGCTCGACATATTGTCCGATGACGCGCAAAATTTCGGAATAGGACACGACATGTTCGCCGCGCTTGGGTCGTCGCATTTCATCCTCCTTTTGCCAGGCGTTTCAAATCGTCGTAGGACAACACATGGGTCTCGGTGCGCCGGTTCCACTCTTCGCTCGTCTCGTACGACACGGAACCCACCACGACCATGCCATCTTCAAATTCCATCACGCAGACATCGCTCAACCCTTTCTTGGCAATGAACTTGCCCACGACGGCGAAAATATCCGCATACGTGAGATTGGTTTTGCTTGTGGAACTCATCGTGATTTCTCCTTGCGCCGCGGAGCCGGCGACGCTAGATTCCAACTTTGCTGAAATCGCCAATCATCATTTTCAGTGTTTTGGTGCGGCCGCTTGCGCGCGCAATTTCGGCATTGCGTCCGATCAAACTGTCGGCGACGCGCGCGGGCGTATCCACAATGCGGCTCGCTTCCAACACCACGCTGTGCTCGATCTCGCAATTCTGCACAAGGCAATCGTGGTAGATGGAGGTGTACGGTCCGACGAACGCGTTT
>CAIKBD010000424.1 GCA_903825565.1 uncultured Anaerolineales bacterium | reverse complement strand
CATGCAAATCAAGCCATCGATTTTGTCGGCGTACATTTGCTCGAACAATGGAATCCACGAATAGTTGCCACTGCCTTTGGGCAAATAGTTGTACGCGTAATCGTTGTCCTTGGTTGCCTTGTCGCCGTACCATGCTTTGAGCAAGGTGGTCATGAAACGTGGACCGTTCGACCAGTACGAGGTGGCGTCGAACTTGGCGTTGAACGTAGCGAGGTCGGGGTGCTTGTCGGTTGGCGCACCGAGATAACCGGGCAAATCGTGATAGAGCAGTGCCATGTCGGTGGAACCTTGCACGTTTGATTCGCCGCGCAGAGCGTTGACGCCGCCGCCCGGAATGCCAATGTTGCCGAGTAACAATTGGAGAATTGCCATGATGCGAACGTTCTGCGTACCGACGGTGTGTTGTGTTTGACCCATCGCGTACATAATCGTACCCGATTTGTCCACCGCGCCAGTTCCGCAAAACATTTCGGCGACCTTGAGGAATTGATCTTTCGGTGTGCCGCACACGCGCTCGACCATTTCGGGTGTGTAACGCGCGTAATGTTTTTTCATTTGCGCGAACACACAATTCGGATCGTCAAGCGACGTGGCGAGCTTGGACACGCTCACTTCGACTTCTTTGCCATCCGCGCCGGTCGCTTTGATTTTTTCGGTTTGATATTGCCAACTGCTGGCATCGTACACGGTAGTGTTCTTGTCAAACCCGGAAAAATATCCATCCAATTCGGAGGGACCTTTGTACGCGGTGTTGATGAGTGTGAGTGAGTTGGTGTACGCTTTGATGTATTCTTCGTTGTAGAGTTTGTTTTGAATCGCGTAATTGATCATGCCGCCGAGGAACACAATGTCCGTGCCGGGGCGCAGAGGCGCGTAATAATCGGCAGTTGCCGCCGAACGCGTAAAACGAGGATCGACGACAATAAGCTTGCCGCCTTTTTCGCGCGCTTGGTTGATCCAGAGGAATGAGGCGGGATGGTTTTCCGCCGGGTTGCCGCCGATGACGAGCATCACATCGCTGTTTTTCAAATCCATCCAATCGTTCGTCATCGCGCCGCGACCAAATGAGGGGCCCAGACCGGCCACCGTGGCGCTGTGTCAGATCCGAGCCTGGTGTTCTAGCCACACCAAGCCAATGGAACGCGCGAATTTGCTGGCGAGGTAACAGTCTTCGCTGTTGTTCGCCGCGCCGCCGAGCCACGCAATGGTTTCGGTGCGGTTTACAGTCACATCCTTGTCCGCGACCTTGACCGTGCGCGTGAAGGTTTTGTCGCGTGTGTCTTTGATGCGTTTGGCGATTTGTTCAACCGCCCAGTCCCAGGATTTTTCTTCCCACTTGTCCGAACCGGGGGCGCGGTACTGGACTTTTTTCAAGCGGAGGGGGCTGTTCGAGAGCTGGGGCACGGCGACAGATTTGGGATCGAGTGTGCCACGATTGATAATGTGCTCACTGTCACCTTCACAGTTGATAATGTGTCCTTTTTCATCGGTGGCGATAACCATACCGCATCCGACTGAACAATAGGGACAAACTGTGCGCGCTTCGCCGATCTTTTTGTGCAGGGGGAACTTGCGAATTTCTCCAGCGGCAGAGGTTTTGCTAGCCGTAGCGGGGAGTAATAATCCGCCCGTCGCGAGCAAGGATGATTTCAAAAACTGCCGACGCGAAAGTTGAGGGGACATCTATTCTCCTTTGAATTTGGGATTTCATGAAAGAAATCGGTGCGTCGAGCTTGTGCACACGTGGCACAGGTGCCAACAACAGCATGATGATGAATTTTGTAACAAATTTGTTATAAATTACACTATAAAGGTCAAAAAAAAGTTACAAATATGGTCAAAAAAATGCCAGACACGATTATATTTTTGTAGATGAATATAAGAAATAATTATAATCATACTGCTCAATGAGTCGGATTGCCATGCTGGGTGTCCTGTGGCATAATTCATTCCGTATTCAATATCTTTGGCGAACCGAAAAATGATCCACGCATCTCCGATTTTTAATCTTTGCGGTGGATAAAAATCGGACGGACCGGGTTTGGCGAATGGATCGATATTTGTACGGGAAAGGTTGGGCTGTGGAGGCAATAGACGTTCATCGCGCCGTGCCTTGGGTGATTCGATTGTTGCAACGCGCGCGTGTGCCCTACCCAGTGACAACGGTGGGGCTGGGGATCGTGCTGGTCGGGTTGAATTTGCTCTTGATGCAATGGACGGCAAGCGGAAATATGCGTGCGGCGGCGTACTTTATTCCGCGTCAAATTGCGCCGCCGATCATTACGCTCTACAGTTTGTTCGCCATGTGCTATCTCTATCAGGCGACGCAAACGATGCTGACCAAGCTGCGCCCGGCGGTCTGCGTGGACGACGCCGAGTACGCGCGTCTGACGCACCAAATGCTGACGGTGGACGCGCGGATTGACGCGGCGATCAGCGTGCTAGGCACGCTTGCCGCACTGGGCGCGTTCGCGTACCAAATGGTGCTGATGCGCGGCGCGGGCGCGCAGGGCAAATTCAACTGGTTGAACGCGACCCAGGGTTTTCAACTCGCGCTTTTGGGTTTATTCGTCGGGCTATTGGTGTACGCAGGCATCGAACGTGCGTGGGGGATGTGGCGGTTGTTGCAAAAACCGCTCGTGATCAATTTTTTCGATACGCGCAACCTCGCGCCGATCAGTCAACTCAGTTTGCAGATCAGTCTTGCCTTGATCGGCTTGGTCGGTTTGCCGATTGTGTTATTCGGCGGGGCGGTGTTTGTGGTTGCGGTGCAATCGCTGATTTACGTCGCCGGCGCGGTGTCGGCGCTGATTGCGTTCGCGTTGCCGTTTTGGGGCGTCCACCGGCAAATGACGCGCGCGCGCGCCCGGGAGTTGGAATTGCTCGAGCCGCGCCTGCACGAATTATACCGCCGCTTGCTCGATCATCAAGAGCAAGCGGCGGCGGTGGAAGCGAACGCGCTGGCGCAGTATCGCACAGTATTGAAAACTGCGCCGATGTTTCCCTTTCAATCGGCGCGGGTGGTGGCGCAAGCGGCGGTGCCGGTGCTCTTGCCGATTTTGTCGTACCTGTTGCAACAAAAAGTTGCGCCGCTCTTCGCCGAGTTATTGCGCTGAACTCGGCGGGGCGACGCTGGGCGGCGGCGCGGGGGTGCGCGCACCCAGATCGCAATGATCAACCTGGATGTGCGCGCCGCGCAGATATTTCATCGCCAACTCGTCGGGATACTGCCCGGCGTACACCACGCGCACCAAGCCGGCGTTGATCAACATTTTCGCGCAAGTCGCGCACGGTTGATGCGTGGTGTAGATCGTGCCGCCCGCCAGCGACACGCCGTGCAATGCGGCTTGGATGATCGCGTTTTGCTCGGCGTGCAACGTGCGCACGCAGTGCCCCTCCACGATTTCGCACCCCTCGTCGAGGCAATGCGGCAAGCCCTTCGGCGCGCCGTTGTAGCCGGTCGTGAGGATGCGTTTGTCTTTCACGATGATCGCGCCGACTTGAGCGCGGTTGCACGTCGAACGGCGCGCCACGTCGAGCGTAATGTCCATAAAGTACGAATCCCAGTCAGGTCTTGGCATAGTCATCCGCCGTCAGTTCACGGTCTCTCCATTAGCCGGTGCCGAATTGCCGGTCGCCCGCGTCACCCAGTCCGGGCACGATGTATGCGTGCTCGTTGAGACGTTCGTCAATCGCGGCGAGATAGATCTGCACGTCGGGATGCGCGGTAGCCAAGCGGTCAATTCCTTCCGGCGCGCCAATCAGCCCGACGTACTTGATTTTTTTCGCGCCCCAATTCTTCAACATCCGCGTCGCTTCGACGGCGGTGCCGCCGGTGGCGAGCATCGGATCGAGAATGACGCATACATCCACGGTCGGCGCAACCGGCAACTTGTTATAGTACCGAATCGGCTCAAAGGTCTGGTGATCGCGGTACAGACCCAGATGCCACACTTCCGCCGAGGGCATCATTTCCCAAAAACCCTCGACCATGCCCAAACCCGCGCGCAAAATGGGCACCAGCCCGATCATCTCCTTGAGTTCAAACCCGCTGGTCTGCGTCAACGGCGTCGTCACCGGCTTGTCCTGCAACGCCAAGTCCGCGGTCGCTTCGTATGCCAGCAGAATCGAAATTTCGCGGATCAGTTCGCGGAATTTTTTCGGCTCGGTTTTGACATCGCGCAACATTGCCAGTTTGTGTAACAAGAGCGGATGATTGGAGACATGAACATTGGACATTTTTACCTCCCAAAATTATGCTCTGTGCTTAGGAATGAGAAACCAGTCATCGGCAAGCGTTGCCAAGACTGGTTTCTCATTTCCGTTTACTTTTTCTTTTCGCTTTCGAGGCGAGCAATGCTCGCCACCGCGTCGCCTTCTTTGAGGGACATGACCGGCGATTCTTTCGCGGTGCGTTTGCCTTTGGGCAAATTGGCGACGCGCGAACGCAAGACCAAACCGTTCG
This sequence comes from uncultured Anaerolineales bacterium, assembly GCA_903825565.1. Taxonomy (GTDB): domain Bacteria; phylum Chloroflexota; class Anaerolineae; order UBA4142; family UBA4142; genus CAIKBD01. Next base: position 9,087 of record CAIKBD010000424.1, on the reverse strand, counting down.
CCGAAATGATTGTCGCGTCGTCGTCTTCACCCACCACGCGCGCCGCCGCGATCACGCCCGCGCGCGCCGCGTCGCGTCCCAGCGTCGCCACGCCTTTCGTGTTGCGCCCTTGCACGGCGTACTCTTTCAGCGGCGTGCGTTTACCAAAACCCTTTTGCGTCACGATCAACAAAAAGCCGTCCGGCAAAACGACATCCATCGAAGCGACCTGGTCGCCCTCGTTCAACTTGATGCCGATCACGCCGCCCGCTGCGCGCCCCTGCGCCGGCACGTCTTCTTCTTTGCAACGCATCGCTTGCCCTTGCGCGGTGACAAAGATCAATTCGCCGTCGCCGTGCGTCAGGCGCGCCCAGCCCAGATCGTCGCCTTCGCCTAGATTGAGCGCGGCGACGCCGGCGGAGCGAATGCCGTCGAACTCGGCGAGCGGGGTGCGCTTGATGCGCCCCTGGGTCGTCGCCATCGTCAAAAATTCCGCTTGCGAAAAATCGGACACGGCGACGGCGGAGGTGACGCGTTCGCCCGCCTCGAACGACAAGAGCGTGCTCAGCGGCAAACCCTTGGGCGAGCGTTCGACATCCGGCGCTTGATGCGCGCGGAGCGGGTACACCTTGCCGCGATTGGTGAAGAACAAGAGCGTGTCGCGCGTGACCGCCGGGAACAAGTACTGCACCGCGTCTTCCTCGCGCGTTTGCATCCCTTTCGAGCCGGTTGTCGTGCGCCGCACCGACGACAGCGGCATCCGCGAGATATAGCCGCGTTGCGTGAGCGACACGAGCACGGCTTGCTCCTGCACCAAGTCTTCCTCCTTGAACTCGGTGCGTTGCTCCTCGACGTTGCCTTCCGCAATATGCGTGCGGCGCGCATCGCCGAAACGCTTTTTGAGGTCGGTCAATTCCTCGGCAATGACGCCCAAAATCTTTTTGGGATATTTGAGCAAGTCTTCGAGATACTTGATCGTCTTTTTGAGCTCCGCCAATTCGTCTTCGATCTTTTTGCGCTCCAGCGCGGCGAGGCGGCGCAGTTGCATATCGAGAATCGCTTGCGCTTGCAGGTCGCTCAACTTGAAGCGTTTCATCAAGCGCTCTTTTGCCGTTTCGGCGTCCGGCGATTGGCGGATCGTGCGGATCACTTCGTCGAGGTTGTCGAGCGCGATCTTTAACCCTTCGAGGATATGCGCGCGCGCCTTGGCTTTTTCGAGATCGAATTTCGTGCGCCGCGTGATCACATCTTGCCGATGCTGAATGTACAACTGCAACATTTTTTTCAGCGACAAGACTTTGGGTTCGCCGTTCACAAGCGCGAGCATGTTGATCGAAAAGCCGGATTGCAACGGCGTGTATTTCAACAATTGGTTGATCACCGGCTTGGCGTCCACACCACGTTTGAGTTCGACGATGACGCTCATCCCTTGCCGATCCGATTCGTCGCGCAGATCGCCAATGTCTTCGATCTTGCGGTCGCGCACGAGTTCGGCGATGCGTTCGATCAAGCCGGCTTTGTTGACTTGGTACGGCAACTCGGTGATGATGATGCGCGTTTTGCCGCCGCCGGCTTCTTCGGTGTGAATCTTGCCGCGCACGACGATCCGCCCGTTGCCGGTGGCATACGCTTGCTTGATCCCTTCGTCGCCGAGAATGATGCCCGCCGTTGGAAAATCGGGACCCTGGACGAATTTCAGCAAGTCGTCTACCTGAATGTCTTCGATATGTTCCCAGCGCTCGATCAAATATTTGAGCGCGTCCACCAGTTCGCCCAAATTGTGCGGTGGAATGTTCGTCGCCATGCCGACGGCGATGCCAGCCGCGCCGTTGAGCAAGAGGTTGGGAACTTTGGCGGGGAGCACGTTCGGCTCTTTGAGCGAGCCGTCAAAATTGTCGGTGAAGGTCACCGTGTCGCGATCAATGTCGAGCAACATTTCTTCGGCGAGTTCGGTTAGGCGCGCTTCAGTGTACCGCATCGCGGCCGCCGGGTCCGCATCAATGCTGCCAAAATTGCCCTGCCCATCCACGAGCGGATAGCGCATGTTGAAATCTTGCGCCATTCGCACGAGCGCATCGTACACGGCTTGATCGCCGTGCGGGTGATAGCGGCCCATCACGTCGCCGACGATGCGCGCGCATTTTTTGTACGCGGTGTTGTGGCGCAGACCCATTTCGCCCATCGTGTACAAAATGCGGCGTTGCACCGGTTTCAACCCGTCGCGCACGTCGGGCAACGCGCGCGCGGTGATCACGCTCATCGCGTAATCGAGGTACGCGTTCCGCATCTCGACATCAATTTCGATTGGTTTGACGGTGCCGATGTTGGGTTGTTCTTTGTCTGCCATTCAGCATATTCCCCCGAAATTTATCCGCGCCTATTATATCCAAATCGAACAAAATTACTACTTGCGCGCACACGCGCAAAAAAACGCGCAAGCCCCAACCTTGCGCGTTGCGCGCTACACGCCCAAAATGCCCTTGTGCTTGCGCCATTGTTCGCGCAAGACGATCAACGTGTTTTCCACCAGCGGCGCGGGGTTGAGCGCCCATCGTTCCAGATCGAAATAGAACGCGCTGAACCCGGCGTTATTCATGCCCGCAAAATAACCGCGACTCGGAAACGTGATCTCGATTTTTTCCGTGCTCGCCAGCGACATGCCGAATGTCAACGCATCGTCCACGATGATCCGTTTCGCGCCGATGGGCAATTCGCGGTACGCGCGGCTGGTGCTCAGCGTGACGATGTCGGCGTAATGCTGTTCCGACATGTGCTCGTCGAAACGCCGCCCGGTGACGAAATCGTAATAACATTCATAGTTCGCCACCCAATCCAAACCCAGAATCAAAACTTCGACGTAATAGACGCCATGCAAGTTGAGCCACGCGCCGTCCGGCAAATACGCAAACACGCGCGCGTGCAAATGCTTGTTCAGATCGCTCGCCGGTTCGAGAAACGGTTTGGGGACGCACGCGTTGTTTTGCAACTCGGCGGGCGCAAAAAAACAGATCGGATTTGCCGCGCCGCCCAAATCGAACAACTGCTCGCGCAAGCCGGTTTTGTCGAGCGCGGCTTGCGCGAGCGCGTCCAAATCCGCGCGCAAAAATGCCAGCACCTGATCGTCGCTCGGCGGCGGGGGAATTTGCGCTTGGAGATCGCGGATCGTTTTTCGCAGTTGCCGCGTGTCTTGGGCGCTTTGTTCGAGCGCGGCGTGCAAATTCGCATTGAGTCGCTCGATTGTGTTTTCCAAATGTTTGCCGATGCGCGTGAATTGCCGGCGACGCCACAATCCTGCGCCGATGAACGCGCCGGCACCCAGTGTGACGAGCACAGCGCCCGCAAGTTGCACGGTGGAGGATTTGAGCAGAAACGCGGCGACGAGCAATGCCGCGCCCAAACCGTTGACGATCAGGAAACGCGGTTGCCATTTGAGAATCGGCGCGGCGAGTTTCTTCTTGCGTTGCTCCGCCGTTTTTCGCTCGGCTTGGATTTGGGTTTCGTGCTCGGCGCGCGTCTGTTGCGAGCGTTGGCGCAATTGCTCGATCTCTTGCATTTGGGGCTTGCCCACATCGTCGGGGCGGATGCGAAAAAAATAATCCCAGATTTGCACGCGTTTGACCGTGGCGGGATCGTACTGGGCGACGTTTGCCAACGCGTCGCGATCTGCGCGGTTTGGCAAATACGGCATGTCGTTCAGGTACGTCCATACATCGTCCGAAAAACTACCGATGGGCACGCGCGCCTCCCGCTTTTTCCCACACGCCAAAGTGCGATAGTCCGAATGCGCGGAGCGGCGTGTGCTCGAAAAAATAGGTGACACTCCGGAAAACGCGCGCGAGGAGCGCGCTCCGCCGCGCGATTTTATCGTAGCCGGGATAAACCTGGGTGTGTGTGATCCATTCGCCGGGGAGACCGGCGAACAGCGCGCGCAGGTCGCGCACCGTGTACGCGCGCACGTGTGGGGCGAATTGCGCGCGCAGACGATCCGGCAACCAGCCGATCAACGGAATGTTGCCAAATACGTATCGCTTGCCGAAATACGCGCCGTGCGTTTCAAACGGATACAGCCGGTTCGGTGCGAACACGATCACGCGCCCGCCCGGTTTCACGACGCGGCACGCTTCGCGGATCGTCGCGCGATCATCCGCAACGTGCTCGATCACTTCGTGCAACAGTACGGCGTCGAAAAAATTTTCGGGCGCGGGCAGGTTTTCGGACACGGCGACGGCGAGCCGCGCCAGATTTTTTTCGCGGCGCGCGCGCGCCAACTTGTCCACGTCTACGTCCACGCCGAACGCGCGTGCATCGAGCGCCGCAAATTTTTCGACGTATGCGCCGATGCCGCACCCAACGTCGAGGACGTGCGCGCGTTCCAGCCGCGCATAGCGGCGGATGAGATCGAGCCGGCGATCCTGTCCAAATTGCCACACATACGAGGGATGTCCGAGGTGAATCGCTTTATCTTCCGTGGTCACGCGTGTAGGATAGCAGAAGTTGGGCGAATTGACAAGCAGGTGGCTACCCCACTTGACGCGACGCGACGCCTCACGTAGAATCCAAACACCCCCGTGATGCGACGCGACGCGGATGCACGGTGGAGAAAGGGAAACCGATGCAACTACTTGCGCCCGAAGCGTTGTGGGGCTTTTTATTGCTCCCAGCGCTGATCGGTATTTATATTTGGATGCAACGCCGCCGTTCCAAGTTTGCGTTGCGCTATTCGAGTGTGTCGCTCGTGCGCGAGGCGATGGGCAAGGGCCCGGGGATTCGCCGGCATATTCCGCCGCTCTTGTTTTTGCTTGCCCTGGCGGCAATGATCTTTGCGCTGGCGCGTCCGACCGGCATGATGCTTTTGCCGACCGAGCAGGCGACCGTTATTCTTGCGCTCGATGTGTCGGGCAGTATGCGCGCGAACGATATGAAGCCGAGCCGGCTCGAAGCGGCAAAAACTGCCGCGCGCGCGTTTGCCGCAAAGCAAGACCCGAACACGCGGATCGGCGTGGTGGCGTTTTCCGGCACGGCGATGATCGTGCAAGCGCCGACGGATGATCGCGATGCGGTGATCGCCGCGATCAACCGGCTTTCGACCCAGCAAAGCACGGCGATTGGGAGCGGCATTCTCGTTTCGCTCGATGCGATTTTCGAGCCGCCGAAAGCGGTTGCCGCCGCGGCGCGCAAGGACGATGTGCTGACCGCGCCCACGCCGACGCCGCTTCCCGTGCCGAAAGGCGTGCGTGGACCGGGAACGATCATCTTGTTGACGGACGGGCAAAATCGCACGGGTCCTTCGCCGCTCGAAGCGGCGCAAAAAGCATCCGAGCGCGGGATTCGGGTGTTTACGATTGGCGCGGGCACAACCGAGGGCACGACCTTGCAGGGCGGCGGCGGTGGTTTCGGCTTCCGCGCTATTTTGGACGAGGACACGCTCAAGCGCATCGCGGCAATGACGGAGGGTGCGTATTATCACGCGTCGAACGAGCAGGCGCTGGTCGAGATTTACCAAAAACTGAACAAGGAATTGATTTTGAAATCGGAGCGTGAGGAGAGCACGGTGGTTTTTATCGGCGGCGCGTTCCTGCTTCTCGTGCTGAGTAGTACCATCTCGCTGTTGTGGTTCAGTCGTTTGCCGTAAAAAAGAAAGAGCCGGCGCGCCGCGCCGGCTCTGCCTATTTCGTTACCACGTATAACGCACGGTATACGTCACGATTTTTTCCCCGTTCGCCGGTACGTTCACGCGATACTCGATGGTCTGCGAATCGGTCTTGGTGTATTCCTGGTTCGTCTGCCGGATTTCCCAGTTCGACCAGCGATACAACCGCTCGACAGCGCGCACTTCGACTGTTTCCTTTTTGTGATTGCGGAGCGTGATCTGGTACGTTTCCTCGATAGCGCGATCCCCAATTTTGGTAAAGTTGGTCTGCTTGCGTTCGCCCACCACGTCGAACGCGTTGCCAATGTTCAGGCGCAGCGTTTCGTCTTTCGGCGTGTGATCGATATTGTCTTCGCCGATGAATTGGTTGCTCCCGTCTGCGTCCGCTTTGTAAACGCGGATCGTGCCTTTGGGCAGGGGCATGCCCATTTTGTTCGCTTCGCTATTTTTGAACTCGAACATGACGGCTACTTTGGTGTCGCTCGTTTTGCCGTAATTCGCGTCGCTGTTCAAATAGCCGTAAAAGCGATAGTTGCGCGCGCCGTCGTAGACGAATAGCTTGGTGATGCCGACATTGTTTGCAGTCGTAAACTCGATCTGCTTGGTCTCACGGTTGCGGATCGTCGTCGTGCGTTGCAGGGAATAGAGTTTATACTCGAACATGTCTTGCTGGGTGAATTGCGTTTCGGCTTTGGCGGCGGCAGTGGGCGCGGCGGCGTACCCATCGCGCGCGGCGGGCACGGGCGTAACGCGCCGCACATCGCCGGCGACGAGTTTGAGATTCGCGTCTTCGTACGTTGCGCCGCTTTGGTTGTCAATCGTCACCCAGCCGTTCAGGTTCATCGCCGTATCAGTGGCGTTCACGACGACGACGTAATTTGCCTTCCAGTTGATCCCGTTCGTGGTGTAGGTCACCTGGGTTTCGTGGTTGCCGTCCTTGCCGGCGTTGATGAGCCAGATCAAGGTTGGCTTGGTGATCAACCCGCCGGGCAGGTTCGGAAATTTGAGATCGCGTACGCGCGCGAGTTTCACCGTCGTGACCTGCCCATCGTCGCTTTGCAGAATAATATCGTCTGCGCCGCTCAACAATTTGCCGGTGTACTTGGTGCCGTCCTCGGTGATCAGCGTGATCGTTTGGTCGAGGTAGCGTTCCAAAATCTTTTTCGAGCCGACGATGTCATACGCATAATTTTGTTCGATGACGCGCGTGCCGTTGGGATCGGTGAGCGATGTAAATTGCACGCTCGTCGGATCGATCTGCGCGGCGACATCGGCAAAGCGCACTTCGTTGACGCCGGCTTTGAGTGCGAGCACGCGTTTGTCTTTGACAAGCGCCATGTTTTGGTTATACACGGTCAGGTCTACGCCTATGCCTTTGGCTTCGGCGCGGGCGGTTTGTGGTGCGGCGAACGGTGTGCCGCCCTGACAGCCAATCGTCAGGACGAGCAGGGCGAGGAACGTGAGCGCAAACGTCAGCAGGTAGAATTCTCGGCGAAACATTTTTGCCTCCTTGGGGTTGAGGGGAACGCCTCTGTGTGCGTTCTCTACTCATCAGACGAATGGCACGCGGGATTTGTTCCATGCAAAAAGGGCGCGGTGAAATTTCCGCGTCCGTGTTGGTTGCGCTAACTCAAAACGTCTTCGAGGCGATCCAAGACGATGCGCGCCGCGCCGGCTTCGATCAGTTGTAGCGCCGCTTCTTGGGTAAGCCGGTCGCTTGCGGCTTTGATCTTTAAATTTGGGCAGGTGGCGTTGAGCAACCGCACGTCCGCCGGTGATGCGGGCGGGGCGCAAAAGCCGGTGGTATTTTGGATGAACGACGCGCCCGCGGTCTCGGCGATTTTGCCCGCGCGCGTTTTTTCTTCGTCGGTCAGCCAGCCGGTTTCGAGGATTACGGTGATTGGATGACCACGCGCGGTTTTGACGACGCCGGCGATGTCGTTCTTGACGATTAAATCTTCGCGGTCGCGCAGTGCGCCGATGTTGATCAGCATCGTGATTTCTTGCGCGCCGCGTTGGAGCAAATCCTGGGTCGCGTACATTTTGGTTGCGGTGGACGAGCCGCCGCCCGGAAATGCAATGACCGACGCGACTTGGACGTGCGATTCTTTCAAGAGTTTGCGCGCCAGTTCGATATAGTGTGGCTTGACGATGACGGAGACGCAATCGTACTGTACCGCCGCCGCACAGCCGGCTTCCACTTCGGCGCGCGCGATGTGCGGCGCGAGGAGCGCCAGTTCGATGCGGCGCACGAGGGGCAGAGGGGTCAGTAACATTAGTTGCCTTTGCCGGACAAGGCGCGGTCGAGCGACACATTGTTGAGCAGGATTGCCACGTCTTTGACGGTTGAGAATTGCAATGCGGTCTCTTTGATTTGCGCTTCGACGCGTGGGTTGTCGCACTCGCCGTTCAGCGTGAATTTGCCGGATAAACTGATGGTCGCTTTTGCCGCGACAATGTTGATGCCTTCGATCTTTAAACTCGATTGCGCGAGCGCGTTGTACAACCCCGATTGCCCGTACGTTTGGTCGCGGATCGCCAGGAGATCGTTGAGCGTGGCGGTGAGTGGCGCGTTCGTCTGTGTGATCAGGCGTTCGACCGCGACGACGCTGTCGCCGCATCCGATCTTTTTGCCGGCTTTGCCATTGTCGTCGAGCGCGATCAGAAAAACTTGGACGCGCATTTTGCCGGCGGGTACGGTTGCAGTGCGGTTCGCGCTGGCGGCGGCGGTCGGCGTGGCGCGGCTCGCGCCGCCGGGTGTGGCTGGGATCAGCGTCAAGCCGACGGCGGCGGGCAGAGCGGTGGGTACGAAAACGGCGGGCGTGGGCGTTGCAGTGGGCGCATCGGTGGTCGGCGGCACATACGGCGCGATGACGGTGATGACGGTGGGTACGGCGATGGGGGTTGTTTTCGGAAACGGGGTTGGCGTTGCGCCGCTACAACCGTTCAGCGCGACGAGCGCAATCAGGGCGAAGAGTGTGAGCGCATGTGAAGATGACGGGCGAAGCATAACACGCTCCTTTCAGCAGAATTCTTGCGCGCATATCTTAATCGAATTGAGCGAAAATGCAAAACGTTGAGCGGAGAGATAGCGGATAGGTCACGGATAAGCGGATGTGGTGTTGGGCGGTGGTCATGCGTTAATCCAGTGTCTATCCGCTGTCAAGGTCTTGCCGGTGGATGAGCGGATGTGGCGCGCGATGGTGGTTATCCGTTAACCCGGTACCTATCCGCTGTCAAGGTCTTGCGAGCGGAGAAGCAGCGGATAAGCGGATGAGCGGATGTGGCGCGCGATGGTGGTTATCCGTTAATCCGTTACCTATCCGCTGTCAAGGTCTTGCCGGTGGATGCGTGTGTGTTTGCCCGTGGTGTAGATAAGGACGAACGTGCGTTTGCCAATCAGTGACATCTTTGGGAGGCAAAATGCGCTGATACTGCAAGCGGCGACGCCCGAAATT
>CAIKBD010000423.1 GCA_903825565.1 uncultured Anaerolineales bacterium | reverse complement strand
TTAATTCGTCGTTGCCGTTGTTGGTGCGCTTTCAACTCCCGCCGACGGATTTTCTGACCATGCGTTAGATGTGCCATAGGGTTGATCCTCCAGGCACATTGTATCCAATTTTATTTTTGGGATAGGCTCTAAAGGTGCGGTGCCATCCAAAGCATGGCTCCGCGCGCAATAAACCAGCCGACGGTCAGTAAGATGGCGATGAGGAATCCACTCGTTGTGAATATGCTCTCTGTTGCAAGCGACGCCAAAGGCAAACCGCAAAATAAACTGGCTGTCGCGACGAGCGCGATGATTACACTCGCGTCGTATTCACCGTGGAGCAGTGCAGTCTCAAATGCCACACGATAGAATCGCCACGCGATGCCATAGGCAACGATAACCGCACTCATCATCACAATCAATGGCGCATGAATAAACCCGATATCAAACCATTCAGCATGTGCACCTGCGCTCAATAAACTAAGGAGGGCAAGCCCTACAATCACTACGGTACGCAGATTAAAATTGCGGGTTGCATGGAGCGAAGGATGCTCGCTCACAGCTAGTCCTAGTGCAGCAAGTTGGCGCACATAGTCATTACGATTAACTCGATCAACTAATACATCCATGCTGATCTGTTGCCCGCGTAGGTCCGCTTCAACATGCGTTACACCGTCCATGCGACCTAGCACTCGTTCTACTGTCTGTACCAAAGTGGCATAAAGCAAATCGCCGACGTCCAAAGAAATACGTACTACTGGCACATCAAAACCTTCGCTTTGCACCGCGCGGACTATTGTCGCAAGTGACACGCGCGCAGGATCGTAGACGACGGTCGCCCGTTCTGTTGCAAAGTTGACTTGGGCGGTGACAATACCTTCGAGTTGCGCGAGTGCGCGATCTATCGTTACCGCGCACTTGGCGCAAACGATACCTGTTAGTGCAAAAGATGTTTGGCGCAGATTCGATGTTTTACGCATTCTGGTGTTCCCAACTTACTACGATTCTAAAAGACAAACTTGTGTTTGACCACCGCCTATCGGCTAGTTTTTGAGTGCGCTAATAGACCTATCACATGGTACGCCAAATGGCGCATAACGAATTTCCACCTATGAAAACACGTCGGAGAAAATTCTCCGACGTGTTTGGATTATCGCGGCACCCAATTCGATGCGATGTACAATTTCTTGAGCGGCTGAGCCGTGTCGTTCGTCTTTAACGGAATCTCAAACAAGTGCTTGCCATCCATTCCCTCGTACATCACAATGTCCATATAAATTGCGGTGGATTGACCTGGTTGTAAAGTCGTCTGACCGACGATGATTTCGGAAGGTCAGCATCCTTCAAGCACGTTGGCGATCTTGAGGGTTTCGAGTTTCAGCGTGCCATCGCCAACATTCTTGACGGTGAACACGCCGCGCACTGGTTGATTGAAAATGCGATTGCCCAGATCGATCTTTTCTTGATCGACTTGCAAACGCGGTGTGCCTGAAACAGTCTGGTTCGTCGTCAGGAACACTGCGATACCAACGAACAGCACGACTGCCGCCGCAATCACAAAGGGCAATGCGCGTGTAAACGTGTCGCGACGCTCAATTTGTTTGCATATGCGCTCGCGTTCTATACGTTTTGCTTCTGTTTTACGAATCGGTTGATTAGACATTTGCCTCCTGATGTAACGGTGGCCGGCAGATCGAAGACGGAAAACCAACATACAGTCCTCGGTCATTCGTCCTTCGTCTATTTATAACCAAACACAAATGAACGAAGATAATTGATCACATTCCACATCTCTTGATCGGTGTACAACGTTCGCCACTCGAGCATCCCTGTCCCATCCCACCGCGAATGATTTTGCCCTGCAACAGCACGTCACTGGCTCTCAGCATCTTGGATGCATTGGTGGAATCTGCTCTGTTTCCACGCGAACGCAATCGCGTCCCACAGTTGCAGATCGCTGTACGCTTTCAATGTTGCATCAGCACGCAACTTTCCAAAGACATCACTCGGCAAGTTGACGCGCAAATCATCAGCAATCATCAAATTGTTCGTCTCTGCCCCGCCCAAGTTTGCGCCTGCCCAAGTCGTGCGATTGTTCAAAGGAATCACGTCCCGACGCCTCACCCAGGAATTTTCGCAAATTCGGCGCGCTTACTGGGTCCCCAAGGCCACGCTCTGGGCAGAGGGCTACTACGTTGGCACGGCAGGACACGTGAGCGCCGAAATAATTTGCCGCTACATCGAAGAGTGCCAAAAAGATTAGCGCAACTATTGACCTAACACCCCACCCAACTATCGCGCTATTGAACCAATCGGCACATATGCCACCACCTTTGTGCCCTTGCCGCGTTCCGATTTGACGTACACATTTCCGCCGAATAACTGCGCGCGTTCTTGCATTCCCATCAAGCCAAAATGTCCCGCACGCGCGTATGCGGTTGGAGCGTCAGGCGCGGTAAATCCAATGCCATCATCTTCAACCGTCGCCGTGAGTTCGTGCTCATCGAATGACAGGATGACAGAAATATTCTTCGCCTGCGCGTGCTTGGCGATGTTGCGAAGCGATTCTTGCACGATGCGATACAACGCGAGTTCGCGTTCTGCATCGAGTCGCTTTTCTTCACCGACAATGTGGAATTGCGCGTGCGATTCTTTCGCCAACATTTCTAACGCTGGAATCAAACCCAGTTCGCTGAGATAGGTCGGGCGCAAATCGCTTACGAAACGGCGCACCGAAACAAGCGACGTTCCCACCAGTTCGCGCAGTTCTTTGATTTTTGCCGCGGTGATCGCAGGGTCTTTGCCCAAAGATTTTTCCACCATCTCGATACGTTGTTGCAACGCGATCAACGATTGAATCGTGTCATCGTGGAGCTCGCGCGCGAGCCGCAGACGCTCGTCTTCCTGTCCGCGTGTCATCGCCGTGATGTAATTTTGCATTGCATCGTGCGCCGCACTCACCTGTTGCGCCATCGAGTCCAGCGTCTCGCGCAGTTCTTCGATTTCGTGGATGCCGCCAACCTGGGACTCGGCGGCGTGATAATCGCCATACGCAATCCGATTCGCGGCTTGCGCGAGGCGTTGCAACGGTTGATGTACATTGCGCAGACCAAAATAGATCGCGCCCAGCGCGACAATAGCTACAATCACGAGCACAAACGGCAACAACACCGAGTATTGAAACATCGGATCGATCGCATCCGCCCAGGGTTCTTCGACCACCAAGCCCCAGTTTGCCAGCGCGATGGGCGTGTAACCCACAACGAGTTCCGAGCTATCCGCCGCGTGATGAAACGTTGCACCCGTTTCGCCGCGAATGACTTTGGCGATACCTTCGTGCTGGGACATATTCGCGCCGATGCGCAACGGATTGGGATGCGCGATGATTTTCCCGTTGCCATCTACGATGTAAGCAGCGCCGTGCGCGCCGATGCCAATATTGCCAAATGGCGGCAGAGTGAATGCGCCGATGAAAATCACATTATCGACGCGGCGCGTGACCAACACACGCGCCGCTCCGTCTTCGAGTATGGGTGAGGAAAATGTCGCGCGTGTGGCAATCAAATTCTGGATGATGGCGCGCCGCGTTTGCCATACCTGACTGGATGGTATCGCATTCAATAATGCGCCGTTCGCATCAAAGGATGCGATGCCGCCATCGAACACGGTGCGTTGAGCATCCCAGGATTCAGGACGATTGGGATCGAGCGATTGCAAGATGGCGGCGTGATTCGTCAGTGATTCGGAGAGACGCGCGGCGACTTCGCGCGCCATTGCGCCATCACGTTCAAGCACCATCTCGCGCATTGCCATTTGATGACTGGTGACACCTAAATAAGCCGCGCCGACGAGGATGATAGCGAGGGGAAGAATGGTCCAGAGGAAGAGTTGCGAACGAAGGTCTTTGAACATAGTTGTCAGTCGCCAGCCCACCGTCGCCAGTATTTTGTCTGTCGACGGCGGGCTATCTACTCCAGTACAATCCATTTCTCACGCACCGCAAACATCACCGCTTCGGTGCGTGTGCCGACGTGGAGTTTGGTGTAAATGTTGGCGAGATGCCCTTGCACGGTACGGTCGCTGATGGAAAGCGCAACTCCGATCTGTTTGTTGCCCATTCCCTTTGCCGCGAGTTGCAGAATTTCCATCTCGCGTTCGGTCAAAGGTTCAATTGTTTCATCTTTTGATTTGCTACCGGTCGTGCGCAACACTAGTTTTTTTGCGACGGCGGGCGATAGAGCAGATTCGCCTGCGGCAATTGCGTGCACCGCGTGCACCAATTCATCGGAACTTGCGGTCTTGAGCAAATAGCCGCTCGCGCCGGCTTGGAGCGCGGCAAAGATGTACGGATCGTCGTCGTACGCGGTGAGCATCAGCACGCGCGTTTGCGGAAATTCTTTTTTCACGCGGCGCGTTGCATCCATGCCATTCATCTTCGGCATCTGAATATCGAACACGGCGACGTCCGGTTTTTCGCGCGCGACCAGAGCGACGGCTTGTTCGCCATCGCTCGTTTCCGCTACGACGCGAATCGCTGGGTCTTCTTCGAGAAATTCGCGAATGCCTTTGCGAACGACGGCGTGATCATCGGCAAGCACAACGCGGATTAATGGGAGTTCACTCATTCGGCTCTACTTTCTTCAAGTCGCCACAATCAGTTTGACGTTGCTCATCTTACCACTATCGAATCGAGTACGCAAACACAAACTCGTCGTGTCCCAGCCAGGAACGACGAGTTTGCCCTATCCTGCTTTGCTTCGTTCTATGTGCCCAAATCGCGGCGCAATTGGTCGAACTGTTTCTTGGTGATTTCGCCTTTGGCGTAGCGTGTCTGCAAAACAGCAAGCGGCGTTTGTCTTGATAGGTTCGCTACTGTTGCGCTTTGACCATTGCGTGCCAGCGTGACCACGAGCCACACTGCGCCGCCGATAATCAAGACCCAGAACGCGATCATCAGCAATCCACCGAACAACATTCCACCGCCGAGTCCAAATCCGCCCATCATTTTTATTTTGTCTCCTTTTCTTTCTGGTCTTCTGGGGACATCCTATCGAATTCCCGTGAAGAGCGTGTGAAGAATACGTGCCGTTCGTGTATGTTTCAGTATAACCCGTCCTACCACCACCACGCCACCGCCGTCAGACGCATCTTGCAACACGCCATTTTGCCTAGTCTGTGCCACGCCGTTTTGCTCTGAGAGTTTCTGCGTAAGATTGTTAAAATATCGCAAGTGCGCGTGCATAAGCCGTGCGCGTAAACATTTCCAAAAGGAGGTTCTGTGTTGATGAGGATGTGTTCCAGATTCGTCTTGGTGTGGCTCGGCGTCCTTGCGGCGTTCGCGCTGGGCTTGACGGCGTGCGCCGCGCCCGCCGCAACGACGCTCCCCACGACGCCGATTCTCAGCGCGGATAAGACGGCGCAAATTATTTTGACGTCGCCCGTGATCGCCGGCAACAATCTAATCACGGTGCAATTGCGAGACGCCCAAACCGGTGAACCGTTCCACGACGCCACGGTGCGTGTCGCGGTCGCCGCAAAAAAACAACAGTCGTCAGCGAAAGACGCCGATCACAACACCGCGCCGAAAGATGATCACGCCAGTGAGAAAAAAGCATCGCACGCGAACGACAAGCAAGATTCGCACGAGATTGCCAAAACGCCAACGCGCGCGCCCGCGCCTGATGCTCATGGCACTGCTAAAAAAGATGATCACACTGACGAGAAAAAAGACGCGCCTTCAGCCGACGCCAAGAACGCGAGTCACGCTGACGACGATGACGGTCACACGGGCAAGCCGCTCGTTGCCGGCACACACCAAGGCGAGTACATTGGCCAAGTGATGATCCCGAACGCGGGCGAATGGTTGCTCACGATCACCGCGCAAGCCGCCGGTGCAGAACAAACGACGCGGTTCACCGTCAACGCGACGCGCAGCGCGGAAACCTGGCTAGTGTTGGGTGGATTTCTCGGCGTGAACCTCGCCGTCATCGCCACAGCGGGCATGACCAAACGCAAGCCGTTGAAAAAATAGGCAAAGGAGTTATTTCGATGGTGGATTCCAAATCTAAACAACCGACGACGGTTGCAGTTGCCGCAGAAGGCAATTTGCTGAAGAATAAATGGATTGGCGGATTCGTGCGGAGCGATTGGTTCCCGGGAATTTTTCAGTGGCCAACGATTGTGTTTTTTGCGCTGATCGTATATCAACTCTTGCTCGGTCCCGTCGCCGCGCACGATAACTTGGGCACTGCGCTAACCTGGGTGCTGTGGTGGCCCCTCATTCCGATCATCTTTCTGATTCTGGGCAGATTCTGGTGCGCGATCTGTCCATTCGGCACGTTGAGCGATGTCGTGCAAAAATTCGTCGGACACAACCAGCGCGTGCCGCAGTTTTTGAAAAAGTACGGCATTTGGATCATTGACGCCGCGTTCATTCTGATCACCTGGAGCGATCACGTGTGGGGCATCGTCGAGTCGCCGTGGGGCTCGGGCATTTTGCTGTTGCTCATCACGACCGGCGTGGTGATTGCCGGCGCGTTGTGGGAACGCCGCGCGTGGTGTCGGTACTTGTGTTTTCTCGGCGGATTGTCCGGCAATTACGCGCGCACGGGAATGCTG
>CAIKBD010000422.1 GCA_903825565.1 uncultured Anaerolineales bacterium | reverse complement strand
GTCAGCGTGAGCAAACGCGTGCGCGAAAGGATTTCGTGCAGTTCCTGGATTTCCTTCACCCTGCCCACAAAACTATCAAGCGTTATCGGCAGATTGGTGAACAACGCGGACGTTGGCGCAGAGGTTTCAACTGTTTGCGCGCGGCGATACAGCGCGATTGTTTCCGGCGCGGGTGCGACGTTCAACTCGTCGCGCAACACGCGTTCGCATTGCGCGTACTGCGCGCGCGCGGCGGCGCGATTGCCGGTTGCCGTGTAGCAAAAAATCAAATGCTGATGCGCGGTCTCGTGCGCTGGTTCGCGGGCGAGGAGTTTTTGCGCGAGGTCAATCGCGTGCGGGTACGCGCCTTGCGCGCGCGCGTCTTGAATCGCACGCAACGCCGTGTCGAGGTAGAGCCGGCGCAGATGTTCGCGCACCGGCGCGATCCACTCGTCGTAAAAATCGGTTAGCAGATCGTCGCGGTACAGTTCGAGCGCGGCGAGCGGATCGGCGGACGCCAGTTGTTCGAACTTGCGCGCGTCCACCCAGACCGGCGTAGTGGGATTGATCTGTGCGGTTTCGCGGTCGGCGAGCACGAACGCATCGCCAAGTTCTTTGCGGATCGCGGCGAGGGCTTGGCGGAGCGATTGCCGCGCTTGAGCGTCGGGGGAATCGCCCCACAACAACGCGGCGAGTTTTTCGCGCGCGTGCGCGTGGGGATGCAACACGAGGTACGCAAGCAGGGATTCGATTTTGCGCGTTGAGAAACGCACCGGCGTCCCGGCACATTCCACGCGCAACGAACCCAGAAGGAAAAAGCGAACTAGCGACGCGTGTGTCATCCTACACCTTGAGGCGTGCTCTGTTCAAATTCAGTTGATCGAGTTTCTGGAATCTAGAGTACTCTGAACGCGTGCAGGTGTCAAGCGGTTTTGCGTTTGCGTGAATTTCGCGGTAGAATTGTTTTGCATGCGAAGAGGAGGTGCAATGCCAACCTGGAACGAGTTATTCACGCAAAAAGAATTTCGTTGGGAAGAACCGCACGCGGCGGTCGTTGCGTGTGTGCCCCTGTTGCGCGCCCGCCACGCGCGCCGCGTGCTAGACCTGGGGAGCGGCGCGGGGCGGCACGTCGTCTATTTGGTGCGCGAGGGTTTCGAGGTGCATGGTTTGGATGCGGCGGAGAACGGACTCGCGCACACGCGGGCATGGCTCGCGCGGGAACAACTTGCCGCCGAATTAAAGCAGGGCGACATCGCGCACATTCCATACCCCGATCAGTTTTTCGACGCGGTGATCAGCATCTTTGTCATCTATCACAAAACGCTCGCTGGGTTGCAGGAGGTCGTCGGCGAGATCGAGCGGGTGCTCAAGCCGGGCGGTGTTGCGTTGCTCAGTCTGCAATCCAAGCGCGGCTATCGCTATCGGTACGGCGAAGAGATTGAGCCGGATACGTTCATCACCAGCATCGGCGCAGACGCTGGGGTACCGCATCATTACAGCGACCTTGCCGAGATCGAAAAATTGTTTGCGCGGTTTGCCATTCGCCGGATTGAACTGGAGGAACAGATCGAGAAAGGCAATCGGCACAGTCATTATCAAGTGCTGATTGAAAAAGAAAACAAGGAGGAGAAACGATGAACAAACGAATGGTCCTGATGACTCTGGTACTCGGATTGTGGATCGTTACGGGATGTAGCACGCCACCCACGCCGACCCCTGTCCCGCCGACACCGGTGCCGCCCACTGTCGCGCCGAAACCGACGGATGTGCCCAAGCCCACGGTTGCGCCCGCGCCAACTGCCGCGCCGAAACCGACCGACGCGCCCAAGCCCACGGTTGCACCAGCGGCAGTGTCGAAGCCGACGGACGCACCGAAAGAGACAGGCGTCACATTAACCTGGATCGGTCACTCGACGTTTGTGCTCAAGACGAGCGCCGGTTTCACCGCCTTGCTCGATCCGATCAACGCGGCGGTCGGCTATGCGCTTCCCGCTTCGATCCCAGGAGTGGATGCGGTGACGATGACGCACGAACATGCCGATCACAACAACGTCGCGCTGGCGGCGGGCAGTCCGCAATTATTGCGCGGACTCGCGGGGAACGATTGGGCAAAAATCGATCAGACGATCAAGGGCGTGCGGATTCGCACTGCGAACACGTATCATGATGCGACCCAGGGGTCGGAGCGTGGCAAGAACGCCGTGTTTGTTTTTGAAGCGGACGGCTTGAAACTCGCGCATCTCGGCGACTTGGGGCACAAACTCGACGCCGAGCAGATCAAGGCGATTGGCGCGGTGGATGTGATCCTGATCCCGGTTGGTGGCTTTTTCACGGTGGATGGTAAAACCGCCGCCGAAGTCGTCGGGCAACTCAATCCGAAAATCGTCGTGCCGATGCACTACAAGACGCCCGACCTGGGCGCGTCGCTTGCGGGACGCTTGGCGGACGCCGAGGGATTTCTCGCCGCGTTGGGCAGTTCGGCTAAGGTGGAGCGCGTCGAAAAAACGATCCCGCTTGCCGCGTCCAAGTTGCCCGCTACGCGCACGGTCATGATTATGAATTACAAATAAGTCCGGAACAAGGAACCGCCGCTCACGCATTTGGATCGTGAGCGGCGGTTTGTTTTTTTCAGGGGCTTTTTTCGCGCGGATTTTTTTTGCGCCACTGTTTGAACAAGTTGGTGCCCATCGCCCAGATCACGCCGGCGATGGGAATACCGAAGAACGCGCCCCAAAACCCGGCGACTTTGATGCTGAATAGCAACGCGACGAACACGAGCAATGGATGCAAGCCCACGGCGTCGCTCAATACGCGCGGCATCACCACGTTCGTCAGCGTGAATTGGTAGATGAACAGGGCGAGCGTCAACCACAGCGTCAACTCCGGCGATTGTAAAATGCCGGCGAGGAACGGCGGCACGAGCGCAAGAAAGGGGCCCACCATCGGAATCAGCATGAACAAGCCGGCGAACAAACTGGCGATCAAGACGAAATTCAATCCGAGCACGGTCATGCCGATTGCGGTGCCGACGGCGACGAGCAATGCTTGGAGCAATTGCCCGCGAATGAACCCGCCGAACGTGCGCTCGACGCTTTCCGCGAAATAATCGTACTCGTCGGCTAACCGCGGCGGCACGAGGTTGGTAAAGATCACACTGCGGATGCGGGGTCCGTCGAGCGTGATCAAGAAACTGATGATCAACACGAGGAACAGGTTGGCGAAAAAATTCAAAAAGCCGGACAGGATGCCGAGCGCGTTGCGGATCATTTCGGCGGCATAGTTTTGCAAATTGCCCAGCCCGGTTTGCACGGCTTGTTCCACATTCAACCGAATGCCCAAGCGCGCGAGTTCGTTTTGCACCCACGCGCTGGCTTGCGGCACTTGGGTGGCATACTCCGGCAAATGTGTTGCCAGCGCCGACAACTGGATGATCGCCGGCGGCACGATCAACACCGCGGCGATCACAATTGCCACGACCAAGCCGAGATAGACGATGGCGACTGCCGCGCCGCGCGAAAAGCGAAACGCCAAGACGGCGCGCGCTTGCGTTTCGTTCAACGTAGATTCGATCAACGGCTGAAGCGGACGCGGCGCAAGGCGATGGCTGAGCTGCGTCACGAGCGGGTCCAGCGCGAACGACACAAACCAGCCCAGCAAAAAGAGCAGGATTAGATCGGCATACCCGCTAAAAAATTCCCACAACATTTGCGTCAGGAACAACGTGGCGATGATGATCAGCAACGTGTAGAGAATGATCTTGAGCCGGGTTTCTTGCGACTGAGGAGAGGGATCGGGTTGACTCATGCGTGTTTGCCTGTGTTGCCCGCCGCGCGCCACTGCCACATCAGCAAGCCGCTCGCCGCGATGAACAGCGCGCTGAACGTGCCCGCCAACGCCCAGGGGAATTGGTACGTGGCGTTCGCGCCGACCACGAAACCATCGAGCGCGACCTCGCCGCTTTGCCCAACCGTCAGTTCGACGGTGTGCGTGCCGCGTGGCACATCTTTGGCGACCGCGACATGAACTTGCCACTGTTCGTTCGGCGACGCCAAATCAATGTAACTGTTGCCGTTCGTGTCGAGCGGCAAGCCCGGCACGGCGCGTCCGTCAAGCGCGATCCAAGCGCGACCCTGGGTCGCGCCGCGCCGCACGACCAACTCGAAATCGTCGCCCCAAAATTTGACGACGGCTTTGGCGCCGGGCGCGCGTGTCACCATTTCGCGGCTCGCGCTGGCGTTGCGATTGAGCGCCGGTTGCCAGTTGCCGCGC
>CAIKBD010000421.1 GCA_903825565.1 uncultured Anaerolineales bacterium | reverse complement strand
GTGAGGTGGGTCGCGTGTTGCCTACGTCGGGCGATTGCGCCGTCCGACTCGTTGTGTCGAGTGCTTGCATATTCAGTTTTCAAGGTGCAAAAGCCGAGTTACGTATTACATATTGCCTCCCACATCGCCACGATATTTTCCGGCGGCACGTCGGCTTGGATGTTGTGCACGGTGTTGAACACGAATCCGCCGCCGGGCGCGAGCGCGTCCACATTGCGGCGCACATCGTCTTTCACCTGTTGCGGCGTGCCGTGCGGCAAAATATCTTGCGTGTCCACACCGCCGCCCCAAAACACAATGTCCTTGCCGAAATCGCGTTTGAGCGCGACCGGCTCCATCCCCGTCGCCGTCACATGAATCGGATTGAGAATGTCCACGCCGATCTCGATGAAATCCGGCAAGAGCGGGCGCACGTTGCCGCACGAGTGGAAAAACAATTTCGCTTGCGGCGCGAGTTGATGGATGCGCCCGAACAAGGTCGCCAAGCGCGGCTTGAACAACTTGCGGAACATACGCGGCGAGATCAACTGCGAAACCTGGGTGCCGTAATCGTCCGCTTCCGAAACCACGTCCACCACGTCGCGCAGTTGCGGCAATGCCATTTCCCAAAACGCGATTTTCAACTCCACCATCTTGTCGAGGAACGCGCCGGCAAGCGCCTCGTTCGATGCGAGGTCCATCAGCAAAATTTCCATCCCGCGCACGCGTTGCGCCATTTCGAACACGCCGGCGAGCACGCCTTTGATCGCGACTGCCTTGCCCTGCGCGCGGTACGTTTCGGCGAGCGCGCGCAAGCCGGCGATGCGCGCCGGATCGCCAGTGTTCGGGTACGCATACGCGCGCGCGTCGTCGGGCGTCACCGCCGTGCCCGCCAAGGGCGAGCGCACCATCGAATAGTACAGCCCGTCCGGCTTGGGCCGATGGTGCGTAATGCCCCACTCGTCCACGTATTCCCAGTACGCGCCAACGTCGGCATTGTTGATTTTCCAATTATGACTGTTGAGCGGGAACAAGCCGCGCACATCCACGCCCAACTGTTCGATCACGTCGTCGTCCGGCAACGCGAGTTGCTGAATCGTGTCGCACAGCGTCGGTTCGACCGGCGGCAGACCCAGGTACTCGCGCAGGCGCCGGTACGCGACGACGTGAATACTCGTCACTTGGGTCGAGCCGAGATCGAACGGAATCCGATCCGGTTCCCGATGGTTGAGCGCCGTCAACAAGCGTTCGCGCGAATTCATTTACACCTCTTCCTGATCGAAACAATCAATCACCGTTTTGAGATCGATCATCATCATGCCGAGATTATCCTGACGCACATCGCCGTCTTGCGCGGCGTCCATCAATGATTCGATCACGAACCGGAGCAGAGCGGGCTGGGCATAATCCGTCAGAATCGCGCCGATGCTTTGCTCCGCGTCACCGTCGGTCATCGCCGCAAGTGGTTCGAGCATCTCCTGGTTCGCCTCCTCGGCGGCGATAATCGCCTCCTCGCTTAACGCCGCAAGCGCGCCTTCCTGGCGCATCAACTGCCAGATCACGGTGCCCAGATAAAACAGCATCTCGCGTTCGTCGGCATCAAGCACGCCCGTGTCCACCGCGAGCAAATAGGCAACCATCGCCGGTTGCTCGTCAATAAATTTCTGGGCAAGTTTTTCGCCTTGTTTGACGGAATAGTTGGACAGTTTCTGCCATGCCTGATCCACCGCTTCCGCAGAAATGGTTTTCATTTTTCCTCTCTGATGATCTGATCGTCACAAGTCATTTCAATGCGTGACGCCGGTTCGAGCACGAGAAAATCGTCCACCCAGTCGCCGGCGAGCAAACGACGCAACAGCACAAGGTCGCCGGCAACTCGCTCGAACGTCCAGCCACGCCGCGCCGCATCCGCCTGCGCTTTCGCCTCGACGCGTGTCACATCGCCGACGCCGAGATCGATCAATGCGGCGCGCTTGTAATGACTGCGCCACGCGCCCATCACTTCCATCAAGTAATCGGCATTGTCCTTGCCATATTTTTTCACGTATTCGTCGTACACGCCGTCGAGATCGATCTCGCTCCCCGATCCCATCGCCAAGGTAGATTTCGAGCCATCCGAGCGTTCGACGTAATCTTGCGCGTACCAGTACGTGCCGGGGCGATTCTCAAATTCGTCCTGATATTTGGCGCGACTGCCCAGAAACAGGGTGATGCAATCGTGCGCGCGCGGCACGACGAGCGGATGCGCGCGCGCGATCAAGCCCGCTGTCGCCTTGCCGCACAAACCGTACGCCAACACCACTGCGTCGTACGGTTCACTCGCCGCCGCATCAATGCGCTGTTGCAACTGCACACGCAGTTCGTTCGTCGTGCGATGCAACCCATAGCGCAACAATTCGATATCCACGCTGTGCGGCGATTGTGCCGCGCACTGGTACAGCGCGCGCGCAAACACCTCACAACCGATACATTTTAGGCGCATCGTCATTCTACTTGACTGTCTCGCCCGCCGAGTCGCGATCCAAAAACAGATGCGCGTGCGGCGTGCGGCGCAACACCGACCCAGGACAATCCTCGCTGATCGCGCCGGTGAGCGCGCGCTTGACCGCATTCGCTTTGCGCGCCTCCGGCACGAGGCACAGTACGCGTTGCGCCGCAAGCAACGCCGGCACAGTCAAGGTGATCGCGTGCGTCGGCACCTCGCTCAGCGCTTTGAAATGCCCTTCGCCCACTTGTTGCCGGCGCGACGCGTCGTCGAGCCGCACGACCTTTGCCAAAACCGGATCGCTGAAATCGGCGAACGGCGGATCGTTGAACGCGAGATGCCCGTTCTCGCCGTACCCGCACGCACAAAGATCGGCGGGATGCGCGCGCAACAAACGCGCGTATTCGGCAATCGTCGCCTCGACGCTGGACGCTTGCCCGCTCACCGGATAAAATGCCTTGACGTTCACGTAACTGAAAAAGTGCGTGCGTAAAAATTTCGGAAAACTCGCCGGGTGTTCCGGGTCAATGCCGATGTACTCGTCCATGTGAAACACCACCACCTTGCCCCAGTCAATTTCCGGCGTCGCGCGCAACGCCGTGAGAAACGACAGTTGGGAATTGCCGGTGGCGAGGATCACATTTGCCTCGCCGCGCTCGCGGATCGCGCGCGCGATGATCGCGGTCGCTTCTGCCGCCGCCGCCGCGCCCATCTCGGCGTTCGTTTGGAACACGCTCACGCGTAGTTGGTCAATCGTTTTTTCGAGAATGGGTTTTGCCATTCGTACGTCCTTTCCTGAATCGGATAATTATTTTTGCGTTCGATGCTACTTTCAAAACCCAAGACTTCGAATCTCATGAATCTGCGCGAATTTAATTTTTTTTATTCGCGTGATTCGCGGATAAAAATTACTTGGATTGAATCAGCGCGTCCAGCACCGCGTCAATCGGCGGAATCGTTTCCGCGTCTTTGAAGTGCGCCATACGCCGAAAAATTTCGGCGGCGGCAAGATGAAATTCGCCGGGCATGCCCGCCGCGCGAAACGTCTCCGCGATTTCGTCCATCTCGCCGGCAAAACGCCACGCGCGCCCGGCGCTGTTGCGAATGCGCTCGTGCGTCGCGTTCGCAAATTTCGCGTCGCCGAACGCCCACTGCGTTTCCAATTCATCGCGCACGCCGAACGATTCTGCCGTCGCAAGAATCGCCGCGAACAATGCGGTGACACCTTTGGCGTACGCCGAGTAACACATTTTGAGCGCGGACGCTTTGCCAATCGCCTCGCCGATCACGCGCACTTGTACAGGACTGTGCGCAAACAACGCGGCGATTTCGTTCGCGTCCGCAGGCGCGCCGGACAAGACCAACCACGTTGCTCGCGCATCCCAGTTCGTTCCGCCGATGATGCCGCCGTCCACAAACCGCGCGCCGCTTTGCGCCATCAGCGCGCCGATGCGTTGCGCGTGTTGCGGCGAGATCGCGTTCGCATCGAGATACAAGCCCTTGAACGAGTGCACGGCGACTTGGTGCGCGACCTCTTCCGCAAAATCGGGTGGGCACACGCTGAGAATAATTTCGCACGTGGCGACGAGTTCCGCAAGCGATTGCGTTTCGCGCAAACTCAATTTCTCGGCGCGCGCGCGCGTCTGCGAACTGCGTCCCGCGGAGACCCAGTAAACTGGGTTGCCACTTGTCTGCGCGCATCGCGCGATGAAGGTGCCCATCGCGCCGGGATGGAGGATGCCAATGTTCGTCATTTCGAATTCTTTCTATTGCCTAGCCATGACCGCTTGGTAGAGATACCGCGCATGCAAGCCGTCTTCGATTGCCTGTGCGATTCCGTTCGCATCACCCAGGCGATTGTCGTAAATAAACCGCGTGCCTTCGGCATCGAATTGCGCTTCGAGTTCCGCCAACACTTGCTTGCGCCGAATCGCGAGTTCGTAATCGCGTTGCGTCAAATCCCAAGTGCGAAACGTGAGACCGTTTGCGCCGAGTGCCTGCGCCAGCGGCGTCTTGTCCGGCGGCAAAGTCTCGCGCGGGAATTGTTCCTTGGGCACCCAGGGTTCGCGCCCGTGCGAAAAGAGCAACGCGATTTGTCCGCCGGGTTTGAGCGCGTCTTTCAGTGCGCGAATTGTCGCCGCGTAATCCTCGCTAAAGTACAGCGTGTCAATCGAAAGAATGACATCGAACGCATCGCGTGGCAGTTCGAGCTGGTTGATGTCGCCGACGAAAAATTCCAATCGCGCGGCTTTGGCTTGCGTGCGCATTTGCGCGGAACGAATCGCCGCCGCAACATAGTCCAGCCCGGTGATAGATGCGCCCGTACGGTCTGAAATATATTCCGCAATTCGCCCATCGCCGCAACCTAGGTCAAGCGCACATTTCGCCGCATCCAGTCCAGCCAGTTGCATCAACAAATCGAGTTGTTGCACATCGGCAAAGCCGTGTTGACCCAGGTCAATCCCGAACACGCGCTCGCAAAACAAATGATACGCTTGGCTATGTTCGATGGCGGCATAGTAGGCGGTGTAAAAATTTTTCACGAGTTATTCAGTCTGATGAACAACGCCTAATTTCGCCGCGAGTGCATAATACTCTTGCGCTTTGATTTGGTTGCCCAGTAATTCATACGCGCGTCCCAAGTTTAGATAGAGCGAAGGGTAAAACTCCTTGACGCGCTCATCGCCAACCGCATCGGCACGGTTCAACGCTTCTTGATTCCAACGCAGGGTATCTTCGGGGTGCGCTTGATAACGCGCAACATAGTGCGCGGCGATACACGCTTCATAATCGTCGGTAGATTTTTCCCACGCTTGCTCGAAAAGCAGACGCGCATCGTCAATTCTTTTTTCAAATTCTGCGCGAGTGCCCTCCATACAAAGTTGGATCACCGGATTGGTGAGATCCATTACGGAGTTGCCCATTTCCCCCCAATCATCGCCTTCCATGCCGTCCAATCCGCGTCAAAGATCGCGAGGTCGGCGTCCATGCCCGGCGCGATGCGCCCTTTGCGCTCCGCCACGCCGATCACCCGCGCGGGCGTCAGCGTCATCATCCGAATCGCTTCGGCGAGTGGCACGCCGACCACATCGAGCAAAACCGGAATCATCTCGTTGAGCAAGGTGCTACTGCCCGCAAACGCCGTGCGGTCAAACATCATCCCCACGCCATCCGCGACCTCGTACTCCATCCCGCCCATTTTGAAACGCGAACCTTGCGGCAAGCCCGCGCCGCTCGTCGCATCCGAAATCACGCACAGGCGATCTGCGCCAATGCACTTGTAGCCGAGTTGCATCAGCGTCGCCGGCAAATGCTTGTTATCACAAATCATTTCAACCGTCAAACCGTCGAACGTGAGCGCGGCTTCGAGCAAGCCCGGTTTGCGCCAGGGACCCTCGCGCACGACCGTTGACATTGCGCTCCACACATGCGTCACGTGGCGCAAGCCGACGCGCATCGCCGCGCGCACATCGCTGTCCCGCGCCAGCGAGTGCCCCGCCGCCGGCACGATGCCCCGCCGCGCGAGTTTTTCGACGAGCGCGAGCGCGCCCGGCAATTCCGGCGCAAGCACAAGAATTTTCAACCCGTCCGCAAATTCGAGCAGAGCATCCACCGAACCGTCGTCCGGTTGCCGGATATTTTCGGGATCGAGCGCGCCCTTTTGCGCGCCGTTCACGTACGGGCTTTCGAGATGCGCGCCGAGAATTTGCGCGCCCGCGTGATTGCCGCGCATCCATTCGCGCGCGAACGCAAAACACTGCGCGAGATCCGCCAGCGGCGCGGGCGCCAACGTCGCGAGCAAACTCGTCACACCGCGCCGCGCGTTCTCTCGTGTGATCGCCGCGAACGCTTCCGCCGTCGGCTCGTTGAACGTATGCCCCACCGCGCCGTGCGTGTGCAGGTCAATCAACCCGGGTGTGATCGTGCGCCCGCCCACATCCACGCGCGCGATCTCCGATCCCAGGTCGCCCTCGCGCGCCACGCCGATAATTTTTCCCGCCGCAACGACGACCGCCTCGCCTTGCGTGACCTCCGCCGCGCGCACAATTTTGCCGTTGACGAGCGCGACCCACGCTCCCACCGAATCTATCACCGTTTGTTTTCCTTTCGCAAAAAATCTTCCGCGCGCAAAATACCGGCGAACGCACGCAAGGCATCCGCCACGGCTTTTTCGCGCCACGCCGTTTCGCGCGGCGCGTAGAGTTCATCGAAATCGCGGGCGATCTGCGCCCGCGCCGCGTCGCTCGCGCCGTACCAGTACGCCTGATTCTCCAGTGTCTTGATCTGCAAACTGCGAAACGCGTGCCAGGGCGAATCGCCCAGCGTGCCAAACTCGAACGAGGTCGCATACAATTGCGTGGCGGGAAATTCCTCGCACCGCACGGCGTAGAGATAATCAATCATATCGCCGCGCAATTCGTAGAACTCGGATGCGGTTGCCTGCGCCACAAATGGATAGTTGAACTGCGCGGCGCACTGGCGCGAGCTGCGCGGCTCCAGCGCCGAGTTGACCAACTGCATTTGATAACGCGGACCGTACCCCGTGTGCATGTCCAGGTGGACGATCTGATCGTATGCGCGCAAGCCCGCGCGATACAAACCCATCAGCGTTTGCGTCTCGGCTTGGATCGCATCGCCGCCGTAAAACAGCCCGCGCGGAAACGCGTACTGTCCGAGCAAAGCGGCGCGCCGCACCGCGTCTCTCCCCAGCCGTGCGGAGGCGAAGAGAAACTCGGCGGCAAAGCCCGCGGGCGACAGCCACGCGTTGACGCGCGCTTGCGGCAGCAACACGCGCGCGAGGCGCGCATACGTCGGGTTGAACCTGGGATCGGGTTGCGCGTTGTACAGAAAATTCCGGTTCAAGTCCACGTTGCGCGCGTTCGTGCGCCGCTTGTGTTTCATCCCCCAGGGGTTGATCGCGTGCACCAACAGCAAGCCGGTGTCGGTCGGGTCCAGGCAAGGCAAACTTTCGCGGATGAACAGTTGCAACATTGCCGCGCCGACATAGCCCTCGACGCCGTGTTCGCCGGTGGTCAAGACGAGCAACTTGCGCTTGTGCGCCGGCTCCGCCGCGATCCAATCAATCGTCACATCTTCCGCCGCATCCACGCAAAAAATTTCGAGGCGCGCGCCGCGCCACATCGCTTGGACGAGACCCAGGTTGGCGCGAAACCGCGCGCGCGCCGCCGCATACGTCGGCGGAAACAATTCAGCCAGATCAATCACTTGCAAAATCCCAATTCATCGTCAAGGGTCTGAGCGCGAAAAAATTTTTCCAGATCGCTCGGCGCGGTGTAGAAAAAAACTTGCCGCGAAATGCCGACCAGCGTCGCCGAAATGTCCGCGCCGGCGCGCGCAATCGTCACGAGCGGAATCTGTTTCGCGCGCGCATAGCCGGCTTCGATCCCGACGCCGACGCCCTTTTCGGTTAGATCGATCACGACGAGATCGCTCGCCGCGATGGCGGCGAACGTGCGGCGCATCAACTCCGCCGGCGCAAACTGCGCCGCGCCCCAGCGTTCGAGATCGCGCACGACGCAGAATGTTTCGATGCCGCACGCCGCCAGCGCGGCGGAGATTGCCTCGATGCGCGCGCGGTTGGTGTGATCGGCGTGATACTTGATCGAGAGAAACGCTTTCACTTGCGAACGAAATGCGGAATCTCTGCCGGCACGGGCAACACAAATTCGACCAAGCCGCGAAATTCGCCGTTTTCGTACCACGGCGCTTGATAGACCCACTTTTTGGCGCCGTGTTTTTCAATCGTGTAAACGTTTGTTTGCCGCGTCGCCAACAGCTCGGCAACCTTGGTACGCGCCGGTTCGGGGTGGCAGTCGAGCATGTTCGTGCCGATCAATTTCCTGCCGCCTTGCGCCGCGTATCCTTCCGCCGCTTGATCGTTCATCTCCAAAATAATTCCCGCCGGATCGGAAACCGTCACCTTGCCGGGAAATTCCTTGACCCAGTCCAGGCTCATTTTCTACTCCGTTGAAAAATTGATTGAGACGAGCAACAAATCGTCGCCGCCCGAATTTTCGTACGCGTGCGCCTCGCCTGCCGCGACCTGCACGACCAGACCGGCGCGCGCCGCAAATTGCGTTTCGCCGACGCGCACGATGCCCTCGCCGCTAAGAAAATAAAACAGGTGCGCGTACGCGTCGCGGTGCGTTTTGAACGCGCCGCCGGGCGCGACGCGCGTCAACACCACTTTGGTCTTGCCGTCTTGCAACGTCTTGCCGAAAACACCCTGGGTAATTTCCGGGCGCACCGGTTGCCACGCGAGCGTTGCCACCTCAAACGCGTTGCTCATCCTCGCCTCCTCGCCGCATTATCCATGCGCTGATTTTACTCGGGGGGGTTCGCCACCCAGCGCAAAATGTGCGTGGCGACCGCGCACAACTCGCCACCGCGCGCGGTCACGCGCACATCGGCTTTCGTCTGGCGTTTCGCCGGATCGATCTCGGCGACGCGATACGTGATCGTGATCGTGTCGCCAATGAACACCGGCGCGATGAACCGAATGCGATCATAACCGAGCGAGACCGCCGTTTCGCCCGGCGTGTCAAAGCGCGCGCACAACACGCTCGAACAGTTCGACATATAGCCGACCAGCAACGCGCCGTGCGCGATGCGACGTCCGTATTTCGTGCCGCGCATCACTTCTGCGTTGACGTGATTCGGCGACAGATCGCCGGTGATGCCGGCGAACAGATACACGTCGCTTTCGGAAACTGTTTTGGAAAATTTTGTTTCTGCGCCGACCGAAACCGGAAAATCGTTCGTCATTCTGCCAACAACTCCTGCACCGTCGCCTCCCAATTCAAGCTTTTACCCTTGTCCAAGCCGGCTTGAACCACCGCCGCGTCCAACTGCCACGCGCGCAAATCCTCGTCCATCCCGCGCTGGTGATCGTTGCTCCACGCCGGCTGACTCTGCGCCAAGCCGTACAGCGCCAACGCGCGCGCGACGTTGCCTTGCACGAACGCCAGCGACGCAAAGTACATCACCGCGCCGACCGCCCACGGTAGCGCGCCCAAACGCAACGCCAACGCCAACCCTTCGCGCAAACCGGCGCGCGCCTCGTCGAGATTCCCCAGGTCGAGATTCGTGCGTGCCTGGTTGATGAGGTAGAGCGCGAGCGAACGTTGCGAGCCGATCTCGCGCGCGAGCGCCAACGCTTGTTGAAAATAATCCCGCGCGACGGCGTACTCGTGGCGTTCATTCGCCACCGAAGCCAGATTGTTCAACGTGACCATCGCGCGTTCGCGGTTGCCAATCGCCAAGGCGCGCTCGTACACCTGATGCCACACGCGGTCGGCTTCGGTGAAATCGCGCGCGGCAAGCGCGACTGCGCCCAAGCCGTTGAGCGCCGACAACTCGCGCGTCACATCGCCCGTCTCGCGCGCCAACATCAAACTTTCGTTGTAAGCCAGACGCGCATCCGGCAAGGTGCCGTGTTGCCAGTGAATGCCGCCCATAATTTCGAGCGCGCGCGCGAGCGTTGGCTTGTCATCGCTGGCGCGCACAAGCGGGAACGCCTGCGCCAACAACGCGCTCGCCCCGGCATAATCGCCGGTCACGCTCGTCAACTCGGCGAGCATCGTCAACGCCGCGCCGCGGTCGTGTTCATTCACCGCGGCAATGTTCGCCTCTTGCAACACTTGGCGCGCCGCCGGCAGATCGCCCAAACGCAGATACGCTTCGCCTTGTTGCCGCGCCAGATTGGAAAAAAACGGATCATCCCTGGCAGTGAGCGCGAGCGCACGTGCCAGGTACGCCACGGCAACCGTAAACGCACTGCGCGCTTTTGCCACGCCGCCGGCACGCGCATACCACGCAACTGCCGGCGTCGCTTCCGCCGCGCGCTCGTAATGTTCGGCGATGATGCCGGCGTACTCATCTGCCCGCTCGCCGCTCTGCGCGATCAACCACGCCGCCGCGCGCGCATGATACACACGCCGCCAACGCTTGAGCACCGTCTCGTACGTCACGTCGCGCAAAAGGGTGTGTTGAAACGCGTACTCGTCAGTCTGGGCAAACGCCGATATCTTGCGCTGAAAAACCAACTCGCGCATCCGCAACGCTTTGAACGTGGCGTCGAGCGCATCACGCGGCGCATCGCTCAACACAGCCACCGCCTGATCCCAAAAAATTCTGCCGATGACGGACGCGCGCTGCAACGTTTCGCGTTCGTCGCTCGGCAAACTATCGAGGCGCGCCTGCAAAACGCCGGTCAGCGTCGAAGGCACGCGCACCGTTGCCAAGCGGGTCGGCTCGATCCGCCACGCGTCGTCGCCGGGCACAATCACTTTTTCGTCAATCAACATCTTGACGAGTTCTTCCAGATAAAACGGATTGCCCTCCGCGCCGCTCACGATCAACTCGCGCAGGGCTTGCGGAACCTGCGGCACTTTTTTCAGAATCTCGTCCACGAGTTGACGACTCTGCTCGCCGGAGAGCAACGCCACATCCAGCCGCTGATGTTGTCCCGCCGCCAGCACATTCGGGTCGAACCATTTGGGACGACGTTCGAGTAAAGTCGGACGCGCCAAGCCAATGATCAAAATCGGCAGCGCGCGCAAGAATCCCATCAAGTACGTGAGCGCGTCGAGCGAGCCATCATCCACCCATTGCAAATCGTCGAGCAGAATCATCGTAAGCGCGATGCCGGGTTCCTGCGAGGTCGCGCGGAGAAATTGCGCCAGATACAGCCACGCGCGATCACGAATTTGTTTGGCATCGCTCAAAATGCCGCGCAGGTACGGGCTGGACGAATAATCCAAGCCGATCAAGTGCCCGATAAAATGCGCTTTCATCACGGCGTCGGAATCGGCGGACAGGATCGCGGCAATGCCGCGTTCAAGTTTTTCGTGCGCCACGTTCAAGGGATCGCTGTCGGCAATCTCGAACCGAAACGCGAACAGATCGCGCAAAAGCGTGTACGGCAAACGATGCGTCTCTTCGCTCGCGCGCCCGCGCAACAAATAAATGCGTTCCGGTTGCAGATCGCACCAACTGCTAAATTCGTACAGCAAACGCGATTTGCCGATCCCCGCCTCGCCCACCGTCGTCACCACGCGCAACTCGCGTTGCGCGAGTACGGCACGCAGACTCGCCTGCAGTTGTGCCAGTTCGCGCTCGCGGCCGACCATACGCGTCTCGATGCCCTCGACGCCGCGCGTGCGGAGCCGAAACGCGCGCGGTTTGGCGCGCGCGACGACATAGGTTTGCAACGGTTCCGCTTTGCCCTTGACCTGGAGCGGCGCTTGCAACTGCAGGTCGAACACACCGCGCACTTGCCCGTACGTATCGTGCGAGATGAGCACGCCGCCAATCGGCGCGGCGTGTTGCAAACGCGCGGCAAGATTGACGGTGTCGCCCATCGCGGTAAACTCGCCATGCGTGCCGACTGCGCCGAGCATCACGGGTCCCGTGTTGATGCCCACACGCATTTGCAAGTGGTGACACTGGGGCGCAGTCCAAACGCGCAGTTCGGCTTGCATCAGCAAGCCCGCGCGAATCGCCCGTTCGGGATCGTCTTCGCGCGCCGTCTGCGCGCCCCACAATGCCATCACCGCGTCGCCCATGTGCTTGTCAATCTTGCCCCCGCACGAAGCGATCACACGGTCGAGCCGCGCCCACAATTCATTCATCACCGCCGTTACGTCTTCGGCGTCGCGTGTTTCAGACCACGCGGTAAAGCCGACGATATCGGCGAACAAAACCGTCACTTGCTTGCGTTGTTCGAGCGGCGCAGACCTGGGTTCGAGCGCCGCGATTTTTTCGCGCAACGCCGCAATGGAGACATCCACCGCGACATCGCCCAGGAGGTTGCGCTGCGTTTCCAAAACCGCTATCGCTTGTTCAAGTTTTTCGCACTCGCTCAACGCCTACCTCACTTGCCTCGCGCTCAACTCATTTGCCTACAAATTTCGGCGCGCGTTTTGCGCGGAACGACGCGGGCCCTTCTTTGCCGTCCTGGGTCGTTGCGCCGAGCGCCGCCGCTAAACCTTCGAGCGCGATTGCGACGCCCTGCCCCGCGCCCGCGTCAATGATCGTTTTGGAAAATTGCACCGCCAGCGGCGCATTCGCGGCAATCCGATTCGCAATTTCCGCAACGCGCGCCGGCAACGCGTCGTGCGCGACGACCTCGTTGACCAAGCCCCACCGTTCCGCCACCTCTGCCTTGATGCGCGCGCCGGTGAAAATCATTTGCTTGGCGCGCGCCACGCCGATCAACGCGGGCAAGCGTTGCGTCCCCGTCCAGCCCGGCTGCGTGCCGATTCTTGTTTCGGGCAAAGCAAACTCGGCATTCTCTGCGGCGATGCGTAAATCCGCCGCGAGCGCGAGTTCGAGACCGCCGCCGAACGCGAACCCGTTGACCGCCGCAATCGTCGGCAAATGCAAGCGCGCAAGCCGATCAAACACGCGATGCCCCGGACGATCCCAGGATCGCCACATTGCGAGGGGTTCGTCCACAATCACGCCTTCCCATTCCTTGATATCCGCGCCGACGCAGAACGCGCGGTCACTTGCACTGGCAATGACGACGACCCGCATGTCACGATCATTTTCGAGCGTCGCAATCGCCGCTTCGAGTTGATCGAGCATCGCCAGCGAAATCGCATTGAGCTTGTCCGGGCGATTGAGCGTGATGGTGGCGATGGTGTCGGTGACGGTTAAAAGAATTTGTAAATCAGCCATTTTGTATCCTCAAGACTGCCGACAGCGGACAGCCGACCGCTAAAATTCTTGCGGCGGTCTGCCGTCGGTCGTCAGCGGTCATCCCAGTTTCAATCCCATCTTCTCCGGCTTGAACAACCGCGCATCCATCATCCGCAATTCGGGACTGACACGCAGAGGAACGTCGGCTTGCTCCAACACATCGCGTTTGAGATTGACGCCCGGCGCAATTTCGATCACGGTCAATCCTTCCGGTTCCAGCCGAATCACGCAACGCTCGGTGATGTACAAAATGTTCTGCCCGTTCGTGCGCGCCCGACGACCACTGAACGTGACGTGTTCGACCTGCGACGTAAACTTGCGCGCTTTGCCTTCTTTGAGAATTTTCAACGCGCCGTTTTCAATCGCGAGGTCGAGACCGCCCGCCGTGAAATAGCCGGAGAAAACCAGGTTGCGCCCGTTCGCGGTGATGTCAATAAAGCCGCCCGCGCCCGCCGTGACATGCGGACGCGCCGCGAGCCGCGACACGTTTACGTTGCCGTCCGTGTCCACTTGCATAAACGACAGGAGACTGCGATCAAAGCCCGCGCCCTGAAAGTACGTGAACTGATCGGGCGACGGGATGATCGCTTCAGCGTTGACCGCGCACCCAAACGGAAACCCGGTGAGCGGCAATCCGCCGACCGCGCCCTGCTCAATGACCCAGGTCACTTGACCGTGTAAACCTTCTTCGAGCAAAATCTCCGGCACGAGCGCCGAAATTCCAAAGCCCAGGTTCACCGCTTCGGACTCGCGCAGAGTCATCGCCGCGCGCCGCGCAATCACCTTGTCCGTATTGAACGGTAACGGCGTGAACTCGGTGAGCGGTCGCCGCACCTCGCCGCTGATCGCCGGATCGTACGGCGTCTGCGTCGCTTGCATTTGTTCCGGCGCGACGACGACGTAATCCACGAGAATACCGGGCACGCGCACCATTTGCGGATGCAACGCGCCGGCGGTTGTGAGCCGCTTGACCTGCGCGATGACGATGCCACGATTATTGCGCGTGGCGAGCGCGACATCGTACGCGCCAAGGTATGCGCCCTCGTGCTCCATCGAAATGTTGCCGAACTCGTCGGCGGTGGTGCCGCGAATGATCGCGACGTTCGGTTGCAGAGATTTGAAGTACAGCCACTCTTGCCCGTCGAACTCGACGACGCGCACAACCTCGCGCGGCGTGCAATCGTTCATGCGCCCGCCGTGGCGACGCGGATCAACGAACGTGTCGAGCCCGACCTGGGTCAGCACACCCGGGCGTTTCGCCGCGGCTTCGCGCAACATGTGAAACAAGATGCCGCTCGGAAAATTGTACGCCTCGACCTGGTTCGCGTTAATCATCTGCCAGATTTTTGGCGAGGGCATTGACGAGGGTCCGCTCGGATACGACCCGGCGATCACGCGCTTGAGCAATCCGGGTTGCGCGAGGTGGTCAATGCCGGCGATGCCGTACATATCGCCGGACGCAATCGGGTGAAATGTGGTGAGATTTTCCGGCGCGCCGGTTTGCGCGAACCGTTCGCCAATCGCTTGGAGCACCGCATCGGGCGTGTTCAAGCCGGACGACGAACTGATCGTGACGAGCGAATTACTGGGAATGAGTTGAGCGGCTTGAACCGCCGAGATAATTTGGACGCGAGACATGAGTTCCTTCTAAAAAATATTTTGCCATTTGTAGAGACGTGCCGCCGGCGCGTCTCTACAGATACACGCGCCTGCCGGTGTTCGCCGCATCGCGCACGGCAAGCGCAATTTGCAGAGAGCGCACACCATCTTCGCCGGACACAGCGGGCTGTCCGTGCCCGCGCACCGCCGCGTTGAAAAGTTTGACCGCGCGCGTGTGCAATTCTTCGTACGCGCCGCAATCAATTTCGGTGCGCGCGTCGCCGCGCCGCAAAAATAATTTGCCGCCGCCTTGCCCGGACATGGCTTTTTCGGCGTAGAGCGAACCATCCGTGCCGTGAATTTCAAAGTGCATGTCGGCGTGCTTGACGACGAACGAATCGTGAAACTGACACAGCACACCGTTGCAAAACGCGAACACGCCCATCACCGTGTCTTCGATGTCGCCGACGCCGAGACCTTGTTGCGTTTTGATCGCGACAACCGATTCGACTTCGCTGTTCAACACGAACCGCGCAATGTCCGCATCGTGAACGGTCATGTCGAGAATTGCGCCGCCACCCGCCGCGGCGCTGATGCGCCAGGTGTGCAAATTCGCCGGCAGGTACATCGCACGCAACAAGCGCGCCGAGAGTGGTTTGCCGATTGCGCCATCGAGAATCATCTGACGCGCCTTGCGATGAATCACCGAGTTACGCATGTGATGATTCGTGCCGAGCACAACACCGGCGCGTTGGCACGCGTCCACCATCTCGCGCGCTTGCGCGAGTTCGAGCGCGAGCGGTTTTTCGCACAGCACATGCTTGCCGGCGCGCGCCGCCGCGAGTGTTTGGGCGTAATGCAGATCGTTCGTCGTGCTGATGTAAACGCAATGCACATTGGGATCAGCGAGCATTGCGTCGAGCGAATCGTACGCGGCGGAAATGTTGCACTCGCGCGCGAACGCTTGCGCGCGATCCAAGTCGCGGCTCATTACCGCGACAATGCGGCTATCCGGTTGCGAATTGATCGCGTTCACCAAACGATTGCGCGCGACGTTGCTCGCGCCGACAAGTCCCCAACCTAAAATGTTTGATTCGCTCATTCGAAAAATTTCTCCAACACCGCACGCGTCTTTTGCACCGCCGCGTCCGGGTCGAGCGTGTACTGAAAGCCGAGTTCCGCCGAAACGAAACCGCGAAAATCGTTTTCTCTCAACGCGCGCGCGAGCGCGACAAAATCAATTCGCCCGTCGCCGGGAATCATGTGTGCATCGCTGTCGCCAAGATTATCGTCAATGTGAATGTGCGTCGGCACGCCGCGCAGATCGCGCATCACTTGACCCAGGTCTTCGCCGTTGACGTTCGCGTGCCCGGTGTCGAAACAAATGCCCAGCCGCTCGGAGTTGATTTCGCGGATCATCCGCAAGCCATCGGCGACGGTGAGAATCAAAGTGCTTTCGAAACGATGCGCCGGCTCGATGAGCAGTTTCAAATTTGTCTGGTCGGTGTAATCGAGCAGTTCGACGATGCTCTGGTGCAACTGCGCCCAGCCGCGCGCGATGCTCTCGCCGTGCAGAGTCATGCCCGCGCACAAACTCACCGAGGGCGCGCCGATCTTCAGCGCGTTGTCAATCGCGTCCTCGATGTAACGCACGCTGTCGCGGCGAATCGTTTCGTTGGACGAACACAGAATCGAAGGATAACGAAATTGCGCGGGAATAAAATTCGGCACAACCATCTCGCACTCGGCGAGCAAACGACGGATCGCGTCGAGTTGATCGTCGAGGTCGTGGCGGTACATGTGCGGACGCCCGCCCCAGATCTCGACGCCGTGATAGCCAAATTGACGCAAGCGGCGAATCGCGTCGGGAAGCGAGTGGTTCAAGTAGACGAAGGAAGATTGAGCAAATTGCATAGTTCATCCAAAAGATGAGCGATGAAAAAATTTATCTTTCATCTCTTCTCCGGCAAATTCTACGATGCTGGCGGCGAAATCTTGCGGCGTGCCGAAATCGAAACGCGTGCCCTCGATCATTTCTAGCGCGAAATAACCTTCACGCGCGCGCTGTAATTCTTGCGCGTGCGTCAGTTGAAATTCGCCCTTGTGCCGAATGTCGCGCGCGATCATTTCTGCGAGCACGTCAAAGATCGAGGGCGCAAGCGCGTGCATGCCAAACCAACCCAGAAATTCATCGTCGCCCAAGCCATCTACGCGCAATTGCTCGCGCGCGATTTCGATGGACGGTTTTTCGATGATGCGCGTCACCTCGATCAACTCCGGCGCATTCGCGAGTCGCTTACCCGCAATCGTCCCGTACCCTTTCAACTCAGCTACGCGGATGCGATTGACCGCCGAAACAGTTTTGCCGCCGCATCGCTCGAACGCGCGCATCAAGCGAACGTGGCACGATTCGCGTTTGCCACGAAAGAGATGATCGCCAAGACACAGCAGGATCGGTTCGCCGTTGGCAAACACGCGGCTCGCATACACCGCGTGCCCGAATCCTTCCTGGGTCGCTTGCACCGCGAACGTGATGCGCTCCAGCGCCTCGCGCATTCGTTCGACCTCGCCCAGCAATTGCGGCGACGATTCGAGTCGCGCGCGATACGCTTCGTCGGGACCCTGGAAATAATCCACGACGAGTTTTTCTTCGCCGGATCGCACGATGATGCAAATTTGTGCGATGCCCGCATCGAGCAAATTCATGATTTGGTAATGCAACAGCGGACGCGCGATACCATCGGGCGCGACAACCGGGAAAAATTCTTTTTTGTAGGCGTGCGACGCCGGAAAAAATCGCGTGCCGAGTCCGGCGATGGGAATGACGGCTTTGCGAATCACGATGCGCGCACCCAGCCATGCGCGCCGAGCGCGTAACGCATCGCGCCAAATTCGTACGCGCCCGGCGAGGTGCCCTCGAAAATATCCGGCGCGACGCCGATCAAACGCTGATGCTCGGACGCGATTGCCGGCATCTCGCGTTGCAACGCATCCTGGGTTCCGAACACGGCGACCGTGCCGCCCGATCCGCCGCCAGTGATTTTCGCGCCGAACAAACCCTGGGACGCGCCGCGCGCGCGAACCTGCGCGACGAGAAAGTCTACTTCGGGCGTCGAGAGCAAACAGTTCGTCCGATAACTCTCGTGCGCGGCATACATGCACTCGCCCGCCGCAATTAAATCGCCTTGGCTTATGTAACCGATAAATTTCAGCACGCGCTCATTCTCGTATACCGGATGCGCGGTCGGACCCAGGACGCGATACGTCGCATCGGGTTGAATCTGGGTGATCGGGTCGTCGTGCGATTGATAGCGCGCGAGAAAATCGGAACCGCGCATTGCATCGGGCAACGCGGCGCGATAATTTTTTTCGAATGCGTCCACATCGAGTTCGGTCAGGTATTGAATCGGCGCGAGACGGGACGCGGCGCGCAAGTGATTGATGATGCGCTTGCCCATGAACGCGCCGACGCGCACGCCGCTGTACGCCGTGCCGAGCCGACGCGGCAGGCGTCGAACGGCGTCTTCGCCATCACGAACAAGCACGACCTCACGCTGAACTGGCAGACCGGCGACGGCACGCAGCGCCTGGTGGTCGTGCACGCCGAGGGCGATGTCGATTCGGACCCGGCGGACGGCGCCACGTACACGGCCAACCACAACTTCGGGAACGGGTCGCAGATCGGCGTCGGGAACTTCGTGGTCTACATCGGGACCGGCACGAACGTGCTGATCGACCAGCTGAACGCCAAGACGATCTACCACATCC
>CAIKBD010000420.1 GCA_903825565.1 uncultured Anaerolineales bacterium | reverse complement strand
TATTCGCACGATGGGCGCGTGTGGAATTTCGTGCGCTATTTTTCGCTGGGACAGTTGGACGCGGTGCGCGTCGGATTTTCGGCGCAATCGCCGCGCGGACAAAAATGCGCGGTCACATTTTCCAAGTTCCACTATCGCGTCGGCACGCTCACCGACAATCGCAACGGGGAATAATCCGCGAATCGCGCGAATGAACGCGAACGAAAAAAATCACGCTGGATCAACCGCAATGAAAATGTCGGACATTCCGTTCGGCTTGACCGATTGGTCGGCAATCGAAAAAACCGAGCACGCCGGCGAAACAGGGATGGCGTACTGGCGCACGCAAAATTTTGGCGGCATCCGCGTGCGAATGGTCGAGTACACGCCCGGCTATCTGGCGGATCATTGGTGTAGCAAGGGCCACATTTTGTTGTGCCTCGAAGGCGAACTACACACCGAACTCGCAAACGGCGAAAAATTTGTTTTGACACCGGGAATCAGTTATCAAGTCGCCGACAACGCCGAACCACATCGCTCGTTTACCGAAACCGGCGCAAGATTGTTTATCGTGGATTGACGATTCACGAGTAGAAGGGAGACGCGTGGAAAATAAAAAAACGAGTTTCACTTCGATTGACGAATACATCGCCGCATTTCCGGCGGACGTGCAAACGAAACTCGAAGCGCTGCGCGCGACGATTCACGCCGCCGCGCCGGCGGCGGCAGAAAAAATCAGTTACCAAATGCCGACGTTCACGCTAAACGGCAACCTGGTTCACTTTGCGGCTTTCAAAAATCACATCGGCTTTTACCCAGTGCCGACCGGCATCGCGGCGTTCAAACGCGAACTGTCCGGCTATAAAACGGCGAAAGGTTCCGTCCAGTTTCCGCTCGACCAACCTTTGCCGATGACCTTGATTCGCAAAATCGTAAGATTCCGCGTCGCCGAAAATTTGAAGCGCGCGCCAAAGAAAAAATGACCGAGCAACCACTTCTCGACATTCGTAATTTGTATCTCGACATCAAAACCTTCGACGGCACCTCGCACGTGCTCAACGGCGTCAATCTTACTCTGCGGCGCGGCGCGGTGATGGGCTTGGTCGGCGAGACCGGGTGCGGCAAAACGCTCACGGGCTTGTCGGTCTCGCGCCTCGTCGCCACACCGCCGGGAAATTATCCGCGCGGCGAAATTTGGTTCGACGGACAAGACGTGATGAACATGTCCGAAGCGCAAATGCGAAAATTGCGCGGACGCCGCATCGCGATGATTTTCCAAGACCCGGCGACAAACCTCAACCCCGTTTTCAAAATCAGCGAGCAGATGATTGACGTGGCGCTTCACATCGTCGCCGAAACCGGCGACACGAGTCTACTCGGCAAGTCCACCTCCGCCGGCGGGCAACGCCAAGCCGCACGGCAACGCTCCATCGAATTGCTCGAACATGTTGGCATCGCCGACGCGGCGCGACGCATTGACGGTTATCCGCACGAATTTTCCGGCGGGATGCGCCAACGTGTTTTGATCGCGATGGCGCTCCTGGGTCAGCCGCAACTGCTCATCGCGGACGAGCCGACGACCGCGCTCGATGTGTCGGTGCAAGCACAAATTCTCCGTCTGTTCAACGGTCTCGTCAAGGAATTCAATTTGAGTGTATTGCTCATCACGCACAACCTGGGTGTCGTTGCACAGTTGTGCGACGAGGTCGCGGTGATGTACGCGGGCAACATTGTCGAGAGCGGCGCGGCGCGGCGCGTGTTCAAAACGCCGAGCCATCCGTACACGCAAGGTCTGTTGCGTTCGATTCCAACGCCGCAAACAAAACGCGGCGAACTCGAAGGCGTGCCCGGCAACATTCCGAATTTGATTCATCCACCCGGCGGTTGTCGCTTTGCGCCGCGCTGTCCCAAAGCAATGCCCGTGTGCGACACCACTTTCCCGGCAATGACCGCCCTCGAACCCGATCACCAACTCGCGTGCTATCTTTACACAAAAGAAACTGGGACGCAGACCAACGCGGACAAACGCAGATAAAAAAATCCGCGTTCGTCTGCGTTCGTCCGCGTCCAATGAATTTAAACTATGAGCGCAAATCAATTACTTCAAGTTGAAAATCTCGGCAAGCATTATCCTTTGCGTGGTGGAATGTTCACGCGCACCATCGGCACGATCAAAGCGGTGGACGGTGTGAATTTTTCGATTGCCGAAGGAAGCAGTTTCGGACTCGTCGGCGAATCGGGGTCGGGCAAGAGCACGATTGCGCGGGTGCTCCTGCGTCTCGAAGAACCATCGTTCGGGCAAGTTCGATTTAACGGCGTGGATATTTTGCGCTTGTCGCCGGAAGAAATGCGCCGCCGCCGCGCCGAAATGCAAATCGTTTTCCAAGACCCGTATGCGTCGCTCAACCCTCGGCTCACCGTGCGCGACATTATCGCCGAGCCGCTCGTCATTCACACCGATTTGCGCGGCGAGAAATTGACCGCGCGCGTCGTCGAACTGCTCGAACTCGTGAACCTGGGTCGCCAACACCTCTATCGTTTTCCGCATGAATTTTCCGGCGGGCAACGGCAACGCATCGGCATCGCGCGCGCGCTCGCCCTGCATCCGCGTCTCATCATTCTCGACGAGCCAACGTCCGCGCTCGACGTGTCGGTGCAAGCGCAAATCTTGAACTTGCTCGACGATTTGCAAAAGCGATTGAAACTGACGTACCTGTTCATCTCGCACGACCTGGGTGTGATTCGGTACATTTGCGATCGCGTCGCGTTGATTTATCACGGCAAGATTGTCGAGGAAGGCGCGACCGAGCAAATTTTCACCGCGCCGCGCGCCGAGTACACGCAAAATCTGCTCGCCGCGATGCCCATCCCCGATCCCGACGTTTCCCCATTTCGAAATTAATAATCCGCGAATAACACGAATGGACACGAATTGAAATTCTGATGTCATTTCGACGAGCGAAGCGAGGAGAAATCTCCGATGGTTTGGGTGATTTCTCGCTTCGCTCGAAATGACAATTATAAAACATGTAAAATAAAATTCGCGTTTATTCGCGTTATTCGCGGATAGATATGGAGTTGAAGATGGCACTGAAACAAGTTTTGGAAATTTACGAATTACTCGACAGCGCGAACGTAAACGGAACCCAGGTCGCCGATGTGCTCAAGGCGCACGGCGCAGACGATGTGATCGTCGAGCGCGTGAACGGCGAACAAGGTTTCACCGATTTTATTTCGTGCGCGATTCGCGGCAACGGCAACGGACCGACGCTCGGCATCCTGGGACAACTCGGCGGCATCGGCGCACGCCCGGCGCAAATCGGTCTCGTGTCCGATGGTGATGGCGCCGTTGTCGCGTTGAGTGCGGCGCTCAAGCTCGCGGACATGCGACGCAACGGCGACACACTTCCCGGCGACGTGCGCATCACAACGCACATTTGCGCGCACGCGCCGACGCAACCGCACGAGCCGACGCCGTTCATGGGTTCGCCCGTCGGCATTCACACGATGATCGCGCGCCAGGTGCAACCGGCGATGCAAGCGATCCTTTCGATTGACACGACGCGCGGCAATCGTGTCATCAATCATCGCGGCTTTGCGATTTCGCCGACGGTAAAAGAGGGTTACATTTTGCGCGTGAGCGAAGACCTGCTCAACATCATGTCCTGGGTCACCGGCAAAATGCCGGTCGTGTTCCCGCTCACGACGCAGGACATTACGCCGTACGGCAACGACCTGTATCATCTCAACAGCATCTTGCAACCGGCGACCGCGACGAGCGTGCCGGTTGTCGGCGTCGCGCTCACATCCGAGGTTCCCGTCCCCGGTCCCGCGACCGGCGCGAATCACGTGTACGACGACGAGATGGCGACGCGCTTTTGCGTCGAGGTCGCCAAATTTTTCACGGCGGGGCGATGCCAGTTTTACGACGCAGACGAGTGGCAGAAAATTCAATCGCGCTACGGCTCATTAGGTTTCTTGCAGACACCACAACGCGGATGAGATTGGAGATTGGAAATTGGAAATTGGAAATTGGAAACGTTATCGTTTAGGATTTGACATCGGTGGCACGTTCACCGATTTTGCTTTGCTCGATCAACAGACCGGCGAACTCAAGGTGTGGAAAGAATTGACGACGCCGCACGATCCCGCGCAAGGTGTGATGACCGGTTTGCGCGGCTTGTTCGAATCGGCGGGCGCGAACGCATCCCAGGTCGAGACCGCGATTCACGGCACGACGCTCGTCGCCAACACGCTCATCGAACGCACGGGCGCGAAAATCGCTTTGCTCACGACGAAAGGTTTTCGCGACCTGCTCGAAATCCGCAACGAGCAACGCTATGACATTTACGACTTGTTCTTGCAATTTCCCGAACCGCTCGCACCGCGTTATTTGCGTTTCGGCGTCAGCGAGCGCATTGACCGCGATGGCAATGTCGTGATCGCGCCGGACGAAAACGAACTGCGCGAGATCGCGGAACGACTGCGCGCCGAAAAGGTCGAGGCGATTGCGATTTCATTTTTGCACGCCTTTCGCAATTCGCAAAACGAAGAGTACGTCGCGCGTTTCATCGCGCGCGAGTTACCCGACGTGCCGCTCTCGCTCTCGTCCCAGGTCGCGCCGGAAATTCGCGAGTACGAACGCACTTCGACCACAACAGCGAACGCGTACGTGCAACCGCGCTTGCGCGATTACGCGCAACGGCTGGAAAATATGTTGCAGAAACAAGGATACGACGGGCGATTGTATTGGATGCTCTCGTCGGGCGGAAGTGCTTCGACGCACACCGCGTCCGAATTTCCGATTCGCCTCGTCGAGTCGGGTCCGGCGGCGGGCGCGATTGCCGCATCGCATTTCGGGTTGACCGCGAATCGTCCAAACGTGGTGTCGTTCGACATGGGCGGCACGACCGCAAAATTGTGTTTGATTCAAAACGGTCAACCTGGGTTGGCGCGTGGCTTGGAAGTCGCGCGCGTGTCGCGTTTTCGCAAGGGCAGTGGCTTGCCTCTGCAATTCCCTTCGATTGATATGATCGAAATCGGCGCGGGCGGCGGAAGCATCGCGCACCTGGATCGCCTCGGCTTGCTCAAGGTCGGTCCGCAAAGCGCGTCCGCTGAACCAGGTCCGGCGTGTTACGGTCTCGGCGGCGATGAGCCAACCGTGACCGATGCGAATTTATTGCTCGGCTATCTCAATCCGGATTATTTTCTCGGCGGCAGAATGAAGTTGAATGTTGCGGCGGCGGAGAACGCAATGGAACGCATCGCGCAACCGTTGAAGCTTTCGCCGGTTGAAGCGGCGTGGGGCATTCACTCGCTCGTCAACGAAAATATGGCGGCGGCGGCAAAGATTCACGTCATCGAGCAGGCGCAAGACCCGCGCAAGTTTGCCGTGCTCGCGTACGGCGGCGGTGGACCGATTCACGGCGCGGGCGTCGCACGAATTTTGAACGCGCCCGAAGTCGTGTGTCCGCCCTCGGCAGGCGTGGCGTCTGCCGTTGGTTTGCTCATCGCGCCGCTCTCGTTCGAGTTGGTGCAATCGTTCCCGACACGCTGGGATCGTGTTGACCCAACTCAGGTCGAGCACATCCTTGCTGATTTGCAAAGCAAGGGCGAAGCATTACTCGCCGAAGCCGGTGTGCGCGAGGACATCACGGTCGAGCGCAGTGCGGACGGACGTTTCGTCGGGCAACTGCACGAGTTGACGGTCGCGCTTCCGCGCGAAGCATTGCGCGGCGATCACAAATCC
This sequence comes from uncultured Anaerolineales bacterium, assembly GCA_903825565.1. Classification (GTDB taxonomy): domain Bacteria; phylum Chloroflexota; class Anaerolineae; order UBA4142; family UBA4142; genus CAIKBD01. Next base: position 904 of record CAIKBD010000420.1, on the reverse strand, counting down.
CAGGTCGCGGAAAAATTTATGCAGTTGTACGAACAACGGTACGGACACTTGCCGCAAATTCGCGCGCTCGAATTTTTGAGTTGGCGCGTCACCGTTTCAGGTCCACGCCCGCCGATGCAAACCCAGGTTTCGCACGATGGCTCTGCGAGCGCGGCGCAACGCGGACAACGACGCGCATACTTTGGCAAAGCCGGCTTCATCACGACGCCGGTGTACGATCGTTACAAGATGATCCCAGGAATGCGCGTGAACGGTCCCGCGATCATCGAAGAGCGCGAGTCCACCGCGATTGTGCCGCCGGAGATGACGCTGGTCGTGGACGAAAAATTAAATCTAATCATCAGAGTTTGTTAGTTGGATAGTTGGATAGTTTGTTAGTTGATCCGCCAACTATCCAACTATCCAACTAACAAACTATTCAACCAACAAGGATTATATGAATTCGTTTGACTCTTTGACACTCGAAATTTTATGGAGCCGCCTCATCTCGCTCGTGGATGAAATGGCGGTGACGATGTTGCGGACTTCGTTCTCGACCGTGATCGGCGCGGCGAATGATTTTGGTTGCGAACTGCTCGACAGCCAGGGACGCGGCTTGGCGCACGCGACGCGCAGTATGCCCGTGTTCAATCAAACCTTGCCGCACGTCACAAAACATTTCATCGAAAAGTACGGCGAGGACGGCATTCGTCCCGGCGACATTTACATCACGAACGATCCCTGGTTGTGCGCGGGACATCAACCCGACATTGCCGTGATTCTCCCGTTCTTTCGCAACGGCAAGCGCGTGGGATTCGCCGGGAGTATCGGACACATGGCGGACATTGGCGGCGCGCTCGACTCGAATGCGGTGCACGAAGTGTACGAGGAAGGTCTGTTCATTCCGCCGACACGCTTGTACGCC